>JAKAIZ010000202.1 GCA_021814065.1 Nitrospirota bacterium | reverse complement strand
CCGATCTCCTTCACCCCGCCGACAGGCAGGAGACGTCCGCTCAGGGTAATTTCACCGGTGATCGCCGCCGACCGCTTTGCAGGCCTGCCGGTCAGAAGCGAGATAAGCGCCAGCGCTATCGTCACTCCGGCAGACGGTCCGTCCTTCGGGATCGCTCCGGCAGGCACGTGTATGTGGACATCATGGTCCTTGAAGAAATCTTCGCTGATGCCGAACCTGGCCGCATTGCTCCTGATGTAACTCAACGCCGCCTGGGCCGACTCGCGCATGACGCCTCCAAGCGAGCCGGTCAGGATGAGTTCCTGCTTTCCCTTCATCTTCAATGCCTCGACGAAGATGATGTCGCCGCCGACTTCGGTCCAGACGAGCCCCGTCGTCACCCCGATCCGGTCTTTTTCCTCCATCTGCTCGAAGTAGTATTTCCGCGGACCGAGCAGACGCTCCGCTATCCCCTTGTCGATCCTTATGTTCTGAGCCCCCACGCCGTGCTGCACGAAATCCCGGGCGATCTTCCGGCAGATCGCGGCGATCTGCCTGTCGAGGTCGCGGATGCCCGCCTCATGCGTATACTCCTGAACGACCTTTTGTAAGGCATCGGCCTGAAACTCCGGAGGGTAGATCGATATGCCGGTTTCCCTGACCTGCCTCGGCACGAGGAACTGCGATGCGATCATCACCTTCTCCTCCTCCGTGTATCCCGAAAACTGGATTACCTCCATACGGTCCCTGAGGGGATCCATGATGTTGTCCGCCACGTTCGCCGTAATAATGAACATCACGCCCGAAAGGTCGAAGGGAACGTCAATATAGTGGTCCATGAAATGGGCGTTCTGTTCGGGATCTAGCGCCTCGAGCAGGGCGGAAGCCGGATCGCCCTTGAAGTCCTGGCCTATTTTGTCGAGTTCGTCCAGTATCAGGACGGGATTGGAGGATCCCGAGCGCCGGATCTCCTCAATGATCCTGCCGGGCATCGCTCCGGCATAAGTCCGGCGGTGTCCCCTGATCTCGGCCTCGTCCTTTATCCCGCCGAGCGATATCCTCCCGAATTTCCTCCCGAGTGCCCGCGCGATCGAGCGTCCGAGCGAGGTCTTGCCGGTCCCGGGCGGGCCCGCAAAGCAGAGGACCGAACCCTTGATCTCGGCCTGCAGGTCATTCTTTTCGATCGCTTCTTTGACCATCGCCCTCACCTCATCGAGTTTAAACGGCTTGGCGATATAATGAAAGGCGCCTTTTTTCATCGCCTCGACCGCCGTGTCGATCGTCGCGTAGCCCGTGATCATGATCACCTGGGTCTGGGGATATGCCGACTTCGTCTTTTCGAGGATCTCCATCCCGTCGATCTTCTCCATCTTGAAGTCGGTGAGGATTACATCGAAATTCGTATTCCTTATCCGTTCCAGCGCCTCGACACCATTGGCCGCGGTCACTACTGAATAATTCTCTTTCGAAAGAATATGTTCGAGGTTCCGTCTTGCGACCTCCTCGTCGTCTACAACCAGTATCTGGGGCGAGCGGTTCATACGGAGTTTCTTGACCGCAAGGTGTTCGAGTATCCTCTCCTTGATGGTCTGGAGCCCGTAGTGGTCTTCATCGAGGATCTTCTCCGCCCGCTTGATGTCGAGGTTGTCTTCGGTCCTGAGACTCCACGGAAGCGAGACGAGATATTCGATGTACGCAAGCCCTATGGTGTATTCTGAGGTGGAGGGACTGATCTTCCTGAGCATCTCGAGTTCCCTGGTCGCCGTCTCTTCGGCATTGGCGGGCATCCCCGCATCAGCGATCTTCTTTTTCAGATCCTCCAGGAGCGGATCGGGCTGGGCGTCTTCTGTCTTCCTGAACAACTTCATGGGTTATATTTTACCCTAAAGTCGCCGAAAGCGTTCGTAAACGGGAAGAGCAATTTGACAGGCAAGGCCTTTCATACGTAGAATAGCGGCATGCAACAAAGCTGGACAAAGATGTTCCTATCCGCGACTCTCTTCACCCTCCTGTTTCTTCCCGCCTGCAAGGATAAGCCTAAGAACCCGGTTGCCGAATATGGTGACACGCTCATCGACTCTTACAAGGGCGCGCAGACCGCCGCCGATATGGCCAACCTTGACGCGCTGAAAAAGGCGATACAAGCCTACCGGGCGGCCAACGGTGCGTATCCGCCGGAGCTGAAGGACGCGGAGGACCTCGTAGGTAGCCCGCTCGACTTGAGTAAGTACGACTACGATCCCGCAACCGGCGCCGTGACGCCTAGACAAAAGAAGTAGCCCTTTTTTAGCAACAGTCTGCTGATATTCTCCTATTTCCTCTCTCTTGCAGCCGCATCTACGCTGTAGTAATATAATCACAATGGTTACGGCCCTATATTTTACGTGCGCAGCAAACAGGGGAGAGAGCGAATGAGAATATCCGCAGGTCTGTTGAAGGGCAGGAAGGTCGCTGCCGGCAAGGTATTGAAAAGAATCGACAGAGGCGAAATCAGGCCGACTTCGGCAAAGGTGCGGGAGGCGCTCTTCGATATCCTCAGAAACGACATTGCGAACGCCTCATTCCTCGACCTCTACGCCGGGACGGGTGCGGTAGGCTTCGAGGCCCTGTCGCGGGGCGCGTCGAGGGTTGCCTTTGTAGAGTCGGTACGCACCGTTTCGAAGGAGATCTCCGGACATATAGAAAAAATGGGGCTCGGGGAGAAGGCCGAGGTTTACACGGAGGACGCCGGACGCTTCATAAAAAGAATGCTCAGCACCGGGATGGATTTCGACATTATCTTTGCCGATCCTCCCTATGCCTCTGATGAGACAGAAGAAATACTGCCGTTGCTGGATGCGGGCGGCTTGCTGAAAAAAGGGGGCTGCCTCATCGTCGAAGGACCTTCGAAACAAGTCCCTCATGAAGAACTGCATTCGCTCAGGCTGATCAAAAGATACCGTTACGGAGATACCTCACTCACCTTATACAGGAAGGAACCATGAAAAAGATTGCGATTTATCCGGGAACGTTCGATCCCTTCACTTACGGCCACCTCGACCTTGTCAGGAGGAGCCTTCGGACCTTCGACGAGGTCATCATCGCGGTCGCTCCGAGCCTCAAGAAACAGCCGCTCTTCACAATCGAAGAAAGGTTCGCGATGATCGAGAATTCGCTGCGCGGATATAAGAGGGTCAGGATAGAGGCGTTCGAGGGTCTGCTCGTCGATTACGTCAGAAAGAAAAAAGGGATCGCGATCATCAGGGGGTTGCGGGCGGTCTCGGATTTCGAGTACGAACTGCAGATGGCACTGATGAACCGGAGGCTCAACCAGCAGATTGAGACGGTCTTCCTGATGCCGAGCGAGGAATACTCTTTTCTCACCGCGACGATCGTCAAGGAGATCTCCTCCCTCGGCGGCCCGGTAAAAGATTTGGTGCCGAAGCCGGTCGAGAAAGAACTGATGAAGAAGTTCGGCAGTTGCGCCTAGTGATGAAGGGGAAAAAACTGACATGATCGTGACCGAACTTCCGCTTCCGCCGCACTTCGAGCCTGTGCGAACGGACGAGGTATGGAAGGTCCCCTATCTGGACAGGGATCACGAAGCCAGGGCATGGGCAAGACGCTACGCGGTCCGGCCCGCTTGCGACGACACTTTCAGAATATGCCTGGTCGCCGTCGACGTGCAGAACACCTTCTGCATCCCGGGGTACGACCTCTATGTGGCGGGGCGTTCGGGGACAGGCGCGGTCGACGACAGCCGGAGACTCTGCGAGTTCATCTACCGGAACCTCGGGGCGATCACCCAGATATGCCCTACGATGGACTCCCATAACGCTATGCAGATCTTTCATCCGATCTTTCTTGTCAACGAAAAAGGCGAGCATCCCGCGCCGTTCACCATGATCTCGGAGGAGGACGTAATAAACGGCGTCTGGAGGTTCAATCCCGATCTCTGCTTCAACTTCCGCGTGGACGAGGAATACGGCCAGCGTCTTCTGCTGCACTACACGAAGCAGCTCAGGGAAGGCGGTAAGTACGACCTGACCATTTGGCCCTATCACGGGATGCTCGGCGGAATCGGACATGCCCTCGTCGCCTCGGTCGAGGAGGCGATATTCTTCCACTGTATGGCAAGGTACAGCCAGCCCGACTTTCATGTAAAGGGCGACAGGCCGTTCACCGAGCATTATTCGGTGCTCGGGCCGGAGGTGCGCGAAGGGCCGAAGGGGGAGGAGCTTGGGCTCAAGAGCGAGAAGTTCTACAGGAAGCTGCTCGACTTCGACGCGGTCCTCATAGCCGGACAGGCCAAGAGCCACTGCGTTGCGTGGACGATCGCCGACCTTCTCGAAGACATCCTCGCCCGGGACCGCAAACTTGCCGAGAAGGTCTACCTCCTGGAAGACTGCACTTCGCCCGTCGTAGTAACCGGGGTGATGGACTATACCGACGTTGCAGAGGCAGCCTTCCGCCGCTTCGCAGACGCCGGCATGCACGTAGTGCGTTCGGTCGATCCGCTCCATACTTGGCCAGGTCTCAGGGTCTAAGCGGCCCCGCCCTTTGACGCGTTATTCCCTCTTATGCCCGCCGTTAGGTGAATTGACGTGCCGTTGCCGGCTGCGTTATAGTAAAAGGTCAGGTCCGTAAAGGAGGTTGATGCGCTATGCCTATATATGAATATGAGTGTGAAAAATGCGGAAAGCATCATGAGATCATGCAAAAAATAACTGCTTCGCCGTTGACGGACTGCCCTGAATGCGGCGGAAAAATGAAAAAAATGATTTCTAACACGTCCTTTGTCCTTAAAGGCACCGGCTGGTACGCAACGGATTATCCCTCGAATAAAACGACGCCGAAGACGGCCAAGGCCGGAAACGGGGAGAAACCGGAGGCAAAGGCCGCTAAGACGGAACCGAAGGTCGAAAAAAAGGCCGAGACAACGACGCCGGCTTCGAAATAGTGACCTCACCGCACGCGCACGTCCCCTTCAACCGGATCGCGGAATACCAGGACTACATCAAAAAGAACCGGCTGAACCTCGAGATATATTTCGGCTCGGCGATCCTCGACACAATATCTATGGCAGAAATCAGGGGCCTGGCGGACCTGTTCGACTATCGCCCTTCCCTCTCGATTCACGCGCCGTTCATGGACCTTTCCCCGGGTGCGGTCGACTCAAAGGTCAGACAGGCAACCATCGAGCGGTTCTACCACGCCCTGGACATTGCCGAGGTCCTGCGCCCAAAGACGATCGTCTTTCATTCCGGCTACGAAAAGTGGAAATACGCGCTGAATGTCGACCTCTGGCTCGAGAAAAGTCTTCAAACCTGGCTGCCGGTCAACAGGAGGGCGGCCGCAATCGGCGTCAGGGTAGCTATTGAGAATATCTTCGAGGACGAACCGTCGAACCTGAAACTCCTGGCGGAGGAAATGGACTCCGATAATTTTGGGGTCTGTTTCGACACCGGTCACTGTCATCTCTTCTCGAAAGTGCCTCTTGAGGAATGGATGCAATCCCTTAATCCGCATATCCTCGAGCTCCACCTACACGACAACGACCGGTCGGCCGACCAGCA
>JAKAIZ010000201.1 GCA_021814065.1 Nitrospirota bacterium | reverse complement strand
ACTCCCAGTCCTGGCCCGATATCGAACACATCATCATCGACGGCGGGTCGACGGACGGATTTGCATGATCCGGCTGGAACAAGCATGACTATGGTATAATTGACCATATGGTATCCAGAGCGCGACTTGTTTTTCGTTCCAAATTCATATATTCGGATGGAGCAATGCGTGAGATGGTTTTGTGGGAATTGCCGACGAAACTGAAGAATTCCCCCCACAGGTTTAAATATCGTCTCTATTATGGTCATGCGGATGGCACTTCCATAGTGCGATATGATAACGAACGCGGCAAAGGCGATCATCGTCATGTCGGAGGGAAGGAAGAATCATACGCATTCGCAGGCGTCGAAAAGCTGGTTGCCGATTTTTTGGGTGATGTGGATAAAGCCAGAGGAGGAAGACATGAGCAAAAGAATAAAAGTTGAAATTATGAATGAAAAGGCTTCCGCTGCGGAGTTTATCAGGGCGTGGCATAAGGCGGAAAAGGGCAAGGCTCCGGAGTTGCCCAAAGAAAGGATTTACTTCCCTGACCTGGCAACCCTTCTGAGTGTCCTGACACCGCGTCGCCTTGAAATGCTTAAGACACTTCATTCGACCGGCCCGCTGAGCGTGAGGGCGCTGTCAAAAGAACTGGGGAGGGACTATAAAAACGTGCACGGTGATGCCAAAGTCCTTGAGCGCCTGGGGCTTATAAACCGCGATGCCGAAGGGCTTCTGCATGTGCCCTGGAACAGCATAATTGCAGAGATGGCTCTTGCGGCATAATTGTGCTGTCGGGAGTTCAGAATTGAATGAGCTTGAAGGTATAATAAAGCAGAAACAGGATGTGTTTAAGGAGGCTTGGTATGCATACTTCGGTAGCCACGGCAGCAGCTAAGAGGGTTTGGACCGATTCCGAAAATCTTTGGTTGGAACTTACTGACGGCAGGCAGTTGTCTGTACCTCTGGCATATTTCCCGAGGCTTTTACATGCCACTCCGGAGCAACGCGCGCAATTCGAGTTGAGTGGCGGAGGTACAGGTATTCACTGGGAAGAGATCGAAGAGGATATCAGTGTCGCGGGTCTTTTGTGTGGCATCGGTGACAGGAAGAAAACAGCCTGATTCGGTTCGGCGAATGAAAAAAAGGATAAGCACATATCAAGAAGACCTGATTGAAGCGCTCTTCCGACCGGTTTGATTAGTTGTATTGGTCTTATCAGTTAACCAAATAGCACGAATTGAGCCAATAAAACCCGGCTGTCCAATAAAACCGGTCAGATTTTTGCTATTTCGCGGACTACTTGATAATATTCCACTATGAACAGGACAAGGCCATATAACCTGACGGAGACGGAGAGGAAAGCCATTGAAAAACGGCTCAGGCTTGCCCTTGAAAAGCATGCAGAAATCTCTTTTGCGTATCTTCACGGTTCCTTTGTGACTGGCGAGGGTTTCAGGGACATCGATGTGGCAGTGTATTTGAGGGATAGCCTGCCTGAGTCTGCCTTGCGTTATGAGCTTTCCCTTGAGGCTTCATTGATGAATGATGACAACGGCTATCCGGTCGATGTAAGGATACTGAATTCTGCCCCGCTCTCTTTCAGGTATCAGGTGATAAAAGGCGGGCTCCTCCTGTTTGAAAAGGACGACGACGAACGGGCGGATTTTCAGGAGGCAACCCTTTCGGCCTATTTTGATTTTGAGCCCTTCCGCACCCTCTATTTAAAGGAAACTCTCGGTAGTGGAATTCAACCCTGACAGGGTCAGAAAGATTTCTTCGGAAATACTGATCGCCCTTGAAAGGCTTGAAGAGCAGCAGCGGCTTCCGAAAGAGCGGTTTCTTTCTGATCCGCACATGATTGGAAGCGCAGTGATAGGTAATAGGACAAAAAAACAAGGTGATAGGTGATGGGTCATGGTTTTTGCCCATAACCTATCACCCAGTCTTTGATCCATAACCTCTAACCCATTACCCATAACCAGTCTTTAAGCCTTTGCCATTACCTATAACCCATAACCTATAAATGCGTAAGTGGAGGCTGCAAGAACGGGTGTGTGATATAATCCCAATATGGAAATGACGAACAGTAAACTTAATGATCCGGGGCGCGTTATCGGGGTCCTCAGGGAGTTTCTGTCAAGAGACGACAACGTTCTTTTTGCTCTCTTGTTCGGCTCTTATGCTGCGGGAAGGCAGAAAAAGGGGAGCGATATCGACCTTGCGGTCTATTTTGAAGATCCGCCGGCCGGACTTGATCTCCTTGGCCTGGTCAATACGCTGTCCGAAGTGTGTTCTGCAGATATCGACCTGGTGGTCTTGAACGGGGCGTCCCCGTTTCTCAGACATCAGGTTATGAAATACGGCGTGCCTCTTGAGGTCAAAGACAGGGTCCTTTACCGGAAGTTCAGGGAGAAGGTTATCTCAGAGTATGATGATTACAAGTATATTTCGGGAATGGCGGCCTATGATTGACAAGATACTGATAGAAAAAAAACTGCGGAAAATAGAGGAATTTCTCAGGGAACTGGAGGCTGCGCCAGTCAGGAGTTTTGAGGATTTTCAGGCGAATGTGGTGACAAGAAGGTTTATTGAGCGAAACATAGAGCTTGCTATTGAGCAGATGGTTGATATCTGCAAGCATCTTGTCGGCGGTCTCGACCTGAAAGAGCCGGAAACCTATGCTGAATGTTTTGACATTCTTGCAGCGGGCGGTGTCATACATACGGATGCAGCCGTTAAATTCAAGGCCATGGTGAGATTCAGGAACATGTTGATTCACGTTTATGACGGCATCGACGACTCGATCACATATGGCATATATACAAGACATATCGGAGATTTCACTTTTTTTGTCGATCAGCTGAGAAGATTTCTCAAAGAGAAACCCGGCAGCTGATCCGCCCCTTCCAGGTAATCTTAAAGGTTTCTGATAAGTAAATGATCTTGGCGGGAAGGAGACAGCCTGATTCGGTTCGGCGATACAACATTTCAAAGGTCTTTTGACCGTTAACCTTTCACCCCATAACCCACAACCTATAACCCATAACCTATAACCTATAACCTATAACCTATTACCTATTACCACAGGATTGGAGAGAAGATGAAACAAAAGACGGCATTGATCAGCGGCATCACCGGCCAGGACGGCGCTTACCTGGCGGACCTGCTCCTGAAGAAGGGATATACGGTGCACGGCGTCAAGAGGAGGTCCTCGATCTTCAATACAGGGAGGATCGACCACCTCTATGTCGACCCGCATGAAGGACACCCGAGGTTCTTTCTCCACTACGGCGACATGACCGACTCGACGAACCTTATCCGGATCGTCAAGGAGACGCAGCCGGACGAGATCTACAACCTCGCTGCCCAGTCGCATGTGAAGGTCTCTTTCGAGACCCCCGAGTATACTGCTAACGCCGACGCGGTCGGCACTCTTAGGATGCTCGAGGCGATCAGGATCCTCGGGATGATCGAGAAGGTCCGCTTCTACCAGGCCTCGACGAGCGAGCTCTACGGCAAGGTGAAGGAGACGCCGCAGCGCGAGACAACGCCCTTCTGTCCGAGGAGCCCTTACGCGGCCGCAAAGTTGTACGCCTACTGGATCGTCGTGAATTACCGCGACGCCTACGGTATGCATGCCAGCAACGGGATACTCTTCAACCACGAGTCCCCGCTCAGGGGCGAGACCTTCGTCACGAGGAAGATCACTATGGCCGCATGCAGGATCCGCCACGGCCTCCAGAAGAAGCTCTACCTCGGCAACCTCGGCGCGAAGCGCGACTGGGGCTATGCAGGGGACTATGTCGAGGCGATGTGGCGCATGCTCCAGCAGAAGCGGCCGGACGACTACGTGATCGCCACCGGAAAGGCCTGCAGCGTCCGCGAATTTGTAGAACGGGCATTCAGGGAAACCGGCATCGAGATAGGATGGAAAGGCAAGGGGCTAAAAGAAGTGGGGATTGTTAAGGCGGTGACGAGCGATGAGTTGCGAGCAACGAGTAACACCAGAAAAGCTGTTTCAACCTCAACCTCAGCCTTTACCTCTACCTCTGCCCCGCATCCCGGCGACGTGGTAGTAGAGGTCGATCCCCGCTATTTCAGGCCGACCGAGGTGGAGTTCCTCCTCGGTGACCCTTCGAAGGCGAAGAAGGTGCTGAAATGGAGGCCTAAGGTGCAGCTGCCCGAACTCGTAAGGATGATGGTGAAGGCGGACATGGAAAAGGTAAAGACAGGCAAAGAGGATAAGAGACGAAGAGGTTAAAAGGTGAAGAGGATAAGAGGCTAACAGTGGGTAATAGGTAATAGGTAATAGGTCAGGGGCAATAGGTGGGAAGATAACTGAGGCAAGAAGATGGGAAGTTGGGAAGAGATGTAAGGCATTCTGATCTTCTGAGCTTCTTATCCTCCTAATTTCATTTTTACCCATAACCCATTACCCATAACCCATTACCGTTTTTTAATCCTTGCCCCATAACCCATTGCCTATAACCTATAACCTATAACCTATTACCTTTTTTATTTTTTTAAAGACAGGGAGGATAGATGGATAAAGGCGCGAAGATTTATGTTGCAGGACACAGGGGGCTGGTAGGCTCCGCGATCGTAAGGAGGCTGGGGTCCGGCGGGTATGAGAATATCTCGACGCGGACGCACAAAGAGCTCGACCTCGAGATCCAGAAGGACGTCTGGGATTTCTTCGAAAAGGAGAGGCCCGAATACGTCTTCCTTGCCGCTGCAAGGGTCGGCGGGATCATGGCGAACAACACCTGGCCGGCGGATTTCATCTACAACAACCTGCTCATCCAGGTGAACATCATAAAGGCTGCGCATATGTACGGGGTGAAGAAGCTCCTCTTCCTCGGCAGTTCCTGCATCTACCCGAAGCTCTGTCCCCAGCCGATGAAGGAGGAATATCTTCTTTCAGGCCCGCTCGAGCCCACCAACGAGCCGTATGCGGTAGCGAAAATAGCGGGCATAAAGCTCTGCCAGTCCTATAACAGGCAGTACGGGACGAACTATATCTCGGTCATGCCGACGAACCTCTACGGCACCAATGACAATTTCGACCTGACCAGCTCCCACGTCCTTCCGGCGATGATCAGGAAGTTCGATGACGCAAAGGCGGACGCCAAACAGCAGGTTGTGCTCTGGGGGACCGGTGCGCCGTACCGGGAGTTCCTCCATGTGGACGACCTCGCGGACGCCTGCGTCTTCCTCATGAACAACTACGACGGCAGCGAGATCGTAAATATCGGGACAGGGAAGGACATTACCATACGGGGACTTGCGGAGCTCGTTAAGAAGGTCGTCGGGTTCCGGGGCGAGATAGTGTGGGACTCAACCAAGCCGGACGGGACGCCAAGGAAGCAGCTCGACGTAAGCAGGCTGCAGGCGCTTGGATGGAGCCCGAAGATCGATCTCGAAGAAGGAATCAGAACGACGTATCAGTGGTACCTCCAAAATGCGGCAAGGGGGAAGTGAAGGAACGGTAAAAGGTAAATAGGCAAAACGGTGAATAGGCGGCAAGGCGAAGAGGTAAATGTTAACCTCTTAACCTTTTTTTGTTTTAATCTTTT
>JAKAIZ010000200.1 GCA_021814065.1 Nitrospirota bacterium | reverse complement strand
CCGATCTGCGGGCATCGCCGTCCCGGTGATCGCTGCGATCTTCCTTGCGAACTCTTCGAGCCTTCCCAGGCTTCCGGGCGGCTTTGTGAGGTTATCGAGTCGCCTCTGCGCCTCTTCGGCGAATTCGGCCTTCACCGGCCTGATCATCTCCAGCGTCCTGCGCATCATGATTCTCCTTTGCCTTTAATTTGTATCGGTATACCTGCTATCACGAGATACACCTCGTCCGACAGTGCAGCAATTTTCTGGCTGAGAATTCCGGCGAGGTCGCGGAATTTTCTGGCCACCTCATTTGCCGGGACGATCCCCATTCCGACCTCATTCGAGACGATGTAGAGTGAAATGCACCGCCTGTTACGAATTTTTTCACATGTGCGGACGAGTGTTTCCACTTCTTCCATTACGTCGGGCACTGACCACATCACGTTCGAGAGCCATACGGTGAGGCAGTCGACGACAAGGACGTCGAATGTCCCGGCTGCTTCTTCGATAGCTTTGGCCAGTTGCAGCGGCTCCTCGATCGTGTCCCATGCGGCACCGCGGTCCGCGCGATGTCTTGCTATCCGCTCCCTCATCTCTTCGTCGAGCTCGGTTGCGGTGGCGATAAACCCTTTTCTGCCGGGAATCGCAGAGGCCGCGTTGAGGGCAAAGCCGCTTTTCCCGCACCGGGCGCCCCCGGTGACGAAGACGATTTTTCTGCTCATTTCTGCATCCCTTGCCATTTCCGGTAATTCTCCTGATAGCTCACATATGCCTTCCCGTCGGTCTGCCTCAGGATCTTCACTTCGATGTCGAATGCGTCCGTGATGCTGGATTCGGTAAGGACGTCTTCCGGCCTTCCGAAGCCGAGTATGCCGCCATTTTTTATCAGCATAACCTTGTCGAACTGCAGCCCGATATTGATATCATGGAGCGCCATTACCACCGAAATGTTCCTCTGCCCCCTGAGGGTCCTGAGGAGCCGCACCAGCTCTATCTGGTATTTGATGTCGAGGTTGGCAAGAGGTTCATCGAGAAGGAGAAGTCCAGCGCCCTGAAGCAGGGTCATGGCGATGAAGGTCCTCCTCTTCTCACCGCCGCTGAGGTCGGTGATATGCGCATCCGCCTTATCTGTCAGGCCGACCATGTCGAGCGCCTCATCCGGCGTGATCGCGGGGGGGATGTCGTAAGGATAAAGCCCCATGCCCACCAGTTCCCTGATGGTGAAGGGTACGCTGATATCCAGCGTCTGAGGCAGATAGCTTATCAGCTTCGCCCTGTCTTTGTTGCGGTAAGACTGAAGCTGCTTGCCCCAGAGCATAATCTTCCCGGCAGAGGGCTTCAATATGCCGCTGCCGAGCTTCAGAATGGTCGATTTCCCGGAACCGTTTGCACCCAGGAGTCCTATGAATTCTCCTTCGCCGACAGAAAACGCGAGGTTATCGACGACATGCCCGTTTTTCCCGTATGAAAAACAGGCATCGATTAGCTCCAGTATCATCGGCTTAGACGCTGAGGACATTTTTCCTCCTCAGAAGATAGAGGAAATAGGGCGAGCCTATGATCGCCGTGATGATGCCAGCAGGGAGTTCCATCGGCGGGAGCGCAGACCGCGCGATCAGGTCCGCCGCACAAAGGAGCGCGCCTCCCCCGAGGGCGGATGCGGGGACCAGGAGCCTGTTGTCCGAGCCGATGAAGAACCTTGCGATATGGGGGATGAGGAGTCCGATGAAGCCTATCATGCCTCCAAGGGAGACGGAGGCTGCGGTCATGAGGCCTACCGAGATGAACAGGAGCACCCTCTCAGTCTGGGGCGCAAACCCCAGGCTGTGCGCGAACTCGTCGCCGAGGATGAGCGCGTTCAGCGCCTTCGCCCTCCATAGCGATATCGCGACCCCGCCGAACACGAAGAGGACGCCGTATGGTACCCTTTCCCAATCGGACATGGAGAGGTCCCCGAATATCCAGAGCATCGCCCGCCGGATCCCTTCATCCCTCGAAACGCTCATGATCAGCATGAGGAGGGCGGAGAAGAGAAAGCTGAGCCCGACGCCCGCAAGAAGGAGTCGTTCCGGCCAGAGGCCGCCGCGTTTCCACCCCATGACCCCGACGATCCCCCCCGTGAGGACCGCTCCTGCAAAGGCAAACACGGGGATCGAAAAAGTCCCGAATATGGTCACCCCGCCGATAATGCCGATCGCAGCCGCGAGAGAGGCGCCGCTCGATATGCCGAGGATATAAGGGTCGGCGAGGGGGTTCCTGAGGATCCCCTGCAGGACCGCGCCCGAGGCGCCGAGGGCCATACCCATTAGCACGGCAACCGCGATGCGAGGGGCCCTGATGTTGATGAGGATTTCCCGTGTCGTCCCGTCGAGGGCCAGAGGATTGATAGGCGTCGGACCGAGAAAAAGAGATATCGCAAGCACCGCAAAGAATATAAGGACGATCAGGAAAAAATTGATCTTCATGGCTTGCCGTCCGTCAAGGCGGAGATTTCCTCAATCCCTCTCAGTGTCCTCGGACCAAGCCGGTAAAGGTCGTCGCTGACGTAAAAGACCATTTTCTCCCTCACCGCCGGAACCTTTCGCAGCATCTTGAAGAGCCCTTCCGAAGCACTCTCCATCCCCTTGCCTTTGCCGATGAAAATTATGTCGGGTGATTTTCTTATGACTTCCTCGATAGAGTATTTAGGATACTCCGCCTTTGCGCCGGACGCGATATTTTCCACGCCGATGATCCTGAGTGCGTCGTCGATGACCGTACCCGGTCCGGCCACAATCAGGGGTTCGGGCCAGACGATGAAGAGGACCTTCCTGGCGTTGCGGGCCGCACGTGCATGTTTTATTCTGAATTTGCCGAGAGACGCCTCAAAGTGATCGGCGAATTCGTCCGCCTTTGCCTTGACGCCGAGGGCTGCGCCGAGTTCCCTTACTCCACGCGGCAGTTCAGAAAGCCTCCGGGAGGTAAATACGTACGTTCTTATCCCCATAGAGCGCAGCCTCGCCTCGAATTCTTTCGGGTTGCCGTCTGTCGTCATGACGACGATGTCTGGTTTCAGTGTGACTACAGCTTCCAATGACGGGTTCGACATGCCGCCGACCTTCGGCTTTTTCTTCGCCTCCTCAGGGTAGTCGCAGAAGCTGGTCACGCCGACGATGCGGTCCCCGAGTCCGAGGGCAAAGAGTATCTCGGTCATGTTCGGGGCGAGCGAGATGATCCGCTTCGGGGGTTCTGCGGCGTAAGAGACCGTGAAAAGTGAAAAGTAAAAAGTGAAAAGTAAAAAAAGAAGCCCAAAGATTTTTCTCGAAGGCAACCTCTCATTCATTGACCTGGTACCGTGCTGCCCCGGCGTCATGCCGGCTTGTCCGGCATCCTTCTTTGCGAGGTCAGGAGAGGGATTCCCGACAAGCGGGAATGACAACCTGTGATATTCCATGATTAGGTCTTACTATCCTCCAAAAAAAATCCTCAGAACCCTAAACAGGCCCTGAGGATTGCACCCTGGTTTACTTCATCCTCGCCTTCCTCCGCGGAAAGGCTTTCAGTGTCAGTGATAGTAATAGATGTCAGATCTCTGAACTGATCACTGATTACTCGTCACTCATCACTGTCTTTACAGGCAGGTCTTCTGGCTCTCCCGACCTGTTGCCAGCCTTCCCATCCAGATATGAACAGTGGCATGTTACCGGCAAAGGCGCTTATTCCGGCTGACCGGAATCGGGATTACAGCGGCGGGACCGCTCCTGAATTCCACAGGATTCCCTATTAAGCTTTACACCTGTACTCTATAGGGATAGTTTGCAGGAAACGGCGCCGAAAATCAACTGCTGCGGTCTTTGCTTGAAAAGGACGGCATGGTTATAGTAAAATTTTAACTCTGCCGAAGTGGTGGAACTGGTAGACACGCACGTTTGAGGGGCGTGTGGAGCAATCCATGCGGGTTCGAGTCCCGCCTTCGGCACCATTTTCCCTTTAACATCAATTTGTTCTGAAAATACCTTCCACACTTGACATATACAAACACAAGAATATAGAGGTTTATAAAGCATGCCCTCCGATGGCAATTCAGTTAGATTGATTTGTCAGACTCCAAAAGCATTGCGGAGGCCATTGTTGCCCCTGTCGTGGATTTGTTCTTTCGTAAGACCCCTAAAGAAATCTCTGGGGGTCGAGTGAAAATTCAGGGCTGATTGGGCTCTTCAATCAAGCTGTGAACGCTCCTTGAATCCTCCCATCCATCCGGCTGCAAATTTACCACTTATTCCGGAAATATTGTCAGGCTGTCGGTTACTGAACCTCTTCAAGCAGCTGTTATTAAGAGTCTCGAAATAGTATGCACATGATTATCTGAAAATCCCTCCTAACCTCCCTTTGCCAAAGGGAGGTATTCCCCCTCTTAGGAAAAGAGGGGCGAGGGGAGATTTTTCGATTGGAAGGTGCATCAATAATGAGACACTTTATATATTACAGTGCTTTGCCCTTGCCGGGCTGCCCTCGAAGCAGAAAGGTCTTGGGATACTTTCCCCTACCACAGATTTTGAACGAGCCGAAATCCTTATACCAATCGCCATCTGGGGCTTCGGGCTCAGATTCTCGCCAGAGTTTAAGTTGATAGACATCCTCAGCGGTTATTTGACGCTCCCTCAGCCGGTCAAAGAGATGGTCGCGAAGAGCTGGAGGAAGATTGGACCACTGAATTTTTGGCACTCATTCGCCGAAGGTCATTCGGGCGAGTTGTTCTTTCAATTCCTGCTGTTCTTTCGCGTCAGTTGTTTTGCTTAACCGATCAGCCAATTCAAGAAACTTGCGCCTCTCCTCTTCTTTTGATCGCAGCCCTGCCTCGACGAGGTCTACTAATACCCGATTTGAACTGACTTTTCGGCTTTTCGCCAAAGCCTTCACCCGCCTGGCCAGTGGCGGTGGGAGCGAAACGCTTTGACGAACTGCTTTCTCTGTTGTAGCCATACATTAGTATACACCATTTTGCATCAGAATGCACCACTTTGCCCCCCGGCGTGGCAAGTTTGTATCGGAATCAGCGGCAGGGTTAAAATTGCCGTCGTCAAAACGGCTCAAAGCCATTCGCTATTTCCTTAACGGAATATCCTATCGCCCCGTAACCCTGGAGCCTTTTCTTGTACATACGCACCAGCATGGGGACTTCGGTATCCACATAATCGTAAATTCTGACAACCTTTTTGCTGTCGTGGAGGCGGTGGAGACGACCGGCACGTCGGAGTGAATACGTCGGGTATCCGCAAGGCGATTTTGAGACTGAATGAGGCATGTGGATAGAGGGGCGGTACTATATTGACACTCGGGGCACAACGTCCCCTCTGCGGCCTTAAAAACCCTGTAGAGCAATCCTGAAACGTCAACAGCCTTTTATGGACGGGATAGCCCTATGGTTGTGCCTGTAAGGATGGGAATGTGGCTTTTGGGGTTGTTTTGGATTTATGCTATAAAAGAGAATGTTATATTAAAACGCAAGGCGAAACAATAGGAGGTGGTCATGGATATCCCTGACAAATTGTTGGAAATAATGAAACAGGATGGTGTTGTTGCGATTGCAACACTAGGAAAGG
>JAKAIZ010000025.1 GCA_021814065.1 Nitrospirota bacterium | reverse complement strand
GCTGAGGGCCGGCTTTGTGCGGCAGCTCGCCGCAGGCCTTTACATATATCTTCCCCTCGGCTGGAGAGTCATGAACAAGATCAACACGATCATCAGGGAGGAAATGGGCGCGATAGGCGCGCAGGAAATCTCGATGCCGGTACTGCATCCGGCCGAAATCTGGCAGCAGACCGGCAGATGGGACGCGATCGGAGACGAGATGTTCAGGCTCAAGGACCGTTCCGGCCGTGACATGTGTCTCGGGATGACGCACGAGGAGATCATGACCTGGCTGGCGTCGAGGGAGATCAGGTCCTACCGTGACCTTCCGCAGGTCTGGTACCAGATCCAGACGAAACTGCGGGACGAGGCGAGGCCGAAAAGCGGAATACTGAGGACCAGAGAATTCCTCATGAAAGACAGCTACAGCTTCGACGCCTCCGAGGAGGCGCTCGAAAAAAACTATAAGCTCCATGCCGACGCCTATCACAGGATCTACGAGCGGTGCGGACTTCGTTTCTTCATGGTCGAATCCGATCCGGGCATGATGGGCGGAGCGGTCTCGCATGAATTCATGGCGCCGAGCGCGGCAGGCGAGGACGAGGTTGCGCTCTGCAAAAACTGCGGCTACTCGGCAAACGTGGAGCTTGCACTCTCGACTCCCCTGAAGAACGGGCCGGTCGACTGGCAGCGCGAAGAGGTCCATACCCCCGAAAAAAGGACTATAACGGAGGTATCCAATTTTCTGAAGCTGTCGGCCTCCCACTTCTTAAAGAGCATCCTCGTTATGACCGAGAAAGGCCCGGTGCTCGCCCTTGTGAGGGGGGACCACGACCTCCACGAGAAGAAGCTCGCCAAAGTGGTCGGAAACCACAGGCCGGCGCAAAAGTCGGAATTAAAGGAGATACTGGGAGTCGAGGCGGGCTTCATCGGCCCGATGGGACATAAAGTCAGGATCGTCGCTGACGAAGCACTCAGGGAGGGAATGTTCGTGAGCGGCGCAAACAAGCCCCATTATCACATCAGGGGAGTTTCCGCTGCGGATTTCGAGGCCGAATGGCATGATATCCACGTCGCCAGAGAAGGCGATCTCTGCAGCAAATGCGGCAATCCGCTTCATGTAGAGCGGGTGATCGAGATCGGAAACATCTTCAAGCTCGGGACAAAATATTCGGTCCCGCTGAAGGCGGTCTTTCTTGACGAAAATGGCCAGGAAAGGCCGATCATCATGGGGAGTTACGGTATCGGACCTGCCCGTATCGCCGCAGCCGCGATCGAACAGAACAACGACAAAGACGGCATGATTTGGCCCGAAAACATTGCGCCTTTTGACATCGAAATCCTGCCGCTGAACATCAAGGATACAAAGACGATGGAGGTCGCCGAGGACCTCTACAGGAAGTTCGCCGAAAAAGGAATTGATGTGCTGATGGACGACCGCGAAGAAAGGGCGGGCGTCAAGTTCAAAGACGCAGACCTCATCGGCATACCTACCCAGATCGTCATCGGAGAAAAGAACCTAAAAGATAACTTGATCGAGATTAAGAGCAGAAGGACTAAAGAGACGGTTAAAGTAAAGACGGCAGAAGTCGTCGCACGGGTCTCTCGAATACGGAAGGACTATTGAGGCCGCGCCTCACCGGGAGGCCGGCCAATCATTTGGCGGATTCGGAAATTCTTCCGGCAGCGGCCTCCGTCATAAATGTATTACTACTCGCCTTTGGGCTCCTGAGATTGTCCGGCAAGATCCTGCGGAAGGTCGGACGTAACGCCGGCCTCCGCAGCGGGTTCATGCTGCTCCTTATGCGGATGCCTTCCACGTCCTTTGCGCCAATACCTGCCCCTGGATCTGCGCCGGGATTTTGGCTTTTCCACCTGCTCCTGCCCGGCCGCAGTCGCCCCGGACATTTCTTCCCCAGCGGCTTTCCCTGTCTCCTGGACCGGTTCTCCTTTTTCTTCAACGGCCTCCAGCACAGATTCGCCCGTCTTTTCACGGGCCCCAACTCTTTCTTTGGCCTTATGCCTGTGTATATGCTCCGCCTTTACTTGTTGTTCCTCCGCCTGCTTCAACTCGGCCGCAGCCTTTTCCTCCTCTATCACATGCTGGCCCGTAAGCTTGCTGTCCGCAAGGACGGCCACGCTGATGCCGTAATCCTTCTCGATGCCCCACAACTCTTCCCGCTTGTTATTGACAAGATAGTTCATGCTGTCTACCGGAAGACGGCAGGTGATGCTCTTGAGACCGCCCTTTGAAGCAGCGGTAAGAATCTCGCGCAAGGCCGAAAGCGCCAGCATCTCGTCAGTACGCACAATGCCAAGGCCGCCGCAGACTTCGCACTTTTTGTTCACCGTCTCGAAATAGGCCGGTCTCATCCGTTCCCTCGTCATCTCGACCATACCGAACTTCGATATGCCGGTCGTCTCAGCATGGGCCTTGTCCGAGCTCATCGCCTCCCTGAGCCTGTTTTCGACCTCTCTTCTGTTCTTGGAAGATTCCATGTCGATAAAGTCGATCACGACGAGACCGCCGATGTCCCTCAGCCTGAGTTGGCGCGCGATTTCATCTGCGGCCTCGAGGTTCGTCCTGAGCGCGGTCGACTCGACGTTCTCCTCTTTCCTGCTCCTGCCGGAATTCACGTCGATCGCGGTCAGCGCCTCGGTCTTGTCGATCACGATATAGCCCCTCGACGGCAGATGTACATGCCGCTCGTTTACCTTGGCTATCTGTTCCTCGATGCCGTGCTTCGAAAAGATAGGTTTCTTTTCCTTGTAAAACTTTATATTGATCTTCCTCCAGGGGACGGTCTTCCTGAGGAACTCCTTCGTGGCCTTGAAGGCATCCTGATCGTCGATGAGGACCTCGCTTACGTCGGACGTAAGATAGTCCCTCACCGTCCGCACCGCAATATCCTGCTCCTTGTAAATAAGCGCCGGCGCCGATACCTTCTTCGCCTCGGTCTGGATCTTGGTCCAGAGCTTGGTCAGGTATTTCAGGTCGTTTTCGAGGTCTTCCCCTGTCTTGTCGCTCCCCGCAGTCCTGAGGATAAAGCCCATGTCCTTGGGGAGCTTCAGCGACTTGAATATCTCTTTGAGACGTTCCCTGTCGTCCCTGTCTTCTATCTTTCTGGATATCCCGACCCTCTCCTGGCCGGGCATCATAACGATATACCTCCCTGGAATCGAGATGAAGGTCGTAAGGCTCGCTCCCTTCGTGTCCCGTTCGTCCTTCTCGACCTGAACGATCAGCTCCTGCCCCTTCTGGAGGTCCTGGACGCGGAACCTCTTTCCCTCCGACTTGGTCTGGAAATATTCGGCCTTTATCTCCCTTGCCTGAAGAAACCCATGCTTCTTCGGGCCGAAGTTCACGAAGGCCGCCTGCAGGCCCGGCTCTATCCTCGTAATCACGCCCTTGTAAATGTTCCCCTTGAGGTGCTCCTTGCCCGAGGCTTCGACATAAAAATCAACCAGCGTCTCGCCATCGACGATCGCTACCCTCTTCTCCTCGGGATACATCGCATTGATCAATATCTTCTTTTTCATATTCTTCTCATTCCGATTTTACTTCCTTCTCATTTTCAAATATTTTCGATATCTCGGCGTCGAGTTCCTCATGCAGCAGAGAGAGCGCCTCGCTCAGCGGTAAATAGGGAGACCGCATGACCGCCTCGATCACCTCTTCGAGCGGAAACTCCTCGAAGTGGCCGTCCGGATAGACCAGCCTGAGGAACCTCCTCTTCAGCAGAAAGCAGCGTTTTTTTCTCCCCTCTTTGTCACGGAACGGGATGATGACATGTTCAAGGTCTTCCTCAAGCCCGTAACGCCTGATCAGTTCCTTGATCTGTTCCATACCCTATCACGCGTCAGGCTTCTCGTCCCCCGGCGAAATCATGACCGCAGCCCATATTGAAAGGGGGTCGGGGTCGGCATCCTCGATGCCCTGTGGAAACGTCTTCATGAATATCTCCCGGTTTCTGATATAGCGTACCACGACCGCGTCCAGCCGCTCCTGCGGCAGGGACTTCAGAACTTCTCGGGGACCCTTATCTTTAACGATCCTGCGCACCAGCTCGTTCACGTTTTCACGCTCTTTATCGAGAAGACGGACATTCCCCTCTTCGCCCCTCTCCTTGGCCCTCCTGATCGACTCCATCATCTCGTCCTTCGTAAGGAGCATCTTCATAACCTTGACACTGCTTTCAAAAATCTCCTGGGCCTTCATCCCTCACCTTTTTCCGCAATCACTATCCATTATACATCAGAAGAAACTGAAATGAAGCTTTTTCGACGATAATGAAATGCGAATATACCCTGATGCTGGTTGAAGGGCGAGGGCAGATGTGATGAAAAACAGCCATAGTCGAGGCACCGTTAAATGCAACAGACTGGCCAGACTACCTTCCCGGGAAAACACCATACGCCGGTTTTGCGTTTACGCGAATCATAATCAAATCCTGCCGATTGTATGGCGTTTTTCAGCATGTCTGTCCTCGTTCAGCTACGTTATTTCTGCTGCTAACAGGCATATCATACATTAAACCTGAAATTGATTATGTCCCCGTCCGCGACTTCGTAGGTCTTGCCCTCAAGCCTGAGCAGGCCCTTCTCCCTCGCCGCAGCCATTCCGCCACACGAAATGAAATCATCGAAGGAGATCACCTCCGCCCTGATGAACCCCCTTTCGATGTCCGAATGGATCTTGCCTGCGGCCTTTTGTGCGTTCATCCCCTTCCTGATCGTCCATGCCCGCACCTCGTCTTCTCCGCTCGTGAGAAAAGAGATGAGGCCGAGCAGATCGTACGAGACGCGAATAAGTTTATTGAGGGCCGGCTCCGCTATTCCGAGATCATCGAGAAAGGCCTTCGCCTCCCCGACAGGCAGCTGGGCGATCTCCATTTCTATCTTGCCGCAGACGCTGAGCACCCTAACCTGTCCGCCTTTAAAAAGCGACTCTATCGCCGCAACCGTCCCGCGTGTGCCTTCGGCGTTCACCTCCGCCTCGCCCACGTTCAGTACCACGAGCTCGGGCTTCATCGACATGAATTGCAGATGGGTCATTGCCCTGCGCTCCTCTTCGGAAAAATCGACATCCCTGAGCGGGTTCTCTTTTTCGAGTATTTCCTTCAATTTCAGGAGCAGTTTTTTTTCGGACTCGTCCGGTTTCTTTCCCCTCCTGGCCCCCTGCTCCATCCTCTCAAGCCTCTTGTCCACCAATTCAAGGTCGCCGTATATCATCTCAAGCTCGATCGTCTCGACATCCCGCTTCGGATCGACATCGCCGAGCGGATGGACGACGGATTCTTCCTCGAACCCCCTTACCACATGGACAATGGCATCCGCATCCTTGATGAGGTCGGCGACTTTCCTGTTCTGCTCCATGTCGCCTTTCGTGAGCCCTATGTAATCTACATACTCGACAGTGGCGTAGGTAGTCTTCTTCGGATTGTAGATTTCGGCGAGCCTGTCGATCCTGGCGTCCGGGACCTTCACCATCCCGAGGTGGGGCTCCGCGGATGCCTGGGTCGGATAGACCGTGGTCTCGAGATCCAGTCCGGTCAGCGCATTGAAGATCGTCGTCTTTCCCGAGTTCGCAAGTCCTGTTATCGCTATCTTCACATTCTTCTCCTTGTTCCTGAATAGGTGGTATTATACCCTATCGGTTTACCCTGATGTTGCATAAAGCCCGGACAGGAACGCCGAAAAAGTCTTGTAATGACGACATGATTTTGTTTGTCTTTCACGTGACCGCAATTTTCACGTCAGGTGGCCTTCAGAAAAAGGCTGGCTGGCCTACTGATAGGTCTGTAAGGTGTCGCTACAAGCCATTTTTCAGCGCTCCTGTCTGGCTTTGCCGGGATTTGTTTGCTGTTAGGTTTAAGAATCGTCTTTACTATGAGTTTGTCGGCGTGGAGGTAATGAAATGATTTCCGACAATAGCGAAAAACTCGAGATAGTGGACACCGAAGGCAACGTAATCGGCCTTGCGGAGAGAGCCGAACTGCACCATGACCCTTCACTTATACACAGAGTTGTCCACGTCCTCGTCTTCAACCGAAAGGGCGAACTTCTCCTCCAGAAGAGGTCGCACCAAAAAGACATCGCCCCAGGCAAGTGGGACACGTCGGTAGGAGGACACGTCGCCCCGGGCGAGGCCGTTCTTTCGGCGGCACAGCGGGAGATGACAGAAGAACTCGGCATCACAGGCTGTGAACTTCGCTACCTTTACCGTTATCTTTTTTCGAACCGTCGGGAGTCCGAACTGGTCGAAACATTTTCCTGCATCTACGAAGGGGCAATCACATTCAACAGAGAAGAGATCGACGAAGTCGCCTTCTGGGATATCGGGGAAATAAGAAAGAATCTGGGCAGCGCGATCTTCAGCGCGCATTTCGAGAAGGAGATAAATATCTATCTTGCCGGAGATCGCAGCTGACCCTGTTGTCTTCCGCCGAGCGCTCTAAGGAACTTCGCCGGCCGGCATCGACTCTATCCTGGAAATAAGACCCTTGACGGTATTTTTTTCGATCAGAACGCCTTTTTCGTTCCCCGCCTTCTCGAGTTCTTTCGCGTAATGCTGCAGTGCGTTCATCACCGCGACCGCTTCAAGATTGTTCAATTTCAGATCCATTTTCGTGCCCTCCTTTCTTCAATAAATTACTCTTATATAAAGCTTATCAAAAGCAGGGCAACAGTCAATCTGTTTCTCATCCGCCACGGGCAAAGTCGGGATAATCCGTCATGCCTCCGTCGACATATATGGTGCGTCCCGTAACATAGGAGGCGACATCCGACACCAGGACCACCACCATGCGGGAGATCTCCTCCGCCTCCCCCATGCGGTTGAGGGGGATCTTCGAAAGCAGGTCTTTCAGACCGGCCGGATCGCTCCAAACGGACCGATTGATAGGCGTCTTGATCGCACCCGGGCCTACTGCAAGTACACGCACCCCATAGGGCGCGGCCTCCTGGGCCATGGTTTTCGTCATCATGCCTACCGCCGCCTTGCTGGCGGTGTAAGCGCTGTAACCGGACCAGGCGATGATCTCATGTACCGAACTTATGCTCAGGACTACTCCGCTTTTCTGCGAAATCATGCGCTTAAGGGCCTGTTGGGCGCAGTAAAAGGCTCCCATTAAATTCACCTCGATCACCTTGCGCCAGGCCCCGCCATCCGCCTCCCAACTGGGTGCCCGTTCCCCGTCGATACCCGCATTGTTGACAAGGATGTCGATACCGCCCCATGCTTCGTCCATCCGATCGAACATTGCAGCGACCGCCCCGGGGTCGGTGACATCGGCCTGAAGGGCCAGCGCCTCCCCCCGTTTCCCGCGGATCCGCGTCTCGATCTTTTCGGCGGCCTCCGGGTGTACCACGTAGTTGATTCCTACCTTCGCACCGGCCTCCGACAGGGCATCCACAATGGCCTCGCCGATTCCTGAGTTGCCCCCGGTCACCAATGCCCGCTTACCTTCGAGTGAAATATGCATATGCAACAACCTCCCTTTGCACGAAAAAAATGTTGACAGCGGCTCCCCGTTCGCGCAAATTATTAAAAAGGAGCATAACTACCTTGAGAAAAAAACAGGCATCCCCCGGCTATTGCGTTCATCGGAATTCAACAACCGGCCCTTTTGTATGCCTCTTTTCTAATACCATATCACTTTCCGCGGCCAGGGGCCATGGATAACGTCCGCCCGGTTTTCCCATGGGGGGTCTATGGCGCAGAACTCGTCGGCACGGCCCTGCTCGTCGCTGCCGGTCTATCGGTGGTGATCCTGGACTTTGGAGCCGGCAGCCTGATGATTCGCCTCGTGCCCGACGCAGGCCTCCGCCGCCTCATCACCGGATTTCTCTTCGGCACGATCGGCGCCCTGATCGCGATTTCACCTTTGGGAAAAGAAAGCGGCGCACACATTAATCCCGTGGTGACTCTTGCATTCTGGCTGATGGGAAAGCTAAAGGGCCGCTATGTCCCTGGCTACGTCCTCTCTCAACTGGCCGGCGCCATGATAGGAAGTGTGCCCTTGCTCTTCTGGGGACAGATGGGAAGAAGCGTGAAGTTCGGCGCCACGGTCCCCGGGGCCGGGTATGGAACAGGGTGGGCCATGGCCGGGGAAACCGCGACGACTTTTTGCCTGATCGCAGGGCTTTTTTTCTTTCTGCGTCATCACAGGCTCCGGCGTTATACACCTGCGCTGTTTCCCATACTCTATGCCGTCATGGTCTTTGTCGAGTCCCCGCTTTCCGGCACCAGCACTAATCCTGCGCGCACGTTCGGGCCGGCGGTCGTCTCGGGCGAATGGCACGCGTGGTGGATATATTGGGCGGGGCCGGCTGTGGGTATGCTGCTCGGCGTGCTGCTTTATCGTTACTCCCCGCTCCGGGCCATAGAGATAGAGGTTGCCAAACTCTATCATTTCGGGCATGACCGGTACGGTATTTTCGGTTTCCGGAAACAAGAGGGGACAGGGTACGGCAGCAGGCCTGAACAGCAGTCCGACGAATGATTCCGGAAACTTCAGCCGACGCTGAAAAACCGGATCGCCTCCTTCACCTTTTCGAGGTCGACGGAGGTGTTGAAACAGGGGCCGAACGGCCGGTCGTTTGATACACCGAGGACCGGGATTGGATACGTATCGACCAGTCCGCTCGAAAGGTCGCGTTCGCAGGCGATCGCCACGATCGCCTCGGGCCTCGCTTCCATCACGATCTTCCTCGCGATCGTGCCGCCCGTGGCGACGAAGAGGTTCAGCCCGTTCTCCTCGGCGATGCTGATAAGGTCTCTGATCTCGCACCGCCCGCACCGTTCACAGTTGTAGATGTTATGAGTAAGTCTGATCGCGCACTCGCTTGTCTGGAGGCAGTGGGGCAGCAGCAGCAGGATCTTCTTCGTCTTCGGTCTCTCCCTCCTGACAAGCCTGTTGTTCAGGCCGATCACAAACCGCTGAAACGACTCCTTCCTGCCTTTGAAAAAAGCCCCGACAAGCATAAGAAACGGATAGAGAACCTTAAGGACGAGTCCCCTCAGCGTCCTATACATCAAAAACCGCCCCTTCCGTCATCCGCCTTCCGTGCATAAAGGACGCGGCGGGCATGGATTTCCTGCCCTCCGGCTTCACCTCAAAAACAGACAGGACACCCCTTCCGGTCGACACCTGTATCTCCTCGCTCCCGATCCTTTCGACCCTTCCCGGAATGCCCCGCCTTCGCCCGTCCAAAACCTTTGCCCTCATGATAGTAAGCCGTTGTCCGCTGAGAAAACAATACGCACCAGGCCACGGATAGGTGCCCCTGATAAGATCGCCGAGTTTTTGGGCGGGAAGGGACCAGTCTATAAAACCGACTTCTTTCGTCAGGGGCGGTGCGAAGGTCGGCTCGCCGGATTGAGGGACAGGTTTTACCGATCCGTTTTTCAGCCCCTCGAGGGTCCGGGGCAGAAGCGAAGCGCCCATTTCGGCAAGCCTGTTAGACAACGTCAGGGCGTTGTCCTCTCCGGATATCCCGGTCTCCTCCTGAAGGATTATGTCGCCGGTATCTAGTCCTTCGTCCATCATCATCGTGGTCACGCCCGTCACCGTATCTCCGCTTATGATCGCCCATTGTATCGGTGCCGCACCGCGGTATTTCGGGAGAAGCGATGCGTGCACGTTGATACATCCTACCGGCGGCAGCTTGAGGACACGCGGAGGGATGATCTTTCCGTACGCCACTACGACGACCGCCTCGGGCCTGAACGCCGCCAGTTCCTCCTGAAATTCAGGAGTCCTGATACCGCCGGGCTGCAGCACCGGGATTCCCCGCAACGCGGCAAGTTCCTTCACGGGCGGCGGCAACAGTCTGTGCCCCCTGCCCTTTAGCCTGTCCGGCTGCGTTACGACCGCCGCAACATCATATCCGGAATCAATGAGGGCATTGAGTGACGGGACGGCAAAATCAGGGGTTCCGAAGAAGACGATCCTCAAGATCTTATTTCCCTGATTTCTGGGCCTTGGCGAATTTCTTCTTGAAGAATTCTCTTTTTATGGGGCTGATCCTGTCGATAAGGAGAAAACCGTCGAGATGGTCTATCTCATGCTGAAGCGCCACGGCAAGCAGGCCTTCAGCCTCTATCTCCATCTCCTTGCCCTTTCTGTCAAGGAAACGGACTGCTACTTTCTCGGCCCTTTCGACCTTAGCCGTATATTCGGGCAGACTGAGGCAGCCTTCTTCGAATTCGATCTCGCCTTCTTTCCGCAAAAACACCGGGTTTATCAGCACAAGAAGCGGCATCTGCGCGCCCTTGGTGCTGATGTCGATGACCGCAATCCTCTTGGACACACCCACCTGGGGGGCCGCAAGACCGACTCCCGGGGCGGCGTACATCGTCTCCGCCATGTCGTCGACGAGACGCTGAAGGCCTTCGCCGAAAGACGCAACAGGAGCAGCCTTCTGCTTAAGCACCTTATCGGGATACTTCCTTATCTCCAGAACAGCCATATGTAATTATAGAACATTTCATCTGCCCCGGTCGACAAAAACAACGGTTTCCGCAACCTTCGGCCATTGCATTTTTCCCGGCAAGAGTGGCATTATTTTATATGCATTGTTTGTCTTGGAGCTCTGTCAGGAGACCGCACTTCTTTTGCAGGCTTTATGCCCCCCTGGTTTGCCTTTTCGCGCTCATTGCGCTTTCCGCCTGTGCAACATCCCGGTTCTTTGCGGGCGATCAGAAAAACAGCCTGCCGCTGGCCGACATACGGCTTATCGAAGAGGCGCATTCCGTCGCAGTGGCGCCGTTCTATCAAGACGACAATCACTGGAGGCAACTGGCGCAGGAGGCGCTCTCTACATCGAAGCTCGACGTCATCCCTGAAGACAAGGTGGACGCAGCGGGCAGAAACACAGGGAAAGATCTTTCAAGTGTCGCTCCTGAAAAAAGGGCCGGCGCGCTCGTCATATTGGGCAGGTCGCTTCAGGCGGACGCCGTTCTGAACGGCATCGTTCTTCCAAAAGGAGACCGGCATGAACTCATCATTCAGCTTCTCTCTTCAGGCGATTCCCGGATACTCTTTTGGCAAGCGGCGGATTTCTCGTTCCCGGGCGGCCGCATAGACCCTGACTCACAGAGGGAGCTCATATCGAGGATGCTGGCGCCCCTTATCGCCAATGCAGCAAAAAGGGGAAAACCGCTTGTGACTCATCCTGTGCGGGCGAGGTCGGTGGAGGCGCCGGCGGCCGCACCAAAGCAGGCGATCGAACATGGACCTAAGCCGGGAAGTCAGCCGAAGGCAGAGAAAAAACAGAAAATCGACAGAAGGCACGAACGGGAACCGAAACCGCTGGCAGTGCCCGAAGATATCAGTCCGATGTGATATATGGACCAAATGCCCGCCATCGTCATGCAGTGCCCGAAATGCCTGAAGCGTTTTTCCTTCGGCGATACGTACTGCGAGGAATGTTCCGCCATGCTCGAACCCGTGGAAGCGGAACCCGCACATCACGCGAATAGCGCCGACGAAACGCCGGGCGGAGGAGTGCAATCGCCGGTGGTCAGCGATGAAAAGATGGAAGACATCAGGATAGACACGCTGCGCGTTGATATCGAAAACAAATTCGTCTACGCGCTGCTCCTCGAAATAGGACAGCTCAAAGGCAGGCTTGCAAAAAAAGAGCGGGCGCTTGCTGCGATACAGGCCGCAGAGGGAGGCCCGGACCATGCGGAATTTGTCGCCTCCACCGGCAGGATCGAGGCCGAAGTCGAAGAGATCATGCGGAAGATCACGAAACTCGAAATCACTCTCGACAGCCTTCAACAGAAACTAACGGACGACATCGCGGTCCTCGATTCGGAACTGGGGAAAATGGAAAAGCCCGGTGCTGCCGCTTTTCTTAGTGCGAAGGGCCGCTATTTCAGGATGCTTTCATCAGAACTCAGCACAAAGAGGTTGTTTCTCGATGTCATCCGGGGGAAGCGTTCTCCATCCGCGCTTAGGATGAGAAGTCTCATGAGGCCGGCAGTATTTGTCCCGGCGGCGGCAGCTGCAGCGGTTATTCTCGTACTGTCCTTGTATACGTACTCCCATGAGGTCGTGGCGCCTGCAGGCAGGCCTGCAGAGGCGCGGATAGAAACAGGGATCGGGAAAAGGGAGATCGGCGCCCTCCTTGACGACATTAAAACGGCGAATCTTACCAAAAACGAGGAACTCTGGAGATCGCGATACTCTGCCGCGTACCTGGCGTCGAAGGGGAAAGAGGAGAACATCGCCGACAAGTGGGAAAGGGTCGACTTCACCTCTCTGCAGTACAGGATCGATGAGCTCGAATCCGGACGCGACCGCGCCAGCGCAACGATCACGTGGTATATAGAGTTCAAACCCCGCAGAAGCAACAATATCAAGCTGATCACCCAGCGTCTCCGTGCCGACTTCGCGAAAGAAGACGGGATACTGAAGATCACCTCCGTCGACAGGCAAGGATCGTAGCGGCCCGCTTCGATGCCCCACACCCGTGCGCTCGCTATAAAGGGACTCCTTGAAATCTTCTCCGGAGACGTCAGACCGAAGAATGCGCTAGCAGACCTCTCCGGGTCGCTCGACAGGCGGGACAGGGCATTTCTCATGGAGTTGGTCTACGGCGTGATCAGATACAGAGATGCCCTGGACTGGGTCCTCGGGAATTACATGAAAAACCCGGCAAAAGCGGGGAATTTCACGCTGAACAACCTCAGGGCGGCCGTCTACCAGATCTATTTCATGAGGGTACCGGACTGGGCGGCCGTCAACGAAGCGGTCGAACTGGAGAAGTCATCTTCCTCTCGCGGGAAAGCGCCGCTGGTCAATGCAGTGCTGAGGAATGTGCTAAGGCAGAAAGACGGTCTGCGCTATCCCTTTGCTTTCGACGACCCGCTTACCCGTATCGCGGTCAATACCTCGCATCCGAAATGGCTCGTCAAAAGATGGATAAAGAGGTTCGGCGAAGAAGAGGCGATGCAGCTGGCCGAGGCAAACAACAGGGTCCCGGCATTGACGATCAGGACAAACACCCTGAAGACGACGCGGGAAAAGCTTATTTCGCTGCTCTCCGGTCACGGTGCAGAATCCGGGCCGACCTTTTTTTCTCCTGAAGGGATCGTCCTGAGGACCGTCCGAAGCCATGACGAACTTTCCTTTGGGGCCGGTCTCTTTGCGGTGCAGGACGAGGCATCCCAGCTGATCACTTATCTGCTGGATCCGAAACCGGGAGAAATAGTGCTCGACGCCTGCGCCGCCCCTGGCGGAAAAACCACCCATATCGCACAGCTGATGGGGGATTCGGGCAAGATCATCGCAGTCGAAAAAGACGCCGGAAGGATCGGCATGCTCCGCGCGAATATTCAGGACCTCGGCGTCCGCTCTGTGACAGTCGTCCATGGAGACGTTGCCGAAATGCGCGAAGCGGACTCCTTCGACAGGATCCTCCTCGATGCGCCGTGCTCCGCTACCGGGGTCGTGCGAAGAAACCCCGACGTGAAATATCGCCGCAAGGCGAAAGATCTGACCGACTATAAGACAAACCAACTGAGACTCCTCCGGTCTGTCGCACCACTGCTGAAGAAAAACGGCAGGCTGGTCTATTCGGTCTGTTCGCTCGAACCCGAGGAAGGAGAAGAAGTCGCGGCCGAGTTCTTGAAGACGGCGGCCGAATTCCGTATTATAGATGCAGAGGCGGTTTCAGTGAAATATTTCATGCATCAGGGCTTCTTGCGGACATATCCGCACAAACATACTATGGATGGTTTCTTCGGAGTAGCTTTTTGCAGACAAAAATGAGCAGTCTTATCAGGGTCCCGATCCTGTTTGCGGCCTTTGTGCTTTTGGGCCTGATGTTCGGGTTTCTCACCTTCAAGGTTCTCAGCTTCAGCCGTACTGTCCAGGTTCCTGCGGTGACGAACATGACGCTCCTGGAAGCAAACGAAGCGCTGAACAAGGCAGGGCTGTACCTGAAGATAGAGGGAGAAGATTACGACTCGACAGTACAGGCGGGAAGGATACTTAGGCAGGACGTCCCTGCCGGCAACGAGGTGAAAGAAAGAAGGGCGATAAAGGTCGTAGTTAGCAAGGGGCCGAAGGTGTATTCCATTCCGGTCCTCTTGAACGACACCCTTGCCGACGCCGAAGCCGCGCTGATCCAGAAAGGACTCAGCATCGGCAAGACGATCAAGGTCCACTCCGATTCAGTCGAAAAAGGGAGGGTCGTCGCCCAGAGTCCGGAGCCGGACGAAAGGCTGACCGGGCCGATCACCGTGCTTGTCAGTCTGGGACCAAACGAAGTACCATATTACTGCCCGGATTTCCAGAACAAGAGTCTGGAAGAGGCCAGGGATACCGCCGGAAAAATCGGCCTCTCGATCGAGACGAAAGGCACCGGAAACATCGTCATAAGCCAGAAACCGAAACCGGGTACGCTCGTCACTGCAGGCGAAATAATATATCTCGAGTTGCAGGAAGGGAATATTCAATGATCAAGATCGCCCCCTCGATCCTCTCGGCCGACTTCGCCCGTCTCGGAGACGAGATACGGGCCGCGACAGCCGCAGGCGCGCATTTGCTGCACGTTGACGTCATGGACGGGCATTTTGTGCCGAACATCACGATCGGTCCTCCGGTCGTGGAATCGATACGGAAGGTCACACAGCTTCCGCTAGATGTGCACCTGATGATAGAAGATCCCGACAAATTTCTGAAAGATTTCGTTGCTGCCGGGGCTGATATCCTGACGGTACATTACGAGGCGACCGTTCATCTTCACCGTTCCGTTCAGATGATAAGAGAGAGCGGGATCAGGGCCGGCGTATCGATAAACCCGGCCACGCCGGTATCAAGCCTCGACAATATCCTGGGCGATGTCGACATGGTCCTGGTTATGTCAGTGAACCCCGGTTTCGGCGGCCAGAAATTCATCCCTTCCGCGCTCGAAAAACTGAAATTACTCAGAAGGAAGATCGATGAAGCTGGACTCTCCGTCTTAATTGAGGTCGACGGGGGCGTCAAACCCGAAAATGCGAAGGAAATCGCCGCGGCGGGTGCGGACATCCTCGTTATGGGCTCGGCTTTTTTCAATTCAGGCGATTATGCCGCGACAATGGAGAAGATGAATGGATTACTCGGAAACGCGCCGGCAGTTTAAAAAGGCGGAACTGCTCAGGCGGAAGAGCCGGTATGCAGAATCGCTCGCTCTCTTCAGAAGAGCACTCTCCGGATACCGTTTTCTCCGGGACCCGCAGGGTATCCTTGACTGCAGGATGTCTATAGGCGACGTCCACCGGATGATCGGAAATTACGACCTCGCCGAAAAATCCTATTCCGCGGCTGCGGCCGCGGCAAAAGAGGCGGATGATGCCATGGCGGTCGCTGATGCAGGTACAAACATCGCGCTCTGTATGAGAGGAAGGGGTGACTGGAAACATGCACTCCCCCTGCTGCAAAAGACCCTTGTCTTTTACGAGAAGAGCAGAGACAACCAGGCGATAGCCTTCTCTCTCTGGGCGATCGCCGGAACGCTCCGGATCAAGGGCGACATACCGGGTGCGATCCGCAAATACAACAATGCCCTGAATCTCTTCAGACAGCAGAGACTGCGCCCGGCCGTGGGATATAGTCTTTGCGGGCTTGGCGGAACACACCGCATCGCGGGCATGTTCTCCGAATCCCTCGATTACTACCGCAAGGCGAACCGGTTGTTTTCCAGTATCGGCGACAGGTTCGGGACCGCCTATTCTTACTGCGGCATCGGCAATGCGTACCGGATGCAGGCCGAATACAAAAAGGCACTGGCAAGTTTCGGCCGGGCATCGAAGATATATAATGCGATCGGCGACAGGGTGAGCTATTCTTACACGCTCTGGAGCATCGGCACGACGTATAAGATGCTCGGCGATCACGCTATGGCCCGCCGGTATTTCACGACCGCTCAGGGTCTATTCAGAAGGACCAGAGACCCCCGGGGACTCATCTACTGCAAGTTAGGCATGGGTGAGATCGCGATGATCGAGGGCCGAAAGAAGCGGGCGGAAGAATATATCCGGGAGTCGGTGCGGCTGGCGGACGAATACGGCTTCAGTATCGAGCAATGCCATGCGGCGCTGCTGGCATCGTCTCTCCGCGGCCGATTAAAGATCACGTGCTATAATAAGCTTGGATTGAATCTGTCGTTCACCGCGGCTCCATTCAATATTCCGTAGGCTGTAGGCTGTCGGACGTTCCGAAGGGGGGGAAGTTTGTGCGGGTACTTAACATACCTAATACCTTAACAATAACGAGGATAGTCATCATACCCTTGTTCGTCACGGCCGTGCTCTACAGCAAATACAAATATGCATTATACCTCTTCGCGGGAGCGGCGCTCACAGACCTTCTCGACGGCCTGTCTGCTCGGCTCACTAACCAGAAGACCGAACTCGGGACCTTTCTCGATCCCCTTGCCGACAAATTTCTCCTCGTCACCTCGTTCATCCTGTTCGCCGTATACGGCTGGATACCGAAATGGCTCGCGATTACGGTAATAAGCAGGGACCTTGTGGTCGTAGTCGGATGGTTCCTTCTCTACATGATCACGCACAAATCGGAGGTCGCGCCGGTATTCACCGGCAAGCTGGCCATCGCCATGCAACTGATCGTGCTGGCATATATTCTTCTCGGGGTGAATCTGCCCTCGCTGCCGCCGATACCGGAACCATTCCTATTGCTGACCGCGGCGGTCACTGCAATTTCGGCACTTCAATACATTTACAAGGGGTTTACGCTGACCAATGCGCCCTAATTACTCCGTTGAAATCGAGAGTGTGCTGCCGGGCGGTCTGGCCGAAAAGGCCGGTCTCCGGCAGGGTGACAGCATCATTTCGATAAATTCCCACCGGCTGCGGGACGCGATCGACTTCATGTTTTTCAGAAGTTCGCCAAGGCTCTCCTTCGAATTCAGCCGTGCCGGGACAAGAAACAAAGTACAGGTCAGTAAGGAAGAGGGAGAAGACCTGGGGATTACCCTCATGCCTTTCAAGGTGAGGACGTGCAAAAACAGCTGCATCTTCTGTTTTGTGAAACAGCTGCCGAAGGGTCTGAGGAAGCCTCTTTACATAAAAGACGAAGACTACAGGCTTTCCTTCCTTTACGGCAACTACATGACCCTCTCGAATATGGACTCCAAAGACAAGCGGAGGATCGTCGAACAGCGGCTGAGCCCACTCTACCTGTCCGTCCATACTACTAACAGGGCACTGCGCAACAAGATGCTGGGGAACCCGAAGGCCCCGGACATTATGAAGGATCTGAAGTTCTTCGCCGGTCATAACATAAGGATGCATACACAGATCGTGCTCTGCCCGGGATACAACGATGGGTCGGAACTGCAGAACACGATCAGGGACCTCCATAAGTTTTATCCGTACGTATCTTCCATCGCCGTCGTACCGGTCGGCCTCACGATGCACCGGAAACTGCCGATCAGTCCCTTAACGAAGGAGGACGCCCTGCAGGCGGTCAGGGCCGTAGAACCTTTTCAGAAGAGGTTCAGAAAAAAGCACGGCGACCCCATCGTATACTGTTCTGACGAGATGTACATAAAGGCCGACCTTCCCTTTCCCGGCCTGAAAGATTACGGAGCGCTGCCGCAGATCGAAAACGGCGTCGGCATGGTGCCGCTTTTTCTCGCGCAGGCGAAGAAGATGAGGGTCCCCAAGTCGATGCCCCGCGACGCGAAGTATCTCACTTTCACCGGCACCTCCTTCTACCCCTTTCTCCGGAAGTTTGCCGACCGCCTGGCAGAAAAGGAGCAGATCCGGCTCGACGTGATACCAATCGAAAACCACTTCTTCGGGACGACGGTCACGGTCGCCGGACTGCTGACCGGACGGGACGTGATTAAATCGCTGCATGACAACACCGACGCTTACGATGCGCTGCTCGTCCCCGACGTGGCGCTGAAGGAGGACAAGGATATTTTCCTGGACGATGTCTCCCTCGGAGACGTCTCAGAGGCGACCGGCATGAAGGCCGTCCGCACCGAGTCGACACCCCAGGGCGTTATCGATGCGATCACGGGACTTGTTGAAATCTATGACATGGATAGGAGCACTGCATGAACATCACCGGAAGGACAAAAATCACCGGGCTTTTCGGTTACCCGGTCGAGCATACCCTCTCCCCCTCGATGCACAACGCGGCCTTTGCACATCTCGGCATGGACTACTGCTACCTGCCTTTTCTCGTGCACCCCGATTCGCTCGGCAAGGCGGTAGATGCGGTGCGGGCACTGAACCTGGCGGGAGTTAACGTAACTATTCCGCACAAGGAGGCGGTGATCAGGTTTCTCGACAACGTCAACGAAGAGGCGTCTTTCATCGGCGCCGTAAATACCATAGTAAACCGGGAAGGCGTCCTCACCGGGTACAATACGGACGGCCGCGGTTTCATGCGCTCACTAGAAGAGAACGGGATCGAGGTATCCGGCAGGAAGGTCCTGTTAGTCGGGGCCGGCGGAGCTTCCAGGGCGATAGGCTATTACCTGAGCGACAAGGCGGAGATGCTCGCTATCCACGATATCGACAAAGACAAGTTGTCCAGGCTGGTGTCGGACCTCTCTCAGATAAGGAAGAACGTGAGCACAGTGGCAAACCTGGAACGTCCTCTGGAGGAGTTCGATATCGTCGTTAACGCCACTCCCCTTGGTCTGAAAAAGGGTGACCCTTCCCCTTTTGACGTTTCCAGACTCTCTTCGGGCCAGACCGTCTGCGACCTCATATACAAAAAAACCGCTCTCCTCGATGCCGCCTCGGGGAGGGGATGCCGCACCGTTGACGGCCTCGGCATGCTCCTTTGGCAGGGCGTTCTCGCCTTCGAACTCTGGACCTCGGCCTTCCCGCCGGTGGATGTCATGAGGGAGGCCCTCCTCAAAGGCATCCGATGACAGTACTCCCCGCATTGGAGAGGGTCCCCGGGCAGACCGGAGCAGAATGGAAGGTGCAAAAATATTTCTTTATTTTTCAGCGAAATAAAGCCGAAAAATGCAAAAACTGGCACCCTTTTTGCCTTTACTTAATCATCTCCATATGATAGAATTTTTCATGAGGAAAAGTTTTCTTGCAGTCCTTTCGCTTGCGCTTCTTTCCTTAATATTTTTTATGGTCCGGGCCGAAAAAGAGAGCAAACCGGGAATCCTGCTAAAAGGTGCATCGTTTATCGAAGGTCTGCGGATCGTCCACAGACAAAACGGCAGCCGGAACTGGGTACTTACAGCCAGGAGGGCCGATTTCGACGGAAAGGGCGAAAAGGCACTTCTGTCCGGCATGGAAATGGAGATTGAGAATAAGGGTATAACCGTCTCTGCCGACAGCGGCGTATACGACATGAATACCCGGCACCTTACCGTGGATGGGAGGGCCGTAGCGAGAGGGAAAAGCTTCTCGATCACGTCCGAGGGGGCAGAATTCGACGGCGCCTCAGGCGGCCTGAAGGCCGATGGTGGGGTAAAGATCGAGGCCAGGAAATTCAGCGTGCAGGGAGAGGGCATGGATGCCGACAACAGCGGACAGACGGTAAGAATACGAAAAGATGTCAAGGCCATTTTTTATCATTAGTCTATTCTTGATGCTGACCTTCAGCGTCGTTGCGTCGGCGGAAGAGCAGAAAATAAAGGTCAAAGGACCGATCACTGTAACCTCCGATACTCTCACCGCGGACAACAAGACACACACCGCGCTGTTCGAGGGAAAGGTCGTCGCGAAGACTGCGGAGATGACCATCTATTCAGACAAGATGCTCGTTTTTTACAATGAAGGCAGCGGCGACGTGACGAAGATAGAGGCGACCGGTAATGTCAGGCTGATCAAGGGTACGCGGATCGTCACTTCGCAGAATGCCACCTATTACGCTGACGAGGACAAGGTCGTCTTCACGGGCGATCCCCGTGCTATGGACGGGGAAAACGTGGTCACCGGCTCGGTGATGACATATTACATCGGAGAAGACCGGTCTTACGTCGAAAAAAGCAGGGTAATCATGAAGAGCAAGAAGGACATCAGATAGGATGCATCTCTTAGAGGTAAAGGGCCTCTCGAAAACTTACAGCAAGAAAGTCGTTATCAGGAACATCGACCTCCATGTTTCGACGGGGGAGATCGTCGGGCTTCTCGGCCCCAACGGCGCCGGGAAAACGACCACGTTTTACAGCATCCTTGGACTCACGAGACCCGAGCGCGGCAGCATTTCTCTGGACGGGAAAGACATCGCGGGGCTGCCCATGTATAAGAGGGCGTTGATGGGCATCAGCTATCTTCCGCAGGAACCCTCGATCTTCAGAAAACTTTCCGTGGAAGACAATCTCAGAGCAGTTCTCGAAATCAAGGGGCTTTCTCCAACCGAGATAGACGGCGAGGTGGCGCGGCTCATGAGGGAGTTCAATCTCGAAGCATTTTCCCAGAGGAATGGATACAAACTTTCGGGGGGAGAGCGGAGGCGTACGGAGATAGCGAGGGCGCTCGCCACGAAGCCTACCTTTATGCTCTTCGACGAGCCGTTTGCCGGCATAGACCCCCTGGCGATCATCGAACTGAAGAAGATGCTCACTTATCTGAAATCCAAAGGCCTCGGGATCATCATCACGGACCATAACGTGAGAGACACGCTCTCGATCACCGACAGGGCCTATATCATCAACAACGGAGAGATACTCGACGAGGGGTCTCCCGACAAACTGATTGCAGACCCGAGGGTGAAAGAGGTCTACCTCGGTGAGGAGTTTACTCTCTGATGGCGCTGGAAAGTCGTCTCGAACTGAAACTTGCCCAGAAACTGGTGCTTACGCCCCAGCTGCAGATGGCGATAAAATTGCTCCAGATGCCCCAGCTCGAGCTCTCCCAGACACTTACCCAGGAACTTACAGAGAACCCTTTTCTTGAAGAATCGCCCGAGGCGTCGACTGAGGAGCAGACCAAAGAGGAGAGGGAGACCGCAGAGCCCTCCGAAGAACAGGACGATACCGAAATCCCCCTTGAAAAACTGATGGCGTTCACGACAGACGACTACTTCGAGGAGAGAAGTTACGACGGAAGGGACCTCGGATATTTTACGCCGGGCAACGTCACTCAGCCTTCCTTCGAATACTTTCTCAGTTCTTCGTCGGACCTCTTCGACCACCTGATCTGGCAACTCCGCCTCTCCCGCGATGCAGAAGAGGTCAGGAGTATCGGCGAGATCATCATCGGAAACATTGACGAAAACGGCTATCTCAAAATGACCAATGAAGAAATCGGGGAATTGGCGAAGGCCGACATAGAGACAGTGGAACGGGCCGTAAGGCTCGTACAGAGTTTTGATCCCCCGGGGATAGCGGCACGGGACATCCGCGAGTGCCTGCAGCTGCAACTCAGGGCACTCGGGCTGGAAGGCACGCTCGTGGAAACGATCGTACTGAACAACCTCGACATGATCGGCAAGAGAAAATACGCACAACTCGCCAAGATGTACGAGGTCCCCCTTGAAAATATCATGTCGGCGGTCAAGATCATTGAGGGCCTCGACCCGAAGCCGGGGGGCAACTTTTCTTCTTCCACGGTCAACTACATCACGCCGGACGTTTATATCCTCAAGGCGGAAAACGGATACCAGATCGTCCTTAACGACGAGGGACTGCCCAAACTCAGGATCAGCAGCTATTATCAGAGGCTTCTGAGCCAGAAGAACGCCATCCCAAAAGAAGACCGGCAGTTTCTGGAAGACAAGCTCCGGTCCGCCGTCTGGCTGATGAAGAGCCTCGACCAGAGGAACAAGACCATTTACCGCGTGACCGAATCCATCCTCACCTTCCAGCGGGACTTCTTCGACAAGGGGGTAAATTACCTGAAGCCCCTGAACCTCAAGGATATAGCTGCTGAACTGAACCTCCATGAAAGCACGATCAGCAGGGTGACTTCAAACAAATACCTGTCCTGTCCCCGCGGGATTTACGGCTTCCGGTTCTTCTTCAGTAACGCTATCCCCAGCAACACAGGAGAAATATCCGCCACTACCGTCAAAGAAATGGTCAAGAAGATCGTCGCCGAGGAGGACCCGGCCAAGCCCTTGAGCGACATGTGTATCGTCGATATATTCAAGAGCCAGAACATCAATATTGCAAGGAGGACGATAGCCAAATACAGGGAAGAACTGAAGATCCCCTCACAGAGCCAGCGGAAAAGATAAGGATCCGGCTACGGACGAATTCGAAAAAGGAGGAAACCATGAATATCATCATCAGCGGCAGACATCTTGAGATTACCCCTGCGTTGAAGACCTATGCGGAAGAAAAAGTGAAGAAATTCGAGCGGTATCTGTCCGATATATCTGAGGCTACAGTGACCCTCAGCATTGAAAAGAAATACCGGCACAAGGCCGAGGTGCTCCTGAAGGCCAACGGGGTGCTGATACAGGCCGAAGGGGTAACCGGTGAGATATACTCGTCCATCGACGAGGTCGTCGAAAAACTGGAAAGACAGGTGAAGAAATATAAAGACAAGCTCGTCTCCCGCAGAAAAGGAAGCACCAAGACAGCCGAGAGCGCCGCGTCTCCCCCGGCCGAGACAGGCGCAATCATAAAGAACAAACGTTTCGAGCTGAAACCGATGAGTCCCGACGAAGCGTCGATGCAGATGGAACTCCTCGATAAGGATTTCTTCGTTTTCATCAACGATATCAGTGAAGATATCAACGTAATCTACAAAAGGCGGGACGGCAATTTCGGGCTGATCGAACCCGTGAAAAAATAAATGCCCGGAACACTGCTGCGCGGGGTACCGGTGAAAAGGAACAAGATTTCATGGGCAAGGCTCGCATCGACCGGATCTCCGGCGTAAGGGGAGCGGACAAAGATCCCCGGGTTGTCGTTATCTCGGGACTTTCGGGCTCCGGCAAGACGGTGGCCCTTCGTGCCGTCGAAGATCTGAATTTTTTCTGCGTGGACAACCTTCCCGTTGCCCTCATAGGATCTCTTATATCGGAGCTCTCCCGTTGGCCGTCTGAAAGGGATATCGCGGTGGGGGTCGACATCCGGGAGAAGGAGTTTCTCGGCGATATCGACACGATCCTGGGCAATCTGCGAAAGAAATGCAGGATCGAGATAATGTTTCTCGAGGCGGAAACGGAGGTGCTGATCCGGAGGTTTAAGGAGACCCGGAGACCCCACCCTCTCGGGGGCAAACTGGAAGATTCGATACGTGCCGAGAGAGTCAGCCTGGATCCTCTCAGACAGAACGCGGACAGGGTCATCGACACGTCGTCGTACACGCCGCACCAGTTGAGAGGCCTCATCTCTTCGCTCTATATGTCGGCACAGGGGAAGCGCGGGATGAGCGTCACCCTCATCTCCTTCGGGTTCAAATACGGCGCCCCGCAGAATGTCGATCTTCTGTTCGACATAAGGTTCCTTCCCAACCCTCACTTCGTTCCTGCATTGAGACGTCTCAACGGGACGGACAGCCGGGTCGCAAAATACGTATTCAATAACCGCTACAGCCGCGCCTTCATGAAGAAAGTGAAGGAACTTCTCGCCTTCCTGCTGCCCCTTTATCAAAGGGAAGGGAGGACCTATCTGTCGATCGGGATAGGTTGTACGGGCGGCAACCACCGTTCTCCGGCGGTAGTCGGAGAACTGGCGAAATTCATCGATCATGAAAAATTCGATGTGCACGTCGTACACAGGGACATATCGTGATATAATGGTCTTCAATGATCTATCTCGACAGCAACGCCACCACGCCCGTTGACCCCGAGGTCTCCGACGCGGTCTTCGCCTCTCTCAGAAGAGATCTCGGCAACCCCTCCAGCAGCCACCTTGCCGGACAAAAGGCAAGGGAAACGATCGAGAACGCGCGGAGGGAAGTGGCGGACTTTCTGGGCTGCGGCTCGGAGGAGATATGCTTCACCTCGGGCGGCACCGAGGCCAATAATCTCGCGCTGATCGGGAGTGCGCTGTCGCGCGGGAAGGGCCATATTATAACGTCTGTGATCGAACATCCCTCGGTCTACAACACCTGCCGTCATCTCGAATCGCTCGGATTCGAAGTCACCTATACTCCGGTTGACCGGGACGGGATCGTGAGCGTCGAGGGAATAGAGCGCGCCGTCAGGGAAGACACTTTTCTGGTATCTGTCATGCATGCGAACAACGAGACCGGAGTGCTGCAACCGGTTGAGGAGATCGCCGCGGTCATGAAGAGCAAGGGTATTGCGTTTCATGTTGATGCGGCGCAGTCCGTGGGAAAAATGCAGTGCAGCCTGACGGATGCTGCGATTGACCTCATGACAATCGTCGCACATAAATTTTACGGGCCAAAAGGGGTCGGCGCCCTATACATCAGAAGCGGAAGTCTCCTGAAACCTCTTCTCTTCGGAGGCGGGCACGAAAAAGGACTCAGGCCGGGCACGGAAAACGTCGCAGGGATCGTCGGACTCGGCAAGGCATGCCAGATCGCAAAGAGAGACATCAGACTGCGGGTCTCGCATACCCTGCGCCTGAGGGAGCTTCTTTTCGAAAGCCTGAAGGCCCTCGTCCCGGATATTCGCCTCAACGGCCACAAGTCCCGCAGACTGCCGAACACCCTGAATGTGGAAATCCCCGGCGTGGCCTCACATCTTCTCGCCGAAAGACTCAGTCAGGATGTCGCCATTTCGACCGGTGCGGCCTGCCACTCCGGAGAGCGGACGCCTTCCCCCATCCTGCTCGCCATGGGCCTCTCGGGTGAGGAGGCCCTCTCATCTATTCGGCTAAGCGTCGGGAAAGACAACACCGAAGACGAAATACGAGGTGCTGCATCCGTTATCGGAGCTGCCGTCACCGCGCTCAGACAAAGCGGTTCCTGATCCGATCCATCCCTCCAGGAGGAAGACCATTTACCACGGAGGCAAAGAGAAAACAACTGCTTGCCGTAAAATTTCATGTCACCATCGAGGTGATTGGTACATTCAGGAGTTTTCTCTTTTTTTGGCTATGTGCCTCTGAGTCTCTGTGGTTAACTGCTTTTTCTATATTTACGCTCTTCAGGGTTACGCACAATTGACGGGAGACAGGGCTCTGGCCTTCAGACTGAACCTCGGCTGTTGACTGCATTAGGGAAATATGGCATAATGGCGTAAATTTTTTTGTGCGGCGCTAATTTTGTTTTATTTTGTGCACGCCGTCAACAAAGATATTTCAGGCAGGGAGGCGCTTGAAAATTTTTTCATAAGGAGGAAAAATGAAGGGAGTAAAAAACAGTAGTCTTCTGATCACGCTTTTCTTCGTCCTGGGAATTTCATCATTGCTGCTCGTCCCGGGGATTGCTTCGGCACAGGCCGCCTCGTCTCCGGAGTTGGCAAATGCGGACTGCGTCAAGTGTCATGCCAAACCGCCGGCGGACCTCGCGGCAAACGGTGGAAAACACAAGGGAGTCGGATGTACAGGCTGTCACGTCGGCCATCCGCCCACAGTGAAGGACAACATCCCCAAATGCAACCAGTGCCACGGAGGCAAACCCCATTTCGAACTCAAGGGATGTCTCGGCTGCCACACGAACCCGCATACTCCGCTGAAGATCTCGTTCGGGGCGAACGTGACGGAGCCATGTCTCACGTGCCACACAGACCAGATCAAGCAGCTCAGGGAACACAAGAGCAAACATTCCGCCCTCGGGTGCTCGAC
>JAKAIZ010000199.1 GCA_021814065.1 Nitrospirota bacterium | reverse complement strand
GGAGCGTTCGCTGAAGGCGGTGATGCCTTCGAAGACCGATTTCCCTTATACGGTGCGAATCGTCTCTGACATACTTGAATCGAACGGCTCCTCTTCGATGGCGACGGTATGCGGCGGCACTCTTGCCCTGATGGACGCGGGCGTGCCGGTCAAGTCCCCGGTCGCGGGCATCGCAATGGGACTCATCAAGGAAGAAGACCGGTTCGTCGTGCTGACCGACATCCTCGGGCTTGAAGACCACCTTGGCGATATGGACTTTAAGGTGACGGGAACGGCGAACGGCATCTGCGCGTTCCAGATGGACACGAAGATAGGCGGCATTCCGAGGGACGTGATGGCAAAGGCGCTCGAACAGGCCAGACAGGGGAGGCTTTTCATCCTTGAAAAAATGAAGGCGACGCTCCCTGAGCCGCGTGGAAACCTCTCGATGCATGCGCCGAGGATATACACGATGCATATCAAGCAGGAGAAGATACGCGAGGTCATAGGCACCGGCGGGAAAGTCATCCGGGGCATCATAGAACAGACCGGCGTGAAGATAGATATAGACGACAGCGGCCTTATTAATATCGCGGCGGCTGACGGGGCTGCGGCCCAAAAGGCGATCGACATCATAAACAGCATTATCGCCGAGGCGGAGCTCAACAGGATCTACCTGGGCAAGGTGAAGAGGATTATGGACTTCGGCGCGTTCGTTGAGATCCTCCCCGGCACGGAGGGGCTTCTCCATATATCCCAGCTTGACGACAAGAGGGTGGCGAAAGTAACCGACGTGGTCAATGAGGGCGACGAGGTGCTTGTGAAGGTGATCGAGATAGACAAAATGGGCAGGATCCGCCTCAGCAGGAAAGAGGCGATGAGGGAGAAAGAGAAGACTTCCGAAACAGTTTAGCGGGTTTATTTTTTGGCGAAATGCGAAGGGGATAAGAAATATCCCCTTTTTCATTTTTTGGCACGTGCATCCGACGGGGGAGGCGATGCGCGCAAAAGACTTTTTTCCGTGATATTATCTTACTGTTGCATTAATGAGAGGGCATTGCGGAGCCTCAGATTATGGACCTTTTTCCGCACATTAGCCACTTTTTTTATATTGATATGCACCGCCAGGGAATATTTTATCTAAGGCGGAAGGGAGCAGAATGTACAAAAAAGAGCACCTCGAAAACGGCATACCTGTCCTAATGGAACCGATAAAAAACGTTCGATCCGTGGCGGTCGGCGTCTGGGTAAAGGTCGGGTCGAGATATGAGACGCAGGAAGAAAACGGCATCTCCCACTTTCTCGAACACATGTTCTTTAAGGGGACAAAGAAGCGGACGACCAAGGATATCGCGGTGGATATCGATTCTATCGGCGGCGACCTGAACGCCTTTACCTCGCGGGAGAACACCGCTTTTTATATTAAGGTCCTCGACGAGCATCTCGACAGGGGGGTCGATCTGCTCTCCGACATCTTTGTCAATTCGGTCTTTCCGGAGGACGAAATCGAGAAGGAGAAGAAGATCATCAGGGAAGAGATCAAGATGGTCGAGGACACGCCCGATGATTATATCCACGACCTCTTCAGCACGACCGTCTGGGGACAGGAAGGCCTCGGCCAGCCCATTCTCGGGCTGAGGGAGACGGTAGCCTCGTTCACGAGGGAACACGTCGTAGGCCATATCAGGAGATACTACGGCACAAAAGACATCGTGATCGCGTGTGCAGGGAATTTTTCGCCGGAAACACTTATCGCACTGCTCAACAGGCGCTTCGGAGGGCTGAGACAAGGCTCGATGCCGAAGAGAGGGGCGGTCCCCGCATTTCGGCGGGACGTGAAAGTTTATTCGAAAGACATGTCCGAGGCACACATCTGCATCGGCGTGCCGGGCGTCTCTCAGGCGAGCGAGGAGCGGTACGCCTTCTTCGTGCTCAATACCATACTCGGCGCCGGGGTGAGTTCGAGGCTCTTCCAGGAGATCAGGGAGAAAAGGGGGCTGGCGTATTCGGTCTATTCCTTTACCTCGTCCTTCAGCGATACCGGACTTTGGGGCATCTATGCGGGAGTCAGCAGGAAGAAGATCCGGGAGGTCGCAGACTTGATCGTCGTAGAGATGCTGAACCTAAGCGGTTCACTCACCGATGTCGAACTTGAGCGCGCCAAGAACCACCTGAAAGGCAACCTGATTCTTGGCCTCGAGTCGACGAACAGCCGGATGAACAACCTTGCCCGGCAGGAAATCTATTTCGGGGCGTACATATCTCCCGATGAGATCATCAAGTCCATCAACATGGTCAGCATGAAGCAGATAAAGGAGCTTTCCGCGCGACTGATCAGAAAAGACCTCTTTGCAGTCACCGCTTTGGGGCCCCTCCAGAAGAACGTGCTCGATGGTGTACTGGAATAGTCCCGGAAAGGTCAACTGGCTTCGGGTTGCGGTCCTACAGCGGCAGAGGTCCGGTGAGGGGGACAGAATAATATCCCGGCGAGACCTCGTATCTCTTTAACGCCATGAAGACGAGGTTCTGTTCCCTGAATGATTTCTGCGGCATAAGTTCCATCGTCAGGTTCATCCTGCCGGCCGCGATGTCGCCCTTGAGCCTTGCGTAGACCCCTTCTCCCTCGAGCGCAAACGACTGTATCCTGAGCATGTTGCCGTCCACCGTCATCGCGCCCCGGGCGCCTGTAAAGACGTCGAGCGGGATAGCGACCCCGGCAAAGGCGGCCGGGCTAAAGCGTGCGTCCGCCACCGAGAAGGTTATACTGCCCTTTGAGTCCCTGATATTGATATCTCCCGAAAGTGTGCCCCGGCCGTCTATGCCGAGCAGCGTAAAAAAAGGCATGTATTGCAGTTCGGCGCCGTTGACCGAGACTGTGACGTGGCTTTTCCCCCGTAGGAGGTCGATTTTGCCGTTTACCTTTCCCCTGCTCAGGTCGCCGGTGAATAAAACGTTGAGCTTAAGGATAAGGAGCGACAGGGGATTGATCCGTCCCTCGATGTTTTCAACGGACAGGAGGGGCCTGCTGTTTTTGGTGAGCGTGATGCTTCCGCAGCGGAAATCGTAGAAGAGCCCCTTGTGCATGTCCGACACTTGAAGGCGAAGGTTTCCGTCGTGCATCGCCCCTTCGATGAGATTTGTAAGGAGGGACTCGGGTACGGCTATGATCCAGAGGCCGAAGACGAGGAAGACCAGGACGACTGCGGCGACCAGGGACCGCTTCACTTCGGGGTAATCAATCCTATCGTCGTGGTAAGATTCAGGAGGGCGGGATCATCGAAAGAAGTCTTGACAGTGGTCTTCTTCACCGACAGGATCATCGGCGCGTGCTCTATTTTGTAAAGTATGTTCACCATCTCGTTCATCGTCACCTTTTCGACCACGACATCCGCCTCTTCCTCGACCGCGTATTTTTTCTCCCTGGTGCCCGCGGATTTCACGGACTTCACCTTCTGGTTAAGTCCGAGAGACCTGAAGACCTCGTCGACCGCCTGGACGATCCCCTCCACCTTCGTGAGTGATTTCTTTCCCTCGACCGAATCGACCGTCTTCTTCAGTCCCTGGTATTCGTCGGCAAGCACGAAGAGCTCTTTCTCCTGAGAGCGCAGGGCATTGCGCTCTTTCTTCATCGAGAGGGAAACCTCGAACAATATAAGACAGAGGACGAAGAGTAGGGCGAAACCCGAGATGATCAGGAGCCTTCTGTCGACCTTCAGGTTCATGTCTTTCTCCCCTTGGCGATGATGGTGAAGAGCGTCCTGTTTTCCGCCGAAGGTTTTGTATCGGAAATATTCACCCCGGCGAAGACCTTCTCCAGTTCGGACTTGGTCTTTTGCACGTCGCTCAGCGTAGAACACTCCCCTTTCAGCACGATGTTCTCCCTATCCACACTCACCTCGCGGAAGACTATGCCCGGCCTGCTGACACTGCTCAGATCGAGCAGCACCTTCAGGGGAGAGACGCCGATGAAGGATTCCTCTTTATCTTTCAGCGCCTTCATATGCGCCCTGAGCTGATAGAGTTCGTTCGAGACCCTCTTCTCAGCAGGAAAGAGCCCCTGATAAGTTTTCCGCATTGTCTCCCTGATAGAGTTGCTCTCGCGCTTAGACGCGATAATCCCCATGGTGGAGTCTGCCGCGAAGACGAGCAGCAGCAGCAGGACGAGAACGGCCGTCATCTTCAGGGACCTTTTTGCGCGCTCGTCGTCGACCGTATACGCGAATTCGCCCCTCCGAAGATTGATCGTCGGGTCCGTGATCTCCTTATATGCGCTTTCCATCCGCGCTTTGCTATCCATCGGTTCGGGAGCGAGGAGCCGCGTTGCGATCTCTTCCGCAGTGGCGGATGACGCTACGACTGCGGCCAGTTCCACGGAGATGACCGCCTTGGGATCTATGCCTGAACCCCGGAGCTGTTCCAGTATTGCCCTCAAGGTCTCCTTCGGAACGTATGCCACGAGCACCTGAGATTTCCCGTCGGCGCGGCTGATCACATGCACATCGAACACGACGCTGCGGGAGCCGCCCAGCACTAGATTGTCGATCTCGAAGGGGATGAGTTCGCGTATCTTCCTGACGTCCGAGAAGGGAAGTTCGAGGACCCTGAAGTCCAGCAGGCCGAGCGGCAGGCTCAGAAACGATTCATCCGGCCTTTCGAGAGGCTGTTCTATCGCGAAAGAATAGCCCTCGCCCACGGGTGAGGTGAAGATCTCCTCCGGTGTGCTGCTCCTGCCGTTTTTTTCGAAGACGTAGCAGGACAGTTCCCTTTCTTTGAGGTCTGCGAGGACTGCCTTACTCACCGTCGCTATCCATAAATTATTTCTCTACATCTCCTTCCAGTACAGCACTGCTCTGCCTGCCAGCACGCTCTCCACGATCCTCTTAACGCCGTTGTCCTCGGCTGTCGCGAGAACATGGAAGCTGCTTCCATTTGTGGTGGTCAACCCCTGCAACGCGATGTACATTTTCTCATCAATACCAAGGACATTCCTGATTTCCGATATCTGCCGGAAAGGCTCGCTGCTTCGATAATTTACGATCCGTTGTGCCAAATTCCGATCGATCGAATCAGACAGAGCCATTAGCACCGGTATGCCCGCCCCGTTGATATCAATTCTGCTGTCTCTGTCGGTGTATATTGTAACATAGGGCAGAAGTTTCTCATACGTTTCCATGTCGATGCCCGGAATCAGAAGCAGTTCATCCACGCTGTCAAGCTTCGCATTCTTTGCCCCGTTTTCCGAATCGCCCAATCTCGGTTCGCTGTCGGCATCGATCCAGTCCGAAATCCTGTCAGCTACTTCGTCTTTGAGGCCGAGGGACCTCACCAGCCTGAGAAACATCTTGTACGGGTCCTGATCCGGGTTGAAGTTGACATTTAGTGCCCCCCCCAGTTGGTTCAGGTTGAACTTCGCATTCTCATCCTCGATCCTCAGGGTGATTATGGGGTCGAGGTCGCCAAAAGGCACCTGCTGTGACATTTCGAAGACGCCGCCGGCATGGTATCCAGTCCCTCTCTCTGCGATCAGCCTTGCAGCCAGTTTTGTCGCCGACCTTGCGGCCACCGAGAGTTCCTGCGATGTCTGCCAGTTATGAAGGGCGTTGGTATTTACATACACGCCGTAAGCGAATTCTGCAGACATGTGA
>JAKAIZ010000198.1 GCA_021814065.1 Nitrospirota bacterium | reverse complement strand
GTCGCCTTTGCCGTCGGGATGGACGCGGTTAGTCAGGAGAATGATGTATGTTTCTGTCGCAGGGTCTATCCAGAGCGCTGTCCCCGTATAGCCGAGATGCCCGTATGCCCCGGAAGAAGAAGATCCTTCGCCGTCGGACCCGAGCGGTCGTTCAATCTCCCATCCGAAACCCCGCAGCTTTTTCCCGCCGGGAGGCGACTGTGGCATGGTCATCTCCTGGATTGACTTCGGGCTGAGGATCTTTTTTCCCTGGTAGCTCCCTTTGTTCAGGAGCATCCGTGCGAAGCGGGAGAGGTCGTCTGCCGTCGAAAAAAGCCCGGCATGCCCTGCCACACCGCCCATGCGAAAACACGAGGGGTCATGTGCCTTTCCGCAGAGCATCTTGCCGAGGTAATACTGGGTGGGTGCAATGCGTCTCTGCAGGGAAACAGGAGGCAAAAAAACGGTGTCTCTCATCCCGAGAGGGCCGAAGATATATGTCGAACAGTATTTGTCGAGGGAAAGTCCCGAGACCCGCCGGACAAGTTCGCCGAGCACTTCAAAATTGATATCGCTGTAGATATACCCTGTCCCCGGGGGAATGACGGGCTTTTCGGCGACGATCTTCCGCATCGCATTTCTGTACCCCGACCACTGCGGCCTCAGGCTAAGGTCAGGGCGGAGTCCGGAATAATGCGTAAGGAGCTGTCTCACGGTGATCTTCCCCTTTCCGTTTTTCCCGAACGCCTGCCAATAGCGGTCAACAGGGGCCTCGATGTCCAGCTTTCCTTTTTCGGCCAGTTGCATGATCGCGGTAGTGGTTGCGACCACCTTGGTCAGGGATGCGAGGTCGAATATGGTGTCTTCGGTCATCGGCGCCTTCTCCGGTTCGAGTGCGCGGTAGCCGAAGGCCCGGCGGTAGACCACCTCATCCCGATTACCGACCAGGACAACGGCCCCCGGCGTCTTCCGGTCGCGGACCGATGTTTCTACGACATCGGCTATGGCTGCAAGCCGCTCGGCCTGCAGACCTTGCAAAGGATGAACGGAGGGCTCTGCGTGGGAACTGAACGGGACGGCCAGCCCGCAGACAATGAATAGGATCGCCGGCAGGAAAGATCTCATTTCCGCCTCCGCGTTTCTTGACCCTCAGCCCTTCGGACCTTCAATACCCGCATATTTCCTGTGCGGAACTTCCCGTTTCAGTCCGGCGTCCGTATACACGTTCCTCGGGTTCCAAAGCATCCAGCCGCCGGACCCGAACTCTTCGGCGGCGTTTATCTGCTCCCTTATCCCGGGGCCGTAGAAGTATCTCCTGTCGAATGCATAATCCCTGAACGCCTGGAGCCAGGGCCTGAATCGGACGGACGTAATCCCTGTCCGCTCCCGGGCCCTTTTCAGAGATAAGGATACTATCTCCCGGGGGTGAGCAACCGGGTTCCGGTAGCCCGGTATGCCGAACTGAAATCCCGACGGGTAGAGCATCAGGGACAGGTAATCGACGCAGGGCGCGAGCTTTTCGATCTTCTGTCCGATCAGGGTATCATTAAGGTTCCATGAAACATACCCGAATATGTCCGCAGATACGAAGACATTGTAGGGCGCGAGTCGCCGTCCGGCCTCCGAAAGAAAGCCTGAAATATATTTTACCCTGTTTTCTTCCGTGTTCGGAACGCCGAACTGCAGACCCTTCTTATCGGGAAAACGGACGTAATCGAACTGTATTTCGTCGAACCCCTGCCGGGCCGCCTCGATGGCGATATCGATGTTGTAATCCCATACCTCTTTTTTTGAAGGATCGACCCAGATCAGGTTCTCCCTGTCATGGAATATTCCGCCGCCTTGTGTCCGCACGGTCAGGTTGGGGCGTGCGGCGCCGAGGAGGTTGTCTTTGAAGACAACGATGCGCGCAATGGTGTAGATGCCCTTTTCCCTCAGGGACCTGATCAATTCCCCCATGTCCTTTACGAGTATCGGTCTCTGCGCCCCGATTTCAGATGCAAGAGGGATGGAACTCCTGTAGGTGATGACTCCCCTGTCCCCCTTAACGTCGATGACGAGCGAATTGAGTTCGGTCTCCTTCAAAAGGTCGATCGCGGATTCCCGCAGTTTCCTGTCGCCTATTCCATAGGACGTCAGATAAAGGGCCTTCGGCGTGAAGGGCAAAAGGTATACATTTACCTGCCGTCCGACCCGAGGGAAGGGTAGTCTCTTCTCTCCCCGCGCATAGCCGCATGCCCGGACGCCGATTGTGGTACTCGGGTTCTTCAGGACAAACATGCCGCTGCTGTCTGTGCGGACGACCTCATTGTTCCCGGTGACAATGGCGCCTTCAATCGGTTTCAGGGTCGAATAATCGAAGACCCTTCCCGCTGCGTAATCGTACGCCGACGCTGCACCCGCGAAGAAAAAAACAGCACAGAAAATCATAGAAGAGATAATCCATCTCCTGCCTTGCATCCTGAAATCTCCTTTCCTGAAAAACACGATTATCCTTTCCGCACCGGAGGCCGGCCCAGGAGCGTCTCGAAGGCCTTTCCCCGATCGGCATTGCGCATCAGATACCTTGGCAGTTTCATCACGTCGTCCCCGCCGGCCGCGTGCCTCCTTTCAATAGTGAACGCAGAGATGTAGCCTGCGTCGGCAGCCCGGCTGATGAGTTCGCCGTCGCAGATCCCGAACGGCCACGCAAGCATGTCGATCCTGCCTCCGAGTTCCTTCTCCAGCCGATCTTTCGATTTCCGCAGCTGCATCACTGCAAACCTCTCATATTCGGCCGATGTGAGGCGGTTTTTCTCTTTTCTGAAATTTGGATGCCAGAACGTGTGACTCTGGACATCGAAGAGGCCGGTCTTTCTCATCTCCCTCAACTCAGCCCACGTCATCGCATATGGGGCGTTGGATATCGCGGAAGGGTAAATAAAAAGTGTCACCGGGACGCGATATTTCTTCACCAGCGGCAGCATCTCGGTATACACGGATTTATGTCCGTCATCAGCAACGATCACCACGGACCCCGCGGGTGGAGGAGGTCCTTTTTTAAGGTAATAGTCGACCAGCTGTCTGAGGGGTATGACGGTAAAGCCGTTGGCCCTGAGATAATCCAGATGAGACCTGAATACCGCGGTCGTAACGGTCATGCTGTCCGAGACGACAGGTCCGAAACGATGATAAAGTAGAATAGGGACGTGGACTTCTCCCTGGTAAGAGGCCCTCTGCTGTGGACCGCATTCCGCCGGGGGCGTACGAAAAAAGACGAGCAAGACCGCGACAAACACCAGACACTTCAAAAAAAACCGCACCGCGTTAATCCCTTATTACTGCCAATTCTTTTATTTAGTAACTTCTTTACCTGGAAGGGTGTGTCCCTGAAGGCACCGTGTTCCTGCAGTAACTTTCTCCCGTTCCCTGAGGATTATAACATTAAGGCCGCGCATGACCGGGGCCCGGCCCGGCCATGCATACCGATCCCCAGCCTTCAGAGAGCACCCAGCTGCTGCAGGGTCTGCAGCCTGTTCGGGTGGCGGAGTTTTCTCATAGCCTGGACCTCTATCTGCCGCACCCTCTCTCTCGTTATGGAGAGTCGCCTGCCTACCTCTTCGAGTGTATGGTCCCGCTCCGCTCCTATTCCGAACCTCATCCTGATCACTTTTTCCTCCCGATACGTCAGCGTTTTAAGGATCTTGAGGAGATGCTTCGAGATCTCCTTTCTCTCGACTCCTGCATCCGGCAGGGGTGAGCCGCGGTCACCGATGAAATCACCGATCACTGAGTCTTCGGCGCCCACAGGGGTCTCGAGCGCGACCGGCGTACGGACTGCCTTGCAGACATCTTCGACCTTCTTGAGGGGGACATCCAGCTTCTTTGCGATTTCCCGGTTCCCAGGCTCCCGTCCCAGTTCCTGAGTCAATTCCCTGGAGGCCTTTGCCACCCGGTTGTAAAATTCGACTATGTGCACAGGGACCCTTATGGTCTTGCCCTGCTCCATGATTGCCCGCGTGATCGCCTGGCGTATCCACCACGTTGCATAGGTGCTGAACTTGAATCCCATCTCATATTTAAATCTGTCTACCGCCCTCATGAGCCCGATATTGCCCTCCTGAATAAGGTCGAGCAAGGGGAGACCCCTGCCTACATAATGCTTGGCGACCGTGATGACCAGCCTGAGGTTTCTTACGATCAGCTCGTCCTTTGCCACTGCGATCTCGCGCCTCGCCCCTGTGATCTGTGCCCATTTCTTTTTCAGTGCCTCCCTGTCGTTCGTCATCATCGCGAACCGGGTCCGCCGGACTTCGGCGCTGCCCGCTGTCCCTGCTTCTTCCATAATTCCGTCGAGGACCTCCAGGGTTATCTCCAGGGCCTTCGATGCCGATTCGTCGTCGCGGTCATCGCCGAGATCGGCCTCGATTTTTTTGTATATGGGGAGTGAACAGACTATCTCGCGGATGAGCCTCTTGCCTTCCTCCACTTTTTTTGCGAGTTCTGTCTCCTCTTTTTTCGTAAGCACCGTGATATCGCCCATAGAATGAAAATATGAACGGACAAGGTCTTCCGTCCTCTCACATTCCCGGGCATCTTCATGTTCTTCCCCGACCTCAAAAAGTTCAGTGTCTATATCGGGAAGGTCGACATTATCCGTAAAGACGTCTTTTTCTTCCAATTCCTCGAAAAGGACTTCTCCGGTTTCCTCAATCTCGTCACACACCATGGTGCCGACGTTTTCTTCCCCCGTATGATTTTCTCCGAACATGTTGTTTCTTTTCATAGCGCTCCCTCTGTCTTTATTCTTTTTCATGAGCCGAATTGCGACCTTGCGGTTATATCTCCTCGCAAATTAGCCCTGCCGTAATAAACCGGCTCCACACAATTCGATTTAGAGCTTATCTGAAAAAGAGGAAAAAGGATGTAATCCAGATCACATTGGGTTTTTTTTGAATAACGGAAGGCATTTACATTCCATGGTGATTTGCGGTAACCTTTTGAAAAGCACTATGGAAAACATAAAAATCGAATTTCTCAGAAATATCGATCTCTTTTCGTCGCTTAGCGACGATGAACTGCTCCAGATAAGCAACAAGGTCGTGATTAAAGAATTCGTGAAGAACGAGGTGATTCTGCATGAAGAAGATACGAATGAATTCATGTACATCATACTGCTCGGGAAGGTAAAGGTGGCGCAGACGACGGAGCAGGGGAAAGAGATCATCCTGGCGATCCACCAGTCCCAGGAATTTTTCGGCGAGATATCCCTGATTGACGGAAAGACGTCTTCGGCGGCGGTCGCAGCGATGGAAGAGTCGCTGGTGGCGATCATATCGAAGACCAATTTTTATTCGCTTCTCTACAGTCAGCGGAAGGTGCTCGAAAACCTTCTCCGCATTCTCTGCTTCCGTCTGCGCGAGTCGTGGAAGAGGATACATATCCTCAACTTCAAGGACGCTCCTCAGAGGATCAGGATGCTGCTGAAGATACTGGCGGGGGAGAACGGAGAGAAGACCCCTGCCGGGATGAAGATCAACCTCAGGCTCACCCACCAAGAGCTTGCCGATATGACGGGACTTACGCGGGAGACCGTGACAAGGGTCCTGAATCAGTGGCGCAAAGAAGGGTTGATCACCATCCCGCGAAGCAGGAACATCCTTCTGAACGAAGTC
>JAKAIZ010000197.1 GCA_021814065.1 Nitrospirota bacterium | reverse complement strand
TGCAGGCCTTTCATACTCCAGAATCTCACAAAGGAAGTTATTTGGCCCGGCACCGATTTCATACCGCATTCTGAAACGGGAATTCGCAGCCCACTTCCCCGGTGATACCGGAATGATCGTCTTCATCCTTTCGTTCCAGAGCACGATGAGCCGGGGATCGGCCAGAAAGGGCCAGACCGCTTCAGGGGGGACCGACAACTCAATCCTGCCTCTCAGGACCACGGCAATGTCCCCTTAGGTGGCATCAGCTTTCCCGCACCATCGCGTAGTGCGCCATTGGCCTGTTTGAGGAGACCGAATAACCTTTTCCCGAAATCCCTATCAGACCGACCGGAATATCGGCCGCAAAAAGCGCGATTCCGTCTCTGCATTCCGACTGTACATATCCGTCTTCACAGAACCCGTCATACACTTTTTTCGCGAGCATCCGCCTTATGATCTCCTCACCTATTCCCGTGGCAGCGACCGCACCGGCCGGCCCCGCGTAGAAACCGCAGCCGATCATCGGGGTGTCCCCTACCCTTCCGACCAGCATAGGCACCGCGCCGCCCGTTGATGCCGCAACCGCGAAGACACCGTTTCCGTCGACCGCTACGGCGCCTATCGTGTCGCAGGAAAGTCCGCTGAAGAAAGATGGTCCGATATCCTTCCAGAGAGGGTTTATCTCCCCCAACCTTCCTTCTTTCAGGAGCGCGCTGACCTTCTCGTGCCTTTCCAGCGCCTGGACCGATACTTCGTGCAGCGCGGCAATCCCGATCTTTTTCGCAAATGCCTCGGCCCCCCTCCCGGCAAGTGCGACGTGCGGGGTACGCGTCACGCCGCGTGCGACCGCCACAGGGTTCTTCACGCCCCTGATGTTCATGACCATTCCCAAATTTCCAACGGAATCCATGACCGCGGCGTCCATCTCTACAGTCTTACCGTCGATCCTGAGTACCGATCCGCTTCCGGCGTTGAACCTGCCGTCGTCTTCCAAAGCGCGGCAGGCCTCGACAACGGCATCCAGGGCAGGCCCTCCTGCCTCAAGAATTCTGAATGCGGCCAGGCATGCGGACTTGCAGCCGTCCGAGAGGTCTTCCGGCGAACCTGCTCCGCCATGGACGACGACCCCGAAGTCGAGCCCCATAGCCGACGGCTACCCCTTCCGTTCGAAGGCCTTCCCGCCGATAGTCACGAAGAACACGGATGCCGCGACAATGACCAGAAGGTCTATGACGAACGGGAAATCAGGGCTCATCGGGCCTTTTTCGAGCGGGAAGATGAGGTGTTTTAGCGCGTCGATGCCGAAGGTAAGAGGATTCACCTTCGTGCAATACTGGAGCACCGGGGGCATGACCTTGACCGGATACATCGCGCCTGAGAGAAAAAACATCGGCATCACGATAAAGTTCATGATGACGCTGAAGCTCTCGTAACTCTCATAAAAAGAGGCGAGCACTATCCCAAACGAAGAGAGAGCGAAGGCAAGGACCGCGCAGACAAAGACGATGCCGATAATCTCCAGCGGGCCTATGCGGAGACCGAGTAACGGGAAAAAGGCGAGGATAATCACCGACTGTATCGTCGACAGCAGCATCCCGCTCATCGCCTTTCCGATCACCACCGAAAACCTGGATATAGGCGCAACAAGGATCTCTTTCATGAAGCCGAACTCCTTGTCCCAGATGATGGATATCGAGGAGAAGATCGAGCTGAAAAGGATCGTCATCCCGAGTATGCCCGGGAATATGAACTGCATGTAGGAGACCCCCCGGCCCGTCGGTACGAGCCTCGACATACCTCCTCCGACAAGAAAAAGCCATACCAGCGGTCTAGCGATCGTCGAGACGAGGCGGCTCCTCTCCCTGACGAACTTCTTGAACTCCCTTGCCACGATCACGTAAACGGCGTTAGCTTCTATCATGCCGCCTCCTGTAGGACCGTACCGCCTCCTTTATATCGTCCCCCGCCGAGGCGTACTCCTCGCGTATCTCTTTGCCGGTGAGTTTCAGGAAGACGTCGTTCAGCGTCGGCCTCTGCATCCTCACCGACAGGACCCTCTCGCCGATCTCACGGATAATGTCCGGGATGCAGGCCTCCCCCTTCAGCACGGAGATGAATATCTCGCCGTCCTTTTCTGACGCTTCGACGCCGAAGAACTCCCTGATCTGACCCGCCGCTTTTTTGTTGTCCGTCGTCTTAAGGTAGATCACATCCCCGCCCACGATCTTCTTCAGTTCTTGGGGACTACCCGATGCGATTATCCTTCCCTTGTCGATGATCGCGATCTTGTCGCAGACCTCCGCCTCCTCCATATAATGGGTAGTCATGAAGATCGTCACGTTATGTTTTTTCGGCAGGTCCGTGATGAATTCCCAGAGGTTCGACCTGCTCTGCGGGTCGAGGCCGAGCGTCGGCTCGTCGAGGAAGAGCACCTTAGGGCGGTGGATCAGTCCCCTCGCGACTTCGAGCCTGCGCTTCATGCCGCCCGAGAAGGTCTTGATGAGATTGTCGGCCCTGTCGGACAGCTCGGCAAACGCCAGCGCGTCGTCCACCCTTTTTTTTCTCTCGGCCTTGTCGACATCGTAGAGATATGCGTGGAAGAGGAGATTTTCCCGTGCGGTCAGGTCCTTGTCGAGTGAACTGTCCTGAAAGACGATCCCGATCGACCGCCTCACCTCGGCCGACTCGGAATGACAGTTATGGCCGTTGAGATATGCGGTCCCCGATGTCGGCGCGAGCAGTGTGCAGAGGATACTGATCGTCGTGGTCTTTCCGGCCCCGTTCGGGCCCAGAAAGCCGAAGATCGTGTTCTCCTCTACTTCAAAGGAAATCCCGTCCACGGCGGTGATTGCGCCGAACTTTTTGACGAGACCGTCCACCTTGATGATCTGCATAGAAAAGTTTACCAGAAATAATCCTAAAAAAGAGCGTTTGACCACAAAGGCACCAAGTCACGGAGTTCAAAAGGGATAAGCCTTCGAGTTACAAGAACTTTCGCTGTCCAAGGTGTTTACTCTGTGTCTTTGTGCCTCCTTGGTGAATGAACTGCCGTTTCGAGAGCACTGAAACAAGTTGCAATTTATTGCCCAAATGTCTTTAAATAATTGTTCGGACAGAACGAGGAACAAAATATGAAAAGCAGGTTCAGGATAGATAAGACACACACCGAGATCGCGGCGAAATCTACGATCAAAAAGGCCCTCGCCTTTCTGAAGACGACGGACCTTGAGCCGCCGTACCTCCTGATCGACACCGCCATCGTGAAGAAGAAGGTGCGCGCCATCGGCAAGAACATCCGGAAGGCGAAGGTCTTTTACGCGGTAAAGGCGAACCCGGACATCGAGGTCCTCAAACTGATAGACAGCCTCGGCCTCGGCTTCGAGATCGCCTCCGAAGGGGAACTCGGCATTCTCCTCTCTATCGGGGTAAAACCGTCTCGCATCATCACGAGCAACCCGATAAAGTCCTTCAGGTTCCTGCGCATGCTGGCGGAATGCAACCTGCCCTATTACGCCTTCGATTCAAAAGACGAGGTCAGGAAGCTCCGCGACTACGTTCCTGGCTGCGATGTGTATGTACGGCTCACTGTCCCGAACGAAGGGGCGGAATGGCCGCTCAGCAGGAAATTCGCGGTCGAACTCGATGAGGCTGAAGAACTTCTCCTATACGCACAGAAGAAGGGGCTGAACCCCGTCGGCATAACCTTCCATGTCGGCTCCCAATGCACGAACATCTACAACTGGAATTCGGCCCTCGACAAGGCGAAAATACTCTGGGACAGGATGGAAGAAAGGGGGATCAGGCTATCGGTGCTGAACATCGGGGGAGGCTATCCGATACGCTATACGAAAAACGTTGTGGACATCCCCTCAATCGACAAGAACGTCAATAGTCTGATCTACGAGAAATTCCCGAAGAATGTCAAGGTCTTAATCGAGCCCGGCAGGGCCGTCGTGGGGGACGCCGGCATCTTCGTATCGAGAGTCGCCGGAAAGGCCCGGCGGGGTGACGATGAGTGGCTTTACATTGACGTGGGTGTGTTCAACGGGCTGATGGAGAGCGTAGGAGGGATAAAGTACCGGTATATAGTCGAGGGTTCCGCAATGGTTAAAAAATGGACCCTTGCCGGGCCGAGCTGCGACAGCTTCGACGTGATCGACAAGGACGTGCTTCTGCCCGAACCGCCGATAGGCGGCAGGATACTGATCCTTTCCAGCGGGGCATACACCATCTCGTATGCCTCGGAATTCAACGGTTTTTCGATTCCTAGGACTATCCTTATTTAGGAGGAGACCATTGATAAGATTTTTCGAGAAAGACCCCTACGCGCCGATACAGTATTCCTACGAGGTCTCTAAAGTCCTTTACCACAAGAGAAGCAAGTTCCAGGACATCATGGTCTTCGAAAACCCTTTCTTCGGAAAAGTGCTGGTGCTCGACGGCGTCGTTCAGATCACCGAGCGGGACGAATTCTTTTATCACGAGATGCTCGTCCATGTCGTCATGAACGCACATCCGGACCCCAGGAAGGTGATCGTAATCGGCGGCGGAGACGGCGGCACGGTGCGCGAGGTCCTTAAACATAACTCCGTCGAGAAGGTCTTCTTTATCGAAATAGATAAAGACGTCATCAGCGTGTCGAAGAAATTCTTCCCCGGCGTCGCCTCCGGCATCGGGGACAGAAGGGTCGAGATTAAATGCATGGACGGCGCTGAATTCGTCAGGGGCAGGCGATCCGACATCGACGCGGTGATCGTGGACTCCACCGATATCGTCGGGTTTGCGAAGAGCCTCTTCACTAAGAATTTCTTCAGGGCGATCAACAACTGTCTCACCGAAGACGGCATGTTCGTGACGCTCTCCGAATCCCTGCACTTTCACAAGGACATGGTGGTGGAGGTGCAGAAGACGATGAAGGCGGCGTTCCCTGTGGTCGATCTCTACACGGCCCCCCTCGCGACATATGCCGGCAACTGGTGGTCTTTTTCCGTGGGCTCGAAAAAACTCGACCCGCGGGAGATCAGGCGCAAAGATAGGATCAGGACGAAATATTACAGCCGCGAGATACACGGATCTGCCTTCCTGCCGAAGGACATGTACTCGAGGCTGATTGCGGGGAGACTCGGCTGGTGAGACAGGCGGAATAGCGCGTGATCCCTTATCCTCACATAGACCCGGTCATTGTCCGCATAGGCCCCTTCTCCGTGAGGTGGTACGGGATGATGTACCTGCTCGGCTTTACGGCGTCCTTTCTTCTCGTCCGCTATCAGATAAAGAAAAAGGGCCTCAATTTCGCAAAAGACTTCGTCGACTCGCTATATTCCTACCTCATCCTGGGGCTTCTCCTCGGCGCGAGATTAGGCTATGTGCTCTTTTATGATCTGGCGGCGTACGTTCGTCACCCTCTTGAAATATTCGCAGTCTGGCACGGCGGCATGTCTTTTCACGGCGGTCTCATCGGGAGCATACTGGCTGGTATTCTTTTTTGCCGCAAATACAAGGTGGATTTCTGGCAGGTTTCGGACCTCGTGATAGTTACAGCGCCGATAGGGCTCGGTCTGGGAAGGCTTGGGAACTTCATAAACGGCGAACTCTATGGAAGGGTAACGAATGTACCCTGGGCGATGGTATTTCCGGGAGGCGGGCCTCTACCC
>JAKAIZ010000196.1 GCA_021814065.1 Nitrospirota bacterium | reverse complement strand
CGTCGCCGTAGTCGATACGAACTGTGACCCGGACGAAATAGATTACGTAGTGCCCGGAAATGACGACGCGATACGGGCGATAAAACTGCTGACTTCGAAGATCGCAAACGCGGTCGTCGAGGGCAGGGCCGCGCTCACGAAGGAGACAGAGCAGGAGGCCGAGAAGGCCAAGGCCGAAGAGAAGATTCAGGCCGAAGCTGCCCAGGAGGTGTCTGAATGACGGCGATATCTGCTGACGCAGTAAGGGACCTCAGGGAAAAGACGGGGGCCGGCATGATGGAATGCAAAAAAGCCCTGGTGGAAAGCGGTGGAGAATTTGAAAAGGCGATAGACCTGCTCAGGCAGAGGGGCCTTGCGACCGCCGCCAAGAAGGCCGGCAGAACAGCCTCCCAGGGGCTGATAGGCTCTTACATACACATGGACAAGATCGGTGTTATGATCGAAGTGAACTGCGAGACCGATTTTGTGGCAAGGACTGACGATTTTAAAGGACTGGTGAAGGACCTGGCTATGCAGATCGCCGCAGCGAACCCCGGCTATGTTTCGAGGGAGGAAGTCCCTCAGGATGTTATCGAGCGTGAGAAAGAGATATACCGCGCGCAGGTCACTAACAAGCCGCCGCAGGTGGTCGAGAAGATAGTTGAGGGTAAATTGGAGAAATTTTTTTCCGATACCTGTCTTGTGGACCAGATATTTGTGAAGGACCCCGACAAGAAGATAAAGGATGTCATCACCGAGAAGGTCGCGAAGGTCGGCGAGAATATCGTGGTGAGAAGATTCGTAAGATATCAACTCGGCGAAAACCAGCCTTCAGAGCCGAAGACCTGCTGAACGGGTATGCCTCTCAAGTATAAGAGAATACTTCTGAAACTGAGCGGCGAGGCCCTTATGGGCGACAAGGGGTACGGTATTGACGCCGGCACCGTCGACTATATGGCGCGTGAGATCAAGGACATCGCCTCGATGGGGATCCAGATCTCGATCGTGATCGGAGGGGGGAATATTTTCAGGGGCGTCGAGGGAAGCCTCGAAGGGATGGAGCGGGCATCGGCTGATTACATGGGGATGCTCGCAACGGTGATCAACGCTCTTGCGCTTCAGAACGCCCTCGAAAAATATGATCTTCCGACACGGGTCCAGTCCGCAATCGAGATGCGGGAGCTTGCGGAACCCTACATCCGGAGAAAGGCGGTGCGTCACCTCGAGAAGGGTAGGATCGTCATCTTTGCGGCGGGCACCGGGAACCCCTATTTTACTACGGACACCGCAGCCGCATTGCGGGCGATGGAGATAGGCGCCGACGTGATCATAAAGGGCACAAAGGTGGACGGGGTCTATTCCTCCGACCCGATGAAAGACCCGAAGGCAAAGAAATACAATCAGCTCACCTATATGGAGGTGCTGAACAAGGGGCTCGGCGTGATGGACTCCACTGCTGTCACTTTATGTATGGACAACGACCTGCCTATTGTGGTATTTAATTTAAGAGGGAAAGGAAATATCCGGAAAATCGTCGAGGGCAAGAACATAGGCACCGTGGTCAGGGGGAATGATGGAGCAGGAGTTAAGAAAAAGAACAAATGAGAGAATGCACAGCGCGATAGAGGCGCTGAAAAAGGAATTCGGATCTGTCCGGACCGGCAGGGCTACCCTTTCGCTTCTTGACGGGATTTCTGTGGATTATTACGGGACGCCCACCCCTCTTCAGCAGTTGGCAAGTCTGAGCATCCCGGAGAGCAGACAGATTGCGATCCAGCCATGGGAAGCCAGGATCATTCCGGAAATCGAGAAAGCCATCCTGAAGTCCGACCTGGGGCTTACGCCGATGAACGACGGCAAGCTGATACGGATCAACATCCCCGTGCTCACGGAAGAGAGAAGAAAACAACTGGTGAAGGTCGTCAAGAAAAGGGCCGAAGAGGCGAAGGTGGCGGTCCGGAACATACGGCGGGACGCCAATGAAGAGCTTAAGAAGTTCGAGAAGGAAAAGCATCTGAGCGAAGATGTGGCGAAAAAGGAACAGGAAGAGATCCAGAAGGTCACCGATGCGTTTATCAAGAAGATAGATGAGGTCCTGGAACATAAGGAAAAAGAGATAATGGAGGTGTAATGATGAACAGTAACTTTATGCTCAAGGTGGAAGATGCCAAGCTTCCCGATATCCAGAAAGCGCTCCAACAGGCAGGCGTCAAGGTAAGGAGCATCATCGAAGTCCACAAAGAGGAACAGAAAAAAGAAGAAGCGAAGTAATGGCGGCGCGGAAAAAGCAAAAATCCCCTCCGAAGAAACGGACGGGAGCGGTCCCCGGGGGGAAGACGCCCAAGAAGGCGGGTACCACATCACGCGGAAAAGAAAAGACACTGCGAGGTTCGAAATTGACGAAGCCGACAAAGAAAAAAACGACTGCAAGCGGGAAACCCGTGGGCAATAAACCGGCAGTCCGAAAAAAGACCCCTGTAAAGGCCAAATCCGAAGCGAAGGCAGGCACGAAGACGAAAACCGGCGTCGCGGCGGACCCGCAGCAGGAACTCAGGAAGGCGCTCATCAGGAGAAAGGAAGCGATCGTCCGCGAGGCGAAGGAAGAGATCGCGAAATACGTCAGCGGGGAAAACCGGCAGCTGGTCGAAACGGCGCTCGATGAGGGAGACTGGGCGGTTGTCGACATCTCCGAGGATGTCAACCTTATGAGGCTGGCGGCGCACCGCAAGGCGCTCCATGACATTGATGAGGCGCTGAGGAAGATCAGCGAAGGGTCATACGGCATATGCGAGGAGTGCGGGGAGGAGATCGGAGCGAAAAGGCTGAGCGTCCTTCCTGCGGCGACTCTCTGCGTAAGCTGTCAGGGGAACAAGGAGCAGCTCGAAGCGATCGAAAAGGAAGAACCCACGGTCTAGTAGAAGATCCCCGCCGGCTCTACGGGGGGTCTATCTGGTTGATGCACCTGCCGTATACCTCGGAGAGTATCTTGTCCGCCCCCCTCTCAAGAAGATCTTCAGCGAGTTTAGTGCCGAGGGCTTCCGGGTCCTTCCAGTGGCCTTCCGTATGTGCCCTGACGATCCTGTCGCCCGAGATGCTGCCGACGAGCCCGTCCATGACAATCTTTCCGCGTTCTATCCACGCGTGTGCCGCGATCGGCACCTGGCATCCCCCTTCGAGTCGTTTCAGGCAGGCGCGCTCCGCCCTGACGCACGAGGACGTATCCGCATGATCAAGAGGATCTATAAGGCTATGGATGAATTCGTCTGCAATCCTGCATTCTATGCCGACGGCGCCCTGGCCTATAGCCGGGAGGCTTGTTTCCGGTGAAATGACCTCGGTGATGCGGTCTGCCCATCCCAGCCTTTTCACCCCTGCTGCGGCCAGGATAATCGCATCGAACTGGCCCTCATCCAGCTTCCGTATCCTCGTATCGAGGTTGCCGCGAAGCTGTATGATCTTGATATCCGGTCTTATACCAAGGAGCTGAGACGACCTCCTGAGGCTGCTCGTCCCGACTGTTGCACCCAGGGGGAGGTCTGCGAAAAGGGGGATGTTGAACTTGCCGTTCTGCATCCGGGAAAGGAAGGCATCGCGCGGGTCTTCCCTTTCGCAGATCACCGCCAGATGGAGCCCTTCGGGAAATTCAGTAGGCACGTCTTTCATGCTGTGCACGGCAAGGTCGGCCTCACCCCTGAGGAGCGCCTCCTCTATCTCTTTTACGAAGAGCCCCTTGCCACCCACCTGCGCAAGCGGGACGTCGAGGATCTTGTCCCCGGTCGTCTTGATCTTGTTGAGGTCTACTTCGAGGCCCGGGTTCATCCTCTGCAGTTCGGACTTCACCCATTCGGCCTGCCAGAGCGCAAGCTTGCTGCCGCGTGTGCCGATGACGACTTTATTCTTCATGGTAGTATGTTTGCCTCCGGATTGTTTCTTTCACTCCTCTTCCCCATTGATCCCGTAAAGCTTCTTGATCGTGGCGATGAGCTCGTCGCGGTCTTCCGTGTCCTCTTTTAAGGCCACGGTGGGCGGGTGGATAAGCTTGTTGATGATCGCCGTGGCCATATACTCCACGGCCTTCATTTTCTCTTCGTCGAGGTCCGGGACCCTGCTCTTTAACTTCCCGATCTCCTCCGCCTTAATCTCCTCAGCCTTCTGTCTGAGGGAGATGATCGTCGGGACCGAATCGAGCGAAGACATCCACTTGAGAAATTTTCCGACCTCCTCGTCGATGATCTTTTCGGCCTTCTCCGCCTCTATCTTCCTGCCGTGGATATTCGTGTCGACAACCTCCTGCAGGTCGTCGACGTCGTAAAGGTAGACGTTGTCGAGTTTGTTGATCTCCGGGTCGATGTTCCTCGGCACCGAAATATCGATGATGAAGACCGGCCTGTGCTTCCGCTCTTTCATCACTTTGTGCATCTGGTCTTTCTGGAGGACATATGTGGGCGCCCCGGTCGAGCATATGATGATATCAGTATGCACGAGTTCATGGAGGAAGTCCTCGAACTTCACCGGCTTGCCGTTGAACTCGCGTGCGAGTTCGCAGCCCCTCTCATAAGTGCGGTTGACGACCATGACGTCCTGGACCCCGTTGTTCATGAGGTGGCGGGCCGCCAGTTCGGCCATCTCGCCCGCGCCGAGGAGCATGAAGGATTTGCCCCCAAGGTCAGTGAATATCTTTTTGGCGAGTTCCACGGCCGCGAAGCTTATCGAAACCGCGTTCTCGGCGATCCTCGTTTCGGTCCTTACCCGCTTGGCGGTGGATATTGCCTTTTTCATCAGCTTGTTCAGCAGGACGCCGGTCGTCTTTTTCCCGAGCGCGAAATCGAAGGCGTCCTTTATCTGGCCGAGGATCTGGGGCTCGCCGACCACCATCGAATCGAGGCTCGAGGAGACCCTGAAAACGTGTCGTATCGCGTCCTCGCCGTTATGGACGAAGAGGGACCTTTCGAACTCCTGTCTCGGCATCCCGTGCAGGGAGGACAGGTAATCTTTTATGTGGTCCGCGGCCACTGAAGTGTTGTTTACGCATGTATAAAGTTCGACCCTGTTGCAGGTCGAGAGCACAGCCGCCTCCCTCACCTCGGGGATTCTTCTCAGCCCGAATATGCCCTCTTCGAGTTTGGGACCGTTAAACGCGAGCTTCTCCCTGATCTCGACGTTAGCCGTCTTGTGAGTTACTCCTAAAACCAGGACCTTCATCAGAATACGTGTTTGCTCTTAAGAATGAAGTTTACCCCGAAGAACGTGAAAAGGACGACGCAGAACCCGAGGATCGAAAGTATAGCGGCCCGCTTTCCCCTCCAGCCGGCGATGAGTCTCACATGGAGGACGACCGCATAGATGAACCAGGTGATCAGGGACCAGACTTCCTTCGGGTCCCATCTCCAGTAGCTTCCCCATGCGCTTTCGGCCCAGAGGGCCCCGGTAATAATCGCGAGCGTAAGCAGCGGAAACCCGAGGGTGATCAGCTTGTAATTTATCTCGTCGAGTATCTGGAGGCTCGGCAGCCTCTGAAAAAGGCCGCCAAGGTGCTTTGATTTGACGTAATGCTCCTGCATGAGATACATGATACCTACCCCGAAGGCCATCGCGAAGGCGGCATCCCCGACAAAGGCGAGCACCGTATGGATCCCGAGCCAGTAGCTTTGAAGCACCGGGCTCAGCGGCTCCATCTTGCGGGGAAGCATCGAGGAAGAGAGCAT
>JAKAIZ010000195.1 GCA_021814065.1 Nitrospirota bacterium | reverse complement strand
CTGAAAATAAGAGTCGTCTTCGCCGAAACTCAATTCAGCCCAAGGATGGCCGAGGCGATCGCGCGGGAGGCGGGCGGCAGGGTGCTCATGCTCGACCCGATAGGCGGTCAAAAAGAAAGGGTAAGCTATATCGGTATGATGAGATATAATCTGGCTCTCATGAAAAAGGCGATGGGATGAGCCGTGCGATCAAAATGGAAGACCTCTCGGTCGTCATCAAGGGAAAAGATGTCCTCAAGAACATAAACTTGTCACTCGATAAGGGCATCTTCCTGGGGATAGTCGGCCCGAACGGCGGCGGCAAAACCACTCTGGTCAGGACTGTGCTGGGTCTTCTCAGGCCCACGACAGGGACCGTAAGCGTCTTCGGGCGGAGCCCCGAGTCGCTTCTCACGGAAGACGGCGCCTTCGGGTACCTGCCGCAGCAGCAGAACATCGACCCCAATTTCCCGGCAACGGCTCTCGACATCGCCCTTATGGGAAGGTACCGTTCGGCCGGGGCCCTGCGATGGCCGGGGAAAAAGGACAGGGAGAAGGCGGTCCAAGCCCTCTCGATAATGGGAGTCGAGGAACTGAAAGACTCCCAGTATAGTCAGCTTTCGGGCGGGCAACAGCAGAGGATTTCGATTGCGAGGGCGCTCGCCGGAGACCCGAAGATACTGATACTCGACGAGCCGAGCACCGGCATCGATGTGGTCGGGCAGGAAGATTTTTATCACCTCCTGAAGGGACTGCAGAAAAAAATGAATTTGACGATTCTCATGGTCTCCCACGACATCGGGACCGTCACTACATACGTTGACGAGATCGCCTGTCTGAACATCAATCTTTATTACCACGGCAATCCCCTCGGCGCCCTGAACGAAAAGGTCCTGACCTCCCTCTACGGCAAGAACGTCGACGTGCTGATGCATACCGATGTCTGCGATAAATGCGAGAGGCTGAGGAAGTGATGCCCGAAGCGCTCGCCTCCCCCTTCATGCAGAAGGCCCTCATGGCCGGCGTCCTCGTGAGTCTGCTGACAGGACTCATCTCCACCTTCATCGTCCTCCGCAAGATGTCCTTCGTCGGTGCGGGCATTTCGCACGCTGCGTTCGGCGGTGTCGCGATAGGGTTTTATGCAGGCTTCAACCCGCTCATGGCGGCGGTGGTCTACGCGGTCATTGTGGCCATTGGGATCGAGACCACGGCAAAGAAGGGACGGATATCGGAAGACGTTTCGATCGGGATATTCTATTCGATTTCGATGGCAATCGGGATCGCGCTCGTCAGTCTTTCGCAGTCGTACAACATCGATCTGTTCGGGTATCTCTTCGGCAACATCCTTGCGATCACCCACGATGAGATCGTCCTAACCCTGATCACCTCTGCCGTCGTGATCGCTATCATACTTTTCTTTCTCAAGGAGCTTTTTCTTATCACCTATAACGAGGAACTCGCCCGGGTCAGCGGCATCCGGGTGAACTTTTTAAACATCCTTTTCCTCGTCGCTCTTTCGGTTTCGATCGTCGTGTCTATCCGCATCGTCGGGATCATCATGGTCTCTGCGCTCCTCGTGGTCCCCGGCGCAACCGCCCGCCTCTTCGCGAAGGGACTGCGTTCGATGATCGCGATTTCCTGCGCCGCGGGGCTCATCTCGGTAGTCGCGGGCCTGTTTCTTTCTTACCAGTACGATATCGCTCCGGGCGCGGGGATCGTGCTCACCTCTGCCATGATCTTCTTCACCTCCCTGTTTTTGAAAAAAAAGGAGTAAGCAATTTATAATGTCTTACGGGACCTGACTCCTCGCCCGGGTAAAAGCAGCAGCAATCCGGGACAGGATGACCATAGGAGTGGAGCAATAACCGTAAAGGAGCCGCTATGACAGACCGTATCAAACCCTCTCTCAGCTTCACCATAATCTGTGACGACGTAAGACAGGAGACAGGGGGAAAATTGAGCCTTATGGGGCTCTTCGAAAACGTTTACGCGACCAAATTCCCGGCCATCCATCCCCGTCTGGCGGTCCTCACCGAGTGGTCCGGAGGGCAGGGAGAGTTCAAGATAAGGATGCGCATTCTTGCGCCCGACAGAAAGACCGTGATCAGGGAGACTTCCTCAAAGATGACGCTGAACGGCATCAACTACCGTCACCGGGACGTCTCGGTCCATCTGAACGTCGAACTCAAGGCACCGGGAACATACTGGGTCGAGAACTTCCTCGATGACGAAATGATGAACTCCATACCGCTGAACGTGGTGCAGGTGAGGGAACAGCCGGTACACTAGATGGAAATTTTTTCGAAGATCGCGGAGCAAAAGATCAGGGAGGCGATCGAGAGAGGCGACTTGGACCATCTGGAAAACAGCGGCAGGCCCCTCAATCTTGAGGATGAGACCTGGATCCCCGAAGACCTTAGGTCCGCATACCGGGTATTGAAGAACGCCGGATGCATTCCGCCGGAGCTCGAACTCAGGAAAGAAGTCCTGAACCTCCGCGAACTCCTCGACACCATCGCCGACGACAAAGAGCGGCTCCGAAAGATCAGGGAACTGAACTTCAAGCTTATGAAACTCGGCGAGATGCGCAAACGGCCGCTGAACCTCGAACAGTTCCCGGAGTACGAAGAGAAGATCTGCGGAAAGCTGACGGAATAACGATCACGGATAAGCTGGCGGAGAGGCAGGGATTCGAACCCTGGGTGGAGTTGCCCCCACAACGATTTTCGAGACCGTCCCATTCAACCGCTCTGGCACCTCTCCGCGGATAAACATTATAATCCAAGCGGCGAGGGGTTGACAACTTTCGGGGCATGCACGGGGGAAAAAAGAGGGGCACAAAGAGAAGCTGCGTTTGGCTTATCCGCAACCACTGGACTTCCGAGTGAGCCAGGAAGGTGCCTTGATCCCCTTTTTTTCGAGACGCTCCAGCAATTTCCCTCTCACGGAGGGGTTGACCCCGCCTCAGAGGAGCCGGCTATATGCCATTCTGAAGTAGACCATGGCATATAGATAGACGCAGACCAGGATGAAGCCTATCAGCAGTATGAGTTTCACAATTATTTACTATACCACATCCCCGAACTCAGCCGACTATCTCGGCGAGACGTTCGTAGGAAATCTCCGTGTCGAAGGCGATACCCATAAAATAGTCCTTTCCCTGGGGACAGATCGAGGCGATCCTGCCCTCAAGGGTTTCCGCCCCTTCAGAGCTGCCGATCTTCAGTTCTACCGAGACAAGGGTGGTCTTCTCCAGCAACACCTCCGAATAAAACCCCATACCGCCCTGGGAAATCGTATTCACCATTGCGTCAACCTTCCCTGGCGCGCCCGCGTCCCTTCTGGTGATCACCGCCTTGGCGAAGATCGAGAATCTCGGATACCTGCGGTAGTTCTTAAACACTTCCATTCTTACACCCCGACACGTTCCATGCGTAAACTATTATATAACTTCGGCACAACAATGTCTTTACTGTTCGCAGCAGTCATACCTGCTAAGGGGTTGGATTTTTTTGCGCCTCTATCAGGCTGCTGAAAAAATGGTATCGGCTGTTTTTTCGTCATTCCCGTGCAGACGGAAATCCAGTACCTTCAGGTGCTTCTGGATACCCGCCTTTCCACCTCGGCGGATCAGCCGGGGCTGACGCGGTATGACAACATTAGGTACAATAAGAGACTTTTCGGCACTCCTATGGGTTCCAAAGGTACATGAACCTCACCCCGGAAAAAAGCGAAAGGTCCCCCGCGTTTATCGAGATTAGGTTTATCACCTGCGGTCCCAAACCGGGTGTTTCCGGATATTCGGAATAAATGTCCGATTTGAAGGTCTTCGGCCTGGCGTAAGTCACCACCCTGGCCCCCTCTATCTTCAGCTCCTTTTTCATCGCATCTATCGTTTCATCAAGATAGGAGGTCCCGTCGATAAGCTTTGCCTCAAGTGCACCACTCGCGGTAAGTATCCTCCCGTCGGCAAGTCCCCTCACCTGCTCCTCGGTCAGGAATTTCTGCCGGTTCGCGTAAACCACGCCGACGAAGCGGTCGTAAAGCGTGTTGATGATCCCCTGGAGCATCTTCTTCTCCTCTTCAGTGCTCGGCCGGAAAGGGGACCAAAAGTCTTTTTTAGGGCCTGATTTATAGGTCTCTTCGGAGACCCCGATCTTCGAGAAAAGGCCCTCTGCATTGAACTTCATCGCAATGACTCCTATGCTTCCGACGATCGCGGTCGGGCTTGCAATAATGCGTTCCGCAGCCGAGGCGACATAGTAGCCCCCCGAGGCGCCGAGTTCCATGATAAAGGCATAGACCGGCACTTTCTTCCTCTCCCTGAAACTCATGATCTCGTGGTAAATCGTATCGCTGGCGGCAACACTGCCGCCGGGCGAGTTGATCCTCACGATCACCCCTGCAATCTCGGGGTCTGCCTCCGCTTTGAGAAGCGCCTCCCTGAAAAAGGCGACTTTCGACGGACTCTTTCTCAGCTTCAGACTATCCGTCTCTTCCTTGAAGGAAATGACCCCGTCCAGATCCAAAAGGAGTATCTTCGGTTTTGCCGTTCCTTCGAGCACCTTCTCCGTAAGCGGCTTCGTCTCGGGCGAAAGTGATACATTCAGGCCCGCGCATCCGGAAAGAATTGATAGTGAAAACAAAACGAGCAGTGCGTATCTTTTCATCTCGGCTCCTTGCGAATCAGTCCCGAACAACTTTAAGGTAATTATATCAGATACCGGGCGACTCACAAAGAAAAGAGGAAATGAGCCAGCACCACAAAAAAAGGCCAACCCTTTCGGGCTGGCCTTTTTTTGACCCTCCGGTCGTATAATCCGATCCTGATTACCCTCCGATGTCACTCTGGGAGATAAAATCCCACGTACGAGCTGACTGTTCCGGCCAGGTGATCTCATGATCGTCCCCTCTGAAAGGTTCCCAGTTCATCATGCATGCCCTGTTCAACCCGTCAATCCTGTCATCGAGCTCACTTTGCACAATATGCAGCCCGTTAACCTCGTAAAAAACCCTTTCTTTTTCTCCCGTCGACATCCTGTCCAGTTTCTTGACAAGCCCGTCCACTTTGTCTTTCCATCCGGCGAGCTCAAGTGTTACATTGTCGCAATATTCTCTGGTCTCCATGTTAGTCTCCCTTTCGTTATTTTTTCTGTCCTTTGATTTCTTTTGATTTCTTTCCATTTTAATTTCCTTTTCTTCCTTTACTCTTAAGCTCACTATAGTGCGCCACAGGAAGGATTTCAAAGGTCTATTTTATGCGTTATTGGCCGCTTTTGAGGGGAAACACGGTAAATAGGACTATAAATGTCCTGCTTTCGAAGAATGATCCTTATTTCTGCTTACATTCTATTTCTGGTATTTGCGCATCTTTGCAACTCGGCGAAACGACAGGCTTTATAGTCGATATCATCGCCACACTCGGGGGCTCAGTACCTTCTCTCGCGGAAAAACCTCTTCAGAAGTGAGGCACATTCCTCCTGAAGCACCCCCGAGATAACCTCGACCCGGTGGTTCAGCCGGCTGTCGGTCGGTATCCGGTAAAGGCTGTCGACACCTCCCGCCTTTGAGTCCCTGCAGCCGTACACGAGCCTTGCAATCCGGGCGTTTACGATTGCGCCAGCACACATGATGCAGGGCTCCTTCGTCACATAGAGAGCAGCTCCCGAAAGCCTCCAGCTGTCGGCCGACAGGGCGGCGGCTTGCCGC
>JAKAIZ010000024.1 GCA_021814065.1 Nitrospirota bacterium | reverse complement strand
CTATCCCTTGGCGGGGACCCTGAAGTTTTCCGAGGTCACGGTCGACCAGAGCACAGGCTCTATCACGCTTCGGGCGATCTTCCCGAACCCGAAGCAGACGCTGCTGCCGGGTATGTTTGTCCGCGCAATCCTGGAGGAAGGGGTGAGCGAGCATGCGATCCTTGTCCCGCAGAGGGGGGTCACCCGCAACCCGGCAGGCAATGCGATGGTTATGGTGGTAGGCAATGGCGAGAAGGTCGAGCCGCGGGTCATCAAGGTCGACCGGACTGTCGGCGACAACTGGCTTGTCAGCGAGGGACTGAAGGCAGGCGACCGAGTGATCCTTGAAGGACTGCAGAAGGCACGCCCGGGAACACCTGTCAAGGCGGTGGCGTTCGGAAGCAAGACGGATGGAACTCCCGCAGGCTCGTCAAAGGTGGCCGCCAAATAAATAAAGACATCGGTAAGAAGTCGAAAATGAGAAAAAAAGAGACGGGTTTGTAAAAAGCTCCGGAGGCAAGGCGCGCAAGAAATGAAGAGTGAGGCGTACTAACTGGTACGTCGCAGCGACGAGTTTTGAGGCGCAGCGCCGCTACGGACTTTTTGCAAGGCCGTCAAAATAAAGGAGAAGCTTCATGCCCAGATTTTTCATAAATCGTCCGATATTTGCCGTGGTGATAGCGATTATTATCATGCTGGCAGGCCTGTTGGCGATCAAGACCCTGCCGGTTTCGCAGTATCCGCCGATCGCGCCGCCTCAGATCACCATTAATGCCATGTATCCGGGCGCATCGGCCCAGACGGTGCAGGATACTGTCACTCAGGTGATAGAGCAGAAGCTCAACGGGATCGACAACCTGATCTACATGTCCTCCACAAGCGACTCTGCCGGGGCGGTGGCGATCAACCTGACCTTCAAGGCAGGGACCGATCCGAATATAGCGCAGGTGCAGGTCCAGAACAAGCTCCAGCTGGCCACGCCGCTTCTGCCTCAGATCGTGCAGAGACAGGGGATATCGGTGGTCAAGTCGACCAAGAACTTCCTGATGATCGTCGGTCTGGTGTCGGAGGATGGGTCGATGGACCGCAATGCCCTGACCGATTACATGGTCTCCAATATCCAGGATATCATCAGCCGTCTGGAAGGCGTCGGAGAAATACAACTCTTCGGCACCCAGAACGCAATGCGGATCTGGCTGGACCCGGCCAAGCTGAACAACTTCCATCTGACCACAAACGATGTCATCTCGGCAATCCAGGCCCAGAACGCCCAGGTCTCGGCCGGTCAGTTCGGCGGCACTCCCGCGTCCCAGGGGCAGCAGCTGAACGCCACCATCACCGCCCGCACACTGCTTCAGACCCCGGAACAGTTCGGTGCGATCATTCTTCGTACCAACCCCGACGGCTCGACGGTGAGGCTCAAGGATGTGGCCGAAAGCAAGATCGGCACAGAAAACTACGACATCCAGTCATTCTACCAGGGAAAGCCTGTGGGTGGTATGGCTATCCGGCTTGCGGCCGGCGCTAACGCGCTGGACACGGGGAACCGGGTCAAGGCCAAGATGGAGGAATTGTCAAGATACTTCCCTGCAGGCATGAAGGTGGTTTATCCCTATGATACCACCCCCTTCGTGAAGATCTCTATCGAAGAGGTAGTGCATACCCTGATCGAGGCGGTCTGTCTCGTTTTTATCATCATGTTCCTCTTCCTGCAGAACATCAGGGCTACCCTGATCCCCACAATCGCGGTGCCGGTGGTGCTTCTGGGCACAATGGGTGCGCTTGCGGCCGCAGGTTTTTCGATCAACACGCTGACGATGTTCGCACTGGTTATTGTAATAGGCCTCCTGGTGGACGACGCCATCGTAGTTGTCGAAAACGTCGAGCGTATAATGTCCGAGGAGGGGCTGTCGCCCCATGACGCCACAATCAAGTCGATGGGCCAGATCACAAGCGCCTTATGGGGCATCGCCACCGTCCTGACGGCGGTTTTTCTGCCGATGGCCTTCTTCGGCGGCTCTACCGGAGTCATCTACCGCCAGTTTTCGATTACCATCATCTCCGCCATGATACTTTCGGTGATGGTGGCGATGATCCTGACCCCGGCCCTCTGCTCCACCTTGCTCAAGCCGGTAGCAAAGGGGCACCAGGCAGGGGAATCAGGGTGGTTCAAGGGGTTCTTCCGAGTGTTCAACCGCATCTTCGACCGCGGAAGAGGAAAGTACGAGTCGATTGTCGGCCGCTCTTTCGCCAAACCGGTACGGTATCTGCTTGTATACGGCAGCATTGTTGCGGCCATGGCCTTCTTCTTCCTGCGGCTCCCCACCGCCTTTCTTCCCGACGAAGACCAGGGGTTCATCATCTGCCAGATCCAGCTGCCCGCCGGCGCCACCCAGGAAAGGACTATCCAGGTGATACGCCAGATCGAGCGGCATTTCCTCGATAAGGAAACCAAAACGGTCGAAGGGGTCATCACCGTCGCAGGATTCAGCTTTGCCGGCCGTGGCCAGAATATGGGGCTCGCCTTTGTAAAACTCAAGGATTGGAAGCTGCGCAACTCGGCGGACCTGAAGGCGCCCGCCATTGCGGCCAGGGCAATGAAGGCCTTCTCGAAGATTCGCGACGGTCTGGCCTTTGCCTTTTCACCTCCGGCTGTGGTCGAGCTCGGACAGGCGAACGGCTTTGACTTCGAACTTCAGGACCGCGGCGGCCTCGGGCATGACAAACTGATGGAGGCCCGGAACCAGCTGCTGGGCATGGCCATGAAGAACCCGAAACTGATCGCGGTTCGTCCTAACGGTCAGGATGACTCCCCCCAGTTCAAGCTGGATATCGATGATGTTCGGGCCGGCGCCCTCGGGGTCTCTCTGGCTGATGTAAACAACGTGCTGGCCACAGCCTGGGGGAGTTCGTACGTAAACGACTTTATCCAGAACGGCCGGGTCAAGAAGGTCTATCTCCAGGCAGACGCCAGGTACCGGATGCTGCCGGAGGATATCAATAACTGGTATGTCAGCAATAAGAACGGCGAGATGGTGCCCTTCTCTGCCTTCTCAACCGCCCGGTGGCAATATGGCTCTCCCCGCCTGGAGCGCTATAATGGCATCCCGTCCGCGGAGATCATGGGGCAGGCAGCCCCGGGGGTAAGCACCGGTGAGGCGATGGCCGAGATGGAGAAGATGGCCAGCCAATTGCCGGCCGGCATCGGGTACGAATGGACCGGCCTCTCCTATGAAGAAAAGAATGCCGGCGCCCAGGCCCCGGCCCTCTACGCCATCTCTCTCCTGGTCGTGTTTCTGTCCGTAGCGGCGCTGTACGAGAGCTGGACCATCCCCTTTGTCAACCTGCTGATGCTGCCGCTCGGCCTGGTGGGGGCGGTTACGGCGGTTACGCTGCGGGGTTTGCCGAATGACGTCTATCTCCAGATCGGCCTGCTTACTACCGTGGGGCTTTCGACCAAGAACGCCATCCTGATCATCCAGTTCATTAAGGAACAGATGCGTCAGGGCCATGAGCTTGTTGAGGCAACGCTGGCTGCGGTGAAGATCCGGCTGCGTCCGGTCATCATGACGTCACTGGCCTTTTTCTTCGGTACCTTGCCGCTGGCTCTAACCAGGGGGGCCGGAGCAGCTGCCCAGAATGCCATCGGCACCGCCGTCACAGGCGGTCTGCTCTCGGCTACTTTCATCGACTTGCTTTTTATTCCATTTTTCTTTGTGTTGGTATCGCGGCTGTTTAGCCGGGAAAGAAGCAAAGCGCACGCAGCACCTGCTGTTGCTGCTGCGGAGGAGCAATAATATGAAAAGACGATTGAGCACCAAGGATGTGAAAGATCTTATCGTCTGTCATTCCCGCAAACAAAGCGCGTCGGGAATCCTTCTGAAAAGAAAGAAAGATTCCGGACAAGCCGGAATGACAAAGCGTCTCCATTATGCGGCCATTGCTATTACCTTGCTTGTCCTTTCAGGTTGCGCGAGCATGGCCCCCAAATATACACAGCCGGCTGCGCCTGTTCCGTCCGAATGGCCGAGCGGGCCCGCTTATAAGGAGAGCGCAGCCAAACCCGGCGAACCGGCCGCCGCAGACATCAAATGGCAAGAATTCTTTATCGATGAACAGCTGCAAAGGCTGATCGGTCTCGCACTTGAAAACAACCGTGACTTGCGAATAGCAGCACTCAATATTGAAAGGTCGCAGGCGCTGTATCGGATCCAGCGGGCCGACCTCTTTCCGACCGTCGACGCCGCTGCTAGCGCCGTGGAGGCGAGGACACCGGGCGTACTCTCCGGCACCGGCAATGCCATAACAACACACCAGTACAGCGTCGGTCTTGGGTTCAGCGCCTACGAGCTTGATCTTTTCGGCCGGGTGATGAGCCTCAAGGACCAGGCACTGGAACAGTTCTTCTCTACTGAGGAGGCGCGCCGCAGCGTCCAGATAAGTCTTGTGGCCGAGGTCGCAAACAACTACCTGACACTTGCCGCCGATAAAGAGAGTCTGAAGATCGCTCGAGACACTTTCACGAGCCAGCAGACATCGTACAACCTTATAAAGAGCCGTTTCGAAGCCGGCGCCTCCTCGGAGCTCGACCTCCGTCAGGCCCAGACCAGTGTCGACTCGGCACGCGTGGATATTGCCCGCTTCACAAGCCTGGTGGCCCAGGACGAAAACGCACTGGCGCTTGTGATCGGCGCGCCGGTGCCGCCTGATTTGCTGCCTTCCGGACTCAGTGCGATTACCGCAATGAAAGAACTAAGTGCAGGTCTGCCATCGGACGTGCTTCAACGCCGCCCTGATATTTTGGAGGCGGAACACCTTCTTAAGGCCGCCAACGCCAACATCGGCGCGGCACGTGCGGCGTTCTTTCCGCGCATCACCCTTACGACGAGCATTGGTCTGTCAAGCGATCAGCTGTCCGGGCTCTTTAAGGGAGGAACCGGAACATGGATGTTTGCGCCGCAGATTACCCTGCCGATTTTCGATACGGGGAGAAACCGGGCAAATCTGAAAGTGTCTGAGGTCGACCGCGAAATCTTCCTGGCTCAATATGAGAAAGCTATCCAGGGCGCCTTCAGGGAGGTGGCCGACGCCCTTGCGCAGCGCGGCACCCTTGGCGATCAACTGGAGGCCCAGCAATCTCTGACGGATGCCACCGCCGTAAGCTACCGCTTGTCGGAGGCGCGCTACGAAAAAGGCATATCAAGTTACCTGAATGTCCTGGACTCGCAGCGCTCTCTTTACAGTGCGCAGCAGGGTCTGATTGCTGTTCGCCTTTTCCGGCTCACCAATCTCGTGACGCTTTACAAGGTGCTTGGTGGGGGTGCGTGAGAGCGGGATCTCTGAGCCAATAAAAAGACGCTGATCATCACTATCCTTTGATATAATGGGTACATAGTAGGAAAGGAAGACAATCGAGGCTCACAAATCGGTTCATGACAGGGGGTTGGCAATGCCCGACATGAGATTCAAACAAGTTTTTCTTCACGCATACCCCCGGGAATTTGTCTCTTTCATCCTCGATCAATGGAAAGATCCACTTTTCATGGAGCGACTCAGTTCAGCCGGAATCGATCCTTCTATTGAGTTCCCCGAACCCGCCATACTTGAGCACCTGATCTCAACGTGCTACCAGGCAAGTCTGATGAGGGAGGAGGAGCGGCCTGTAATTTTTCGTCTCATCATCCGCGACCATCACCTCTTTCCTTCTGATGATGGTCCTCCCATCGGACTGCACCGGCTTCAATTTGACAAGATGCGACCTTTTAATGAATACGAACTGTGCCGTCTTGCACCGGCAGCTGATTTTTACAGGGCACTGATCGGGGTCACCCTTGACCAGCAAAAGGGAGCACAGATCTGGGGCATGGTCCACTCGGGGACCCGATGGATGCAGCCCATAAGCGGCGGCACGAAGGCCATTCCCCCGCTTCCCGGGTCTCCTGTTATCCATGTGATAGGCCCCGGCCGTATTTTCGTGAGCATAGGCCCGGAGATGATCGCCTCACTAAATAGAGGGCAAATCTGCTGTCCGTCCCTCGAAATCTTCTCGGCGCCGTGGTTTGCGGAGAGCTTCGCCTCCGCGCGCTCCGGGATTTGGGAGATGCACGAGGCCGCCCGCGCACGGGCAGATAAGCCTTGGGCGACCCTTGACCCGAAATTTGGCAGTTTCATCGGCCGGCAGGTGGCGCGGCGCATCGTCAGTTTGATCCGGGATTCCCGCCACGGAGGTATGCTTGTCTATCTTCCGACCGAGGTGGGCCGGGACATCTCCGCAATGGACCGCCACATTTCCCTCAAGTACCAGTTCCGTGAAGAAGAGCCCCGACAGAGGTTTTGCACCCTCATTCTGAGGATTATGAACACTTTTGCGGAACTCCACGGAGAGTCGGAAAACCCTGCAAAAGTGGTCGGCTGGCAGGAATACGTCAATAGCAGAAGCGAGGCGGTCGCACTGCTCGATGAGGCCATCTTCGACCTTGCCCATTTCATCGCCGCTCTTTCATCGATTGACGGCGCCGTAGTCATGACCAAGCGTCAGGAACTCCTCGGTTTCGGCGGAGTGATTTCAGGGGAGATCGAGGAAGCGGAGACTATTATCCACGCTCTCGATTTAGAGGGGCGGCTCACACGGCAGGAACTGATCGAAGAGGTCGGCACCAGACACCGTGCTGCCTATCGTCTCTGTCACGAATTGCATGATGCCATCGTTGTCGTTATTTCCCAGGATGGAAATGCACGGTTGGTCAAGTGGCACGAAGGCTCTGTCACTTACTGGGACATGGCGCCGACGGGTACGCCGGGATTCTAAAAGACTACTGGCGAGGGTACGGATAGTCGCAGCAATGATTTCCTGCCTTACCGCTTTTATTCTCTTTATATAACATTTGTTGGCAGGAGGAAGGATCTGAAAAAGGCTTTCGAGACTTCCGAAGTGTCTTAATGGACGATTCTACGACAATTATTCCCGGGAGAGAACTCGCAGCAATTATGATAAAATAAATTATGAAGGAAATAGTGATCATCTTACTTCTGTGTTTCCCTGCCCTTGCTTACGCCAACCCTGTGATCACGTTCGAGAGCGAGACTCACAATTTCGGTCATGTGGTACCAGGGGAGTTGCTGGCGTACTCATTCGACGTCACCAATGCGGGAACTGAGGAACTTGTCATCCAGCGAATCTCACCCCCATGAGGGGGCACTGCTGCGATGGCTGGTTCCAGCCATCTAAAGGCTGGCGAGAGAGGGTGGATAAAAGTGAGAGTCAATTTCGGCTACGGAATGGGGACGATCGTCAAGACTGTTTTAGTCTTTTCCAATGATCCCCAGAGACCAATGGTAACCTTAACTCTTTCGGCTGACAACTAGTAAGCGTCATTCTGCAACTATGCACATCTCGCCGTTATGTTCAGGAAATCGATCCATCATATCGCTACGCAGGACTCTGATTTTGCGGCGGTGCCGAATATTACTGTTTTGTCCCCCTCCACCAGAGGGTGGGAATAAAAGTCAGCATCAGCCAATGTGCTCTTCTTATGAGCGGCATAGGGACTATTTTGATATTCCAGGATGGATAGAAGAAAGGTGACGGAAGGGTTAGGGAGGATGTCTGCGAAACCGGGGGGCAGGGCAATGAAAATAAAGCAGGTATACGATACGCTCACAAAAAATCTTCCCGTAGGTTTTTCTATAGTAGATAAGGATGGGGTCATCCTTGACTTCAATTAGGCTGCGGAAAAAATAACAGGCTACCTTAAAAAAGAGGTGATGGGCAAGTCACATCTCGAGATATTCCACGGTTCGTCAGATAAGGAGTCCTGTCCCTTATTAGCGCACGTTATCCTTAAGCAGAAGGAAACCGCTGCGGCGGAAGCAGTGATAAAAAGAAAGGACGGCGAACCTGTTTTTCTGTCAGTCACCGCAGCGCCTCTTTTTGACGATAAGGGAAACCTGACCGGCGGCATAGAGTTTTTCAGAGATATCACTGAACGCAAACGCCTGGAGAGGGAGCGGAAAAATATCATTTCAATGTTCGTCCATGACATGAAGAACCCCGTGACCGCATCGGAAGGTTTGCTATTGAGGCTCCTCTCGGGAAAGTCCGGTCCACTCACAGAAAAACAGCAAGGCTATTTTGAAATTATGCGGGCCGAGCTAAATAGATTATCAAACCTGCTGACCGCTTTTCTTGAATTTTCCCGATTTGAAACAAAGGGGTACACGCCCGTCCCTGGTCCTTTCAATATGGAAACCGAGGTATACAAAAATATCGAAGCCGTTAGAGTTGAGGCAGAAGCTAAAGGGATACATTTGTTCTTTGAGTTTCCCGAAAAGATGCCGCCCGTACTCGATGCCGACGAAATGATGGTAAATCGCGTAATAAGAAATCTTCTCGTAAATGCCGTAAGATATACTGCCCCCGGTGGAACGATAACCATCAAACTATCGGAAAGGGATAAAGATGTCCTTTTTGAGGTCGTCGATACGGGTGTCGGGATTGCGGAGGATCACCTCCCTTACATATTTGACGCGTTTTATCGCGTAAATAGAGATTCAGAGGGCTCAGGGCTTGGCCTCTCCATAGCAAAGAACATTATAGAGGCCCACGGCGGAAAAATCTGGGTGGCAAGCAGCCTGAGAAAAGGGAGCACCTTCAGCTTCACGCTGCCAAAACAGCAGGAAGAAAGTTCGTCATCAAGGAAAAAATGACAGTATACCTTCCAGTTGCATAAAGATTGTAAATTAACAGCCACAAAAGCTTGATTGACAGGCTTTTTGAGCCTGATGACACTCCTTATGTTGGAGTTCACCGAATGTTACCTCCAGGTCATGGTTCTTTTTCCGTCATGCCCGAGGTTCTCAGTCGGGCATCCATGTTTTCTTAAGAATGGATTCCCGCCTAAAGACTGCGGGAATGACGGCCTAAATATACACACTTTATGCAACGTTAGGGCAAATATGCCTCTCCGCTGGCGAGGACGGTATTGAGATGACGAATATCTTTGACATTCTTACGGACAAATACGACGCCTGGTACGACTCGGAGGAGGGGCGACCCCGCTGCAGAGACCCGATGAGCCTCGCAGGATTGAGAAGCCGGTCGAAGGCTACATCAACTGCGCGGGATTCCTCTGCATAGAGGTAAAATCCTGCAACGACGACTGCAAAAAATGGGAGTCGCAGCAATGAAAATATTATTTTCAACTTATGCAACTGATTGACCGTCTATCCATTTTGTGATAAAGGTAAAGCAAGGGAAAAGAATCAACGAAGCAGTCTACTATGTTCTGAAAGGAGGTTGCTATGCCGGAACAGAAGGATGGTTGTGTCAAGGCCGCACGCGGGCCAATTAAGGCGGCATCCTCATCTTCCGCCCCGACGGTTGTGGCAGTACCATCTCCACAGGAGGTAAACAAAATGCTGGCACGTGTGGGCAAGGAAGCCCCTGATTTTGAGGCAAATGCTTTTGTAACAGGCGAGGGATTCAAGCCGGTCAAGCTCTCGGATTATAAGGGTCGTTGGATTGTGCTCTGCTTCTATCCTGGAGATTTCACCTTTGTCTGACCGACGGAACTGGCGGCGGTCGCCGCGCGTTACCAGGAGTTCAAGGCGCTGGACACAGAAGTATTGGCAATGAGCACCGACAGCCGCTTCGATCACAAGATGTGGCAGGAGCATGAACTGTCCAAGATGGTAGAAGGCGGCGTCCTGTTCCCGATGCTCTCTGATGCCGGCGGCCAGATCGGCACTGTATACGGCGTGTACGATGAGGCCGCCGGGGTCGATATTCGGGGGCGCTTTATCATTGACCCGGATTTCGTCATCCGGGCGATGGAAGTGCTGACACCCGAGGTGGGCCGGAATCCCGATGAGTTGATCCGGCAGATCAAGGCCTTCCAGCATGTGCGGAAGACCGGAGAGGTCACACCTTCGGGGTGGCAACCGGGAGCAGCCACGCTGAAGCCGGCTCCGGCATTGGTCGGCAGGGTCTGGGAGGTCTGGAAGCCCTGAGCAAACAGGATTATGGCTTTAAAAAAGTGATTGGGGTCGCCGATGCTTTTTTGGGGGTGCGAGTGGTCGCCTGTTCCAATCAGGTGCCCCGACCACTTGCGATCACATTGACCGGAGATTCCTTTTTTCTCGTTGACTCCTTTTATAAGGGAGCCGGTGCCCTATTCATTTGCGGGATGGCGTTTTCAGCATTGGCGGCAAAGGCATGCTTATAGTCAAAGAAGAAGGAAAACGCAAACAGATAGAAAAACAGCTGGAAGACCGTTTGCGGTTTGAGAAAATGCTTACAGTTATCTCCACGCAGTTTATCAACATTTCAATTGATCGGCTGGATAACGAAATCAAAGCTGCTCAGCAGCAAATTTGCGAATGTCTGGGGCTGGATGTCTGTGCCCTCTGGCAGTTTTCGCCGGAACGTCCTTCGAATCTTGTGCTGACTCATGTTTATGTTCCTCCGGATTTTCCTGTTAAGATTCCGGAGAGTCTGAACGCAGACGAAAGTTTCCCTTGGTCTTTGGAAATGATGATGAAAAAAGAACCGGTTGTCTTGTCTCGGATAACGGATGCTCCTCCTGCAGCCGCGCGTGACAAGGAGGGTTGGAAGCATTTTGGCCTCAAATCGGTCCTGACATATCCACTGTATTCGGGCGACGGCCCGTCATATGGAGCATTAAACTTCAATGTCTTGAAGGAAGAGAGGGATTGGCCAGAAGAACTTATTAACGGCCTGCAAATAGTCTCACAGGTATTTGCCAGCGCGCTGAACAGAAAATTCATCGAAGGCAACTTGCGCGAGAGCGAGAAGCGGTTGAGAGATATCATCTTCAGCATGGCCGACTGGGTGTGGGAGGTGGACGAAAACGGCGTCTATACCTACAGCTCGACGAAAGGTCTTGAGCTTTTTGGACACGTCGTGGGAAAGACACCGTTTGATTTCATGCCACCGGATGAAGCAAAAAGAGTAGCAGGGATATTCTCTGAGATCGCGGCTAACAAGGGGCCCATAAAGGAGCTGGAGAATTGGAATATCAGGAAAGATGGCGAAAGAATATGTCTTCTCACCAATGGTGTGCCCATCCTGGACAAAGAGGGTAATCTCAAAGGTTACCGCGGGGTTGATAAAGATATCACCCGGCATAAGCAGGCTGAGATCGCGCTGCGCAAGAGCGAGGAGCGATACCGGGGAGTGGTTGAAACTCAGTCGGAGATGATCTGCCGTTTTCTGCCTGATACCACTCTGCTCTTTGTTAACGAAGCATATATGCGCTATTACGGCGGGTCGAAGGAAGATCTTATCGGCAATAAGTTTCTTTCGCATGTACCAATGGAGCTGCACGGGGACATCCTGCGCTACTTCGCTTCTTTTGGACCCGGCAGTCCTATCCTTACCTCGCAACGCGAAGCCGTTTTGCCGGATGGAGAGCGGCGCTGGCAGGAATGGACTGACCGGGCATTCTTTGATGAGAGCGGAAAGCTTGCCGGATTTCAATCTGTCGGCCGCGACATCACGGAGCGGAAGAAGGCGGAAGAGACACTCAGGAAAAGCGAAACAGCACTCAGAAACAGCAAGAAAGATCTTCACAGACTTGCGGGCAGATTGATATTTGCCCAGGAGGAAGAACTGTGCCGGCTGTCACGGGAACTCCACGATGACCTGACGCAGAGGCTCGCAGTTCTTGCGATCGAAGCCGGCAAGCTGGAACAGGGCCTGAGCAAAATACCTGAACTGTCCCGGGAGACTTTGCAGACGATATCCGGGATGAAAGACCAGCTTATCAAGGTGTCTGAAGATGTCCACAATATCTCGCGCCAGATTCATCCCACCATCCTTGACGACCTCGGGCTTGTCCGCGCCATTGAATCGGAATGCGCAGCCCTCATGCGGAGGGAAAACATTGAGATTATTTTCTCGAAGGAGGATGTCCCGGCAGCGATTGGCAAGGACATCGGACTTTGCCTCTACCGGGTCCTCCAGGAGAGCCTGAAAAACGTCATAACCCACTCCCGCGCAAGGATTTGCAGGATTTTTCTCAAAGGCGCTGACGATAACATCTGCCTTACTGTCACGGACGACGGTGTCGGGTTCGACCCTGTTGAGGTACGGCACAAGCCAGGGCTTGGTCTTTCAAGCATGCGCGAAAGGGTTCAGCTCGCGCGTGGAGACTTCTCGATAAAATCTCAGCCCGGAAAGGGCACGGTGATCAACGTCAGAGTGCCCCTCGCAGGGAGTGGAGCGTGAAACGGGCGCGTATTCTCCTGGCAGATGATCACCGGATTGTGGCTGAAGGCCTCCGTGGTCTTCTGGAACCTGAATTCGAGCTCGTCGGGATCGTCGAGGACGGACGTGCTCTTCTTGCGGCCGCAGAAAAGTTACGGCCTGATGTAATCGTCGCAGACATCTCGATGCCGCTTTTAAACGGCATTGACTCTGTGCGTCAGATAAAAAAGACCCATCAGGAGATCAAGGTCGTCTTCCTCACTATGCATCCTGATGTGACCTATGCCGCAAGCGCCTTTGAAGCAGGTGCCTCTGGATATGTTCTGAAACATTCGGCGCCGGCAGAACTTATCACTGCCATCCGAAGCGCATTGAGTGGGAAAACTTATGTGACGCCAATGCTTGCCGGAGAGCTCATGCAATTTTATAAAGAAAAACCTGATAATCGGGATGAAAACACCGGGCTCACCCCGCGTCAGCGTGAAGTACTGCAATTGTTTGCCGAAGGGCGTTCTGCGAAGGAAATCGCCACCATTCTCAATATTTCTCCGAGGACTGTAGAATTCCACAAATACCAGATAATGGACGGCCTTGGCCTGAAGACTTTTGCCGATCTGTTCCAATATGCGATCAGGCACGGGATGGTAGCTCAGTCAGTCACCCCGCCGGCAAACTCCGAGCGAAATACCAGTGAGAAATGATTTCTAACCGGGCCCGAAACCCGTAATTTTACGAGTTTACTTCATGTGGTCAACATGATATAAGTTAAACATCAGTGGGTCCCTTAATAGGAGATAACGGATGAGCAGATGCCATAATCCTTTTACTGTCTTCGTCCTGTTCTGCTTCACAGGCTGCGGAGTCATGGGGCCTTACACCGTTGTCCGCGACCGCTTCGACTACACGGGAGCGATCGGCGACTCCTGGAAAGAACAGATGCTCATCAACACGGTGAAGTTGCGGTACGGCGACACACCCGTCTTTATCGATGTTGCCTCTGTGATAAGTCAGTACCAGGTGGCAGCCCAGGTGAACCTCGGCCTTACCTGGGTCCACCCTGTGACATCGGTTGCAACAAACTCACAGTCCGTGGGAGGCATGGCGCAGTACGTCGAACGCCCTACCATCACCTATATGCCCCTCAGTGGAGAGAAGTTTGCCAGGAGCCTCATGAAGCCGCTGCCGCCACCTGCCATATTGAGTCTTATCCAGGCAGGCTACCCGATCGATCTCGTCCTGAGGTTCTGCGCTGGGACAGTCAACGGCATCAGGAACCGCTACGGAGGTTCGGCGCGTGCGCATCCGGCTGACCCCGAGTTCTATCCGCTGCTGGAGCGGTTGAGGAGGATCCAGGACTCGGGCGCCATAGGGTTGAGGGTCCAGAAGACAGGTGAGACGGAAGGGGTGGTGATGACCTTCCGGGGGAAGGTCGATCCGCAGGTGCAGGAGGCCATCCTCTTCGTCCGGAAGACACTCGGGCTCGACCCTTCTGCAAGTGACATCAGGGTCGTCTATGGTTCTGTAGCAAAAGACGATAAGGAACTCGCTTTGCTGACGCGGTCTATTCTCGAAATCATTATCGACCTTGGGTCGTATATAGAGGTGCCTTCCGTTCATGTTGATGAGAAACGGGTGAACCCTACCATGCCGGAAGAAACAGTGCAGGGCGTCCCCGTTCCTCCGCTCATGAGGATCCATAGCTCAACCGATAAACCCGGGGACGCCTTCATTGCGGTTCCGTATCGTAATTACTGGTTCTGGATCGATGACCGCGACCTGAGGTCGAAGACACTCTTTTCGTTTCTGATGTTCGTCTTTTCCCTCACCGAAACAGGAGGTGCCAAAGAGGGCGCTCCGATCATCACGGTCCCGTCGGGATAGAATCCCGAATATGAAGATCCTGGCTCCGGAGATGTTGGCAAGGCGGCAGAGATCTCCCTATCCTGTACGGCAAGGAATCCTACCTTATCATGACTACACGGCGTAAAATTTTTCTGCCGCTTGCGGGCCTGGCGATGCTGATCTTCATCCTGTCTGTCGTACTCTATTTTTCAGCTGCGAAGCTCATCAATTCAGAATCAGTAAAAGAAAAAATAAATGTCTATCTCCTCGGTAAGACCGGAGCCGGTATCACCTACGGAAACTCGGAATTTCACCTCTTTCCACTTCCCGAAATCATTTTTCAGAAAGTGAGCATATCAATACCCGGTAAGGCAGAAGGTTCAGTTTCATCCCTCAGGGTATATCCGGACCTTTTGTCACTCATGAAAGGCAGGGTAGGGATTGCAAAGGCAAGCCTTGAAACGCCGATCTTCACCTTTAAAATCCCTAAAGAAGCGAAAAAGCCTTCTCTGGAAGAGATCGAGGAGAAGGTCCGTTCGGTTGTTCATTATCTTGTATCAACAACACCGGGTCTTCGTATGACCATACGGGATGGCAGACTTGATCTCATAATGGAGGACAAAACCGCTTTCTCATTCGATATGATTCAGTCGCGGCTCAGTGCCTCAAAAAAAGCAGTGAATATTGAACTGAGCAGCGGGTCGAACCTCTGGGATGATTTTTCGATCTCGTCTTCAATAAAAGCGGAGGGCCTGAAAAGCGAAGGGACTATCCGGATCACGCATCTCCATCCCGACATCCTTATCGCGCGCCTCTCAAAGGAAACAGCAGGGCAGATAGGAGCCTCCGGCGTTGGTCTGTCGGCGAAATTCGAGACATCGGGCCTTAGAGTGGTAAATGCGTCAATCGATAGTTCGGTATCGGGACTGACAGTCTCCAGAGGGGAAAAACGGCTTGGGATGGGAGACACGATAATAAAAGGCGACTTTCAAATCGAACCGGACGCTGTCTCCGTTCGTGTCAAACAGGTAAAGATCAGCCGGCCGGCCCTGGATCTGTCCGGGCTATATACCCTTAACCGCAATTCCGGCATCATAACAATCGACATCGGGGGGAAATCAGTCGCGGTTGAGCCGCTTCGCAAGTCTGCGCTCGACGTCGGAGGTGACATACCTATCATCAGATCCATCTTTACCATCGTACAGGGCGGTGAGATTTCTGGCCTCCATGTTCATACCACCGGAAGATCCCCGGACGAACTGGGAGGAACGAAGAATATCCGTATAGCCGGGAAAATGCGGGCCGGGGTTGTATATATAGAGTCCAGGGATTTCACGTTTCAGAATGTCGCAGGTGACGTGCTCATCTCGGGGGGAATCCTCGAGGGCAGCAATATCGGGGCCTCCCTGGGGAACAACCGCTGTAGTGGAGGAAAGCTGCGGGTGGGCCTGAAGGGAGACGACGCCCCTTTCCATCTCGATATACGGGTAAGGGCTGATATGGAGCAATTACCCGCCGTCCTTAAACATAAGAACCTTCTGAAAAACGAAGCAGTCCTTCATGAAATGGACCGTCTCCACAACCTCCGGGGCAGTGCAAAGGGCAGGCTGATACTTGGTGACCGGCTTGATTCAGTCCATGTGAATATCGCCGTTGATGACATGAATATCATGGCGCGCTATGAACCTTTGCCTTTTCCGCTTGCAGTAACTGGGGGAAAGTTCTTCTTCGATGAAAAAACCGTGGGGCTGGCAGATTCAGTGGGCAGCATCGGAGGGTCTTCTTTCTCCGGTTTGACTGCCCGGCTCAGTCTCAAAGATCCCTATGATCTTGAAATCACCGGCGGACGACTATCGATCTTTGCTGATGAAATCTTCCCGTGGATTACGTCGTTCGAAGGGATCAGGCCTGTCCTCAAGGATGTGCGGTCTGTAAAAGGTTCGGTCTCTGTCTCATCTGTGGACCTCCGGGGACCTCTATATCAGCCAAAGGAATGGAAGTTCAAGGTAAACGGCGAGGCAAAAAAGCTCACACTGGATGCAGCGTTTCTTCCGGGCAAGGCGGAAGAGCTGAGCGGGATGTTCGCGGTAACGCAGAACGAACTATACATGAAGGACATGCGGTCGAAGATCATCGACAGTCTGATCACGGTTACAGGCTCTGTCAGGGAATTCCCTTCTGATATCAGGAGCATTGACTTTGCCCTGCAGGGACAGATAGGGCCGAAAGTTAATGCGTGGATCGCCGAATTGATCAGCCTTCCGCCTGAGATGAAGATTCGCGCCCCCTTTTCTGTCAGGGATGCAATCCTATCGATCGAAAAGGGCAAAAAAACAGCGTTCAGCGGTGGGCTCTTATTCGGTCAGGCAACGCAGGTGTCCCTCAGCGTGACGAAGACCCCTGATTCAACGACTATCCGTGATTTGACAGTAAGAGACGGAAGCCACAATCTTGACGCCAGTGTGGTGCTCACCAGGGAAGCGATCGATGCCTCCTTCAAGGGGACACTGGCCCCGCAGACCATCAATGCCATCTTCGAAAAGAGCATATATTCTGATGCTTCACTGGAAGGCGCTTTCAGGACTCATATTGTTATTGAGCATCCACAGCAATCCACAGCTGAAGGAAGGTTGAAGGGGGAAAATATTCCGGTCCCCTGGAACCGCGACATTCCACTGGTTGTTAGGCATATCTCACTCGAAGCAAAGGGGCAGGGTGTTGCTATCGACACGGCAGAGTTCGCGGCGGGCGACATGACATTCAAGGTCAAAGGAACGCTTTCCAGTCTGCCGGAATGGGTCGCTGTTGACATGGACGTCTCCTCAAACGGAATTGAGTGGGAAACTTTAGAAAACATGCTGCGCAAAAGAGAGGGGGCGGCCCACGGAGTGAAGGCGGAGGGATTTCTGAAAGATTTCCCGCTAAGAGGTACTCTGAAACTCCGGTCGGATTTCTTCAGTTACCGGAAGTTCAGATGGGAACCCTTTTATGCTGATGTTTCTTTCGACGGCAAAACGCTACTTATAACGCCAAATAAGGCTGTACTCTGCGGCGTCTCCTCTACCGGGTCCATAGGTATAACAGAGCAGGGCTTAAAAATAGATATTGCGCTTTCCGCGCAGGACATCGCTTTTCGGCCGACGATTCTCTGTCTCACAGATAAAAACGCCGACTTCACCGGCACATTTCAGCTGGAAGCGCGCCTGAAGGGTGAGGGAAAGATCGGGGAACTCGCGGACAGGGTCAACGGCACCTATACCCTTTCCGCTAAAGATGGAAAGATACTCAAATCAAAGTCACTCAACAAGACCTTAGATCTCCTGAATAAGTCGGAGAACTTCAAGGGACAATTTCCGGACCTTGACAGGGAGATTATCAGTTATACCGATTTGAAACTGCGCGGTGTTATCCGGGAGCGCAAAATTCAGATCGAGGAAGGGATGCTCGATACCTCTGTCATGGAAATATTGGCGCGCGGTTATATCAATATCGGTAATGAGACCCTCGATATCAACGCCTTTTTGGCCCCTCTGAAGACGGTCAACCGGTTGGTGAGAAAGATACCGATTCTAGGATACATATTGGGAGGCAGTCTTGTATCCATACCGCTGAAGATATCTGGAAATATGGAGGACCCGCAGATAACATTCCTGTCTCCGTCAGCCATAGGCTCCGAAACATTAGGCCTGGTAGAGAGGATCTTTAAACTGCCGATTAAGCTCGTGGAACCGGTATTTCCACCCAAAGACAAAGATCAATGATCCTGAAGACTACTTGTTTAACAGTCTTCGTAAACTATATTCGTAACTTTACTCTGCTGAGGAGTACGTCGACTACATCGCACTCGCGTCGTTTTGCCGATATATCAGTTACCGAGAAAAACCCGCCTTCGACGGGTGCAGCCGGAATGCGGTGTCCATCCAGTACCCCAAATATACAGATTTCTGGCTCTACAGCAGAACTTCTGCCGGAACTAAACGCAGAGAAAATCTGTGCTCCCTCAGTTACGATTGGGATTAAACGTTGTTGGGTGAGTGGTGCTGAAGAGGGAATGCTCTGACGGTATCGAAAGTCAGGAGCATTAGATGTCAGAGTCTAAAAGGGAATGTAAGTTTTATAAATTACTAAGTATAGTTAATATTCTAAAATCGCAATTTGACCTTGACAAATCATTCTGCCTGATTGTAGATTAACGCCACAATTCTCTGGGATCGGAACTCCGGGGATAAATTTTCTTAAGGATGGGGGTTGCACTATTTGAAAGGAAGGGGATCGGAAGATATTTCAGGCTGCTCGCATGTATTTTTTCCATTCAGCTTTTTTGCCTTCTCTTTGCCCTGTCGGCATTTCCCGCTGAATCAAATCTTACTCAGCGTACACCCGAAAAAGGCAGAGCCAAGAGTCATGATGCCCGTATCAGGCTTAGGGACTCTGCAAGAAGGCTTGAAAAAGCGCGTGAAAAAGGGGAGTCCGAAGAACGACAGGTTAATGATGTAATGGAGGATGTAGCGGCCTTTGAAGATGAGGACGCACAAATCAAGAGGAGTTTTAAGGCTGTAGAGGAGAAGCTTAGAGACGCAGGTACAGGCAAAGCATGGAAGAGGCATAGGGAGGCCATTCAAAGATACCAGCGACGCTCTGCCGAGATAAAAGATAAAATCAGCGCAGTCAGGGAGGCTCGGAAAAACAAAGCCCATCCTGCTGAAATCGAAAATAGGGTAAGAAATCTTATCCAGGAAATTGACAGAGACGGGACCGGACATGATTATGAGCTGAAGGATTCCAGCCGGCTTCCATGGAGGGTTGTGCAACCCGGAGATATTATGCTTCTCGGGGACGCTTCAAGTATGCCGGCTTCCGTAATAATTCCGCCGTCGGCCCCTCCGTCGGCAGATGACCTTTCCTCAACACTAGACGTTCAGTTAACCCCGGAGATCACGGCCCTTGCAGAGAGCCTCGGCAAAGATCCCCTTACCATATTCAGATATGTCTATAACAATTACAAGTTTACCCCATATTACGGGTCGATGAAGGGTTCTCTTGACACCTATTGGGAAAAAGAAGGCAATGACCATGACCTTGCGTCGCTTCTTATCGCTCTTCTCAGGGCCTCCGGCGTTCCTGCGCGTTATGGCAGGACGAAGATCATAGTCCCTGCTGAGAAGCTTTCAAAGTGGGTAGGAATCGATGATCCCATGGCGGCGATGCAGTACCTGTCAATGGCGCAGATACCGGTTGGATATTATTTAATAGGCGGGCGGATTGCCAATGTGCAGCTCGAACACGTATATGTGGAAGCCTTTGTCCCTTATGGCAACTATAGGGGTACCGGCGAAGACGACACCGGCAAAATGTGGATACCAATGGATCCGAGTTTTAAGGAAGTCGAAGTGACTCAGGTTGGCGAGGACATCGCCTCAAAGGCTGGGCTAACGTGGAAGACCTTTTCCAATGACTATCTGAGTGATCTTCAGAACCTTACACCTCTTGATTATTACAGGAAGAAGATTGACGATTATGTAGCTCAAGCCTATCCGGGACAGACCGTTGATTCCCTCAAACGCGTGGAAAAGATCAAGGAAATGCAGTTTGATTTTCTTCCGGGAACTCTGCCCTACGACACATCCCAGGTCCCTGAGGTGTTGATATCAATACCCCAGGAACTGCGGCACACCGTGAGATTTTCAATCCCGAATGTCCTTGACTATTCTATCAGCCTGCCGGGAGTTTCGGGCAGGAGGATTACGCTCTCTTTCGAAGGGGCCGATGCCGATGACCAGGCGCTTATAGCCCAGTTCGGAAATATATTCAAAACACCTCCTTATCTGATACAGGTCAAGCCGGTCCTCAGGATCAATGGCGCCAAGGTTGCCGAGGGTACAGCGATGGAAGCTGCGGCAGCGGCGACATTCAGCGTCGTATACACCCAGCCTGGGGGTAAGACGGATACATTTGAGCATCACATTATTACAGGAAGCTATAATGCAGTGGGGCTAACCACTGGTCAGGTGAGGCCGGAGTTCCTGACCATAGCGGAAGTCGAGGCATCTGAAGAGCCTTACATGTCCAAGATGCTCCACAGCCTGGTGATGAAGTATCACAATCAGCAGAACGTTGCCAAACAGGTTCTGGGCGAGACTATGAAGATAAAGAGCAAGACTTTCTTCAGCGAGGCGCTTGTGTCATCGCGGGAGGACATGCGGTTTGCTATGGGAATGGTGCCGGTGAGCTTTGATCTGGCGGGCTTCATGATTGACGCAAAGGAGACGTCATCTGGCGTTATGCCGGTGAACGGATACGACAAAAACAAAGTGATAGATTTTGCAATGATTTATGGTCACGAGGCCTCATATCAGGAGAACAGGACGTTTGAAGACAGCATGTTTTGGGTGAGTGGGCTGTCCGCGGTGAAGGGGATACAGATACTAAAGGCGATGGGTATAGGCATCACAGAGGTTACACCACCGATGACTTATGCAAATTCCAATCTGCCCGATACCGTAGTTACCGACATTAACAATGCGCTGAACATGGGATGGTCAGTGCTCGTGCCGGAAGATACAGGCGGACTTCCTGCGGTGCCATATATCAAATATGATCCCAACACAGGATCGGCCGGGTATATGATAGCGGCAAGGGCGGGAGGATTTAATGGATATCTTGATGTGGATGCAGATCTGTTGGACTTTATCTCTTTTTCAATTGGTTCGTGGACCCCGCCGACCCAATTGCTTGGGATGGAATTTGAAGTACTTTTCCCCGAAAGCGGATTGACAGTTGTATTGGGTGATAGTTTCTATCTTGGCCTAAAGATGATAACGCGATGGAAAGATGCTACTCACGAATGGACAGAAGAAACAGCACATCCGACCTGGGGTATGAATGTGCAAACCGGTCCAGGGTGGTTTACGGCGAAAGGCTTGCCCCTTCCGTGGTGGAAGGCAGGAATTCATAAGATCTGTTACAATGCGAAAGCGATTTTGAATTTCAACGCATGGGGAGCCACAATTGATTCGGATGCTTCTGGGAAGTATATAGGCATTAACTCGGATAACGGAACCGAAACGACAGTCAACTCAGTTCTCATAAAGTACAGCATAAAAGAAGACCCTGCGGTCACCATCGAAGCCATTGCCATGAAGGTTTACAACGGGACTTCAGTCGTCAGGACTGTGCCTGATCTTGCGGTGGGGGAGGGAAAGATGACTGGGTGGGACGGAAGGGACGACGGCCGAAATATCGTCGCACCCGGAGAATATATTGTGGTCATAGAAACAACGGGCGATGGGAAACCCGTTAAGAGCGATGGACATAAGGTGACGGTGTTTAAGGTGGAGATAACTACGCCGATTACGACTGCGATGGATATATCGAATGTTCCGACAATGCCCAGTGTGACATTTAATGCGAAAATCTTGCCCTCATCGGTTAAGTTATCTGACGTAATGTTTAAGTGGTATCTCGATATCTCGTTTCGGCGCGATCGGCAACCGACGGATGATCTGCACAAGGTACCATCTACAGGGACAACTGAAGTGACGGGCAGTAGTTCTTGGACTCCCAACTGGGGAAATTTAATAGCAGGAGGAAATGTTTATGTTCATTTAGCCGCCGCCGTAAGGGGCATAGAAGCGAAACATAATCAGAATGGGTACCAAATTAGAGGTGCTAATCCGAGTCAAGGTCAAGTATTCCAAATGGCTCGAAGCAGCGAAGAACGGGCGATATGTTGGCAGGAAAGCACCCATCGGCAATTTAATACAGACGGACCTTACGCAGGATTTGGACCAGCATTGCCGTCATACGGACGGGATGGAGGTTATGGATTGATGATGATTACCCTACCTGTCCCTGCGACATCACTGCAGGTTTGGAATTGGCAATTCAATATGCAAAGTGGCATTGCTTTCTTAAATGGATTGAGAAGTGAAGCACAGAATTACCTAAATATCATGTTCAGTCGTGCAGCTCGAACAGCAGATCCGGGTGACGACTGGAATTGGAACCCTGCAGAGCCTGCATATTCCTATAGGGTCTGGGACGATGCTTTTTCGAGGTATGGACCACGGCGGCCGGGGGACCCCGTAACTATATATTCTCCAAATGGGAATGGAGGGAACAGAAATTGCAATCTTAATCCAAGCGGATGCAATTATGCTAACACCATACGATCGCATATAAATAGTCGCCCGTGGGAGGCATACCAATAATGTCCCATTCCGATGAAAGGTGGCCCATATGATTAGGATAAGAAAGAGCAGAGTGATTTGGTGCTTCTCATTAATACTATTGTTGATAAGCAATTCCATCTATGCCACTGACAGCAAAGGGAAGGAAAGAGATGGTGTTTTTGCATATGTTGTTTGCGAAGATAAACGGCTCTATATAATTGATCTAAGTAACAACGAAGTGATTCTCAGATCAGGCATATTAAGTGAATTGGGCAGGCCAACGTCTATTGCTATAGGAACGAAACAAAAAAGGTTATTCATTGCTAACGAACTAGGAAGTGGACAGCTAAAATATAGTCCAATCGTAGTATTTGACATTAATACATCGCAGGTACGAACAATGGGGCAGTTTGATCTTATTGTTGACAGGCGTTTTGGTGCATTTGGTGGTGTCAGTGCTGTATATGAAGTAGTGGTGTCACCTGATGGCAAAAGATTATATTTGGGATATTCTCACCCAAACTATGCGCGAGGTACAACTGTTGTGAATAGCGAGACAGGAGAAATTGTGGGAATGCTAGATTTTATAATTACGGCAAATTCAATATTCTCACCTGACGGGAAACAAGTCGCTGAAATTTGGCCAGGCGGAAATAAATCAGTTGAAAATGATGGAAGGATGTCATTGAAGAAATGGTCGGCTGGAGTAGCGGTTTACGACATAGAACAAAATAAAATGATAAGTCGCAAAGAAGTAGAGAAAGACAAAGTGGGGTTGTTTCCACCCTGGAACAAGATCGAAGGACCTTTACTGTATATAACAAATAATAAAATGCTTACGGCTGTTGACAGAGATCGAGGCACCCCAATATATGAAATTGACCTATCTAATATTTCACAAGGGCTGGCTGTATTTACGAGATATCCTTTGACAATAGGCAATGGTGAGAAGGCAATAGTGACCATGGTCTCGAAAGATGGCAAGTGGTATGTTGCAGTTGTGGATTTACGGAAGAAAGAAGTTGTCGGCAACATAAGAATTGGCGCAAATCCGACCAATATTGTCTTAAGTAATTTCGCGCCAAAGTAATTGAAATGGGAAAGATCGATGACAGGAGACTTTTGACTAGGCGTACGGATGTTTGCAGAAAGCATTTTCCGGGTGAAGTTTGCCTATATGCGGAAAGGTGATACAGATTCTCAAGGCGATGGATACGGGTATAGCAGGACGTATACTCCCATGACACGTGAATATGTAATGGAAGCGAGCGGGAGTTAGAGACATAGATGTGGAGGGCAAAGTGGACAGACCGATAATAAAAGGAATATTGCTTGTTATATATATAGTGTTTTGCCTTCCTTTAATTACTCACGCCCAGACTGCCGAAGTGTCTAATGGCCTTACCTGGCTAAAAGCTGCTCAAAATCCAGATGGAAGCTGGGGCGCTCGAAACACCTTACGCGACACATCGGCCGTTATCGACACCTTTAAGTTGCTTGGTGAATCAAGTTCGTCTTATCTCACTGCGATGGCCTGGATAAATAGCACCCCTCAGGAAAGTCATGATTACATTGCCAGACGGCTCGTCTCTTTAAACGACGGTGGCACTGATATTAATGCTGATCTTCAGGAACTTCTGGTGAGCCAGAACCTTGACGGTGGATGGGGATACGCGGCAGGGTTTAAAAGCAATGTCTACGATACTGCAATCGTGCTGCGTGCCTTCTGGGAGGTCCAATTCCCTGCTCCCAATTCAACGACTAAGGGCGTCAATTATCTTCTATCGCAGCAAAATAGCGACGGCAGCTGGAGCATATTGCGCGATGTCCCGGGCGATATTGCGACGACATCGCTGGCCGTCACGATGCTAAAGAAATATGGAAGTTCCAATGTCTTCAACGATGCCATAGACAAGGGCGTTGCCTGGCTGAAGAGCCATCAGAATCCCGACGGCGGCTTTGGGGACTCTCCATCGTCTCTACAAGCCACTGCATTCGCGATCGCCGCTTTACTCGAAACCGGCCAGGTGCAGGCCGACTCGCTTCAGTCAGCCGTCGGCTACGTCACCGCAAACCAATTCCCTGATGGCAGCTGGAACGGAAGCGCCTACGAAACCGCTTCAGCGTTGAAGCTCTTTGCGAAATTGAAGTCCAATCCCTCGATAGTCACTTCGGACATGACTGTCTCAAATGCCAATCCCAAAAGTGGCGAGATAGTTAATATCAATGCAATCGTCAGGAACACCGGATCTGACACAGCGCAAAACATCCCTGTTCAAATAATTGTAAAAACCCCTGACCAGCAGCTTATTCTCCTTGGGTCACAGACTATCCCGAACTTGCCGGTGGGCGGCGCCGCAACTGTTGAGGCAGGCATGGATACGCGGGGCAGAGAAGGCATTTACGAAATCATCGTAAAAATAGATCCCGATAACATCCTCGATGAACTGAGCAAAGAGGACAATCAGGCGGCGGTTCAACTATCCATAACGCCTATCCCTGACCTAATGATCTCAAACGGCGATATGGTCGTTTCGAAGAACCCCGCCGGATTAGGAGAGGACCTTACGGTAACGGCCAAAGTGACGAACCAGGGCAATTACCTAGCCTCTAACGTGGAGATTGTTTTCTATCATGACTCAGTGTCTCCGGACAATGTAATTGGATCGTCCATAATCGGGCTGCTGGACGCCGGTGCTTCAGCCTCACGCGACATTATATGGAAGGCCGATAAGACAGGCTCTGCTGCTGTCCCGTTGCTTGCAGTGGTAGACCCCAACAACAGGATCGCAGAATTGACAAAAGCCAATAATCAGGCTGTCACACTGGTCGAGATAAACACACTGACCGGAATGAATCTGTCAGTCTCCTATAAGGACATAAGCTTCGCTTCTGTCATCGCAAAACAGGGCGGGGCTCTGGACATTTCGGCCGTTGTAAGGAATGAGGGAACGATACAAGCGGACTTGGTGGAGGTCGCATTTTTCAAGGGAGACCCTGCCTCGGGCGGCAGCCTTATTGGGACCAATACCATCCAGAGTCTCGCAGTCGGAGCGTCGGCAACGGTATCGGTAAATTGGTCAAATATTGCAGATTCCGGGGAGAGGGTGATCTATGTGAAGGTAGACCCCTCAAATTCCGTTCAGGAACTGACTAAAGACGATAACATTGCCTTTAAGGCGATCAATATCCTAAGTATTCCCGACTTGGTTGTAACGACCAAATCCATCGCTATCAATCCGCCGACGCCAAAGGAAGGTGACGATGTGACAATAGGCGTTACCGTACGAAACGCAGGCAATCAGGAAGCTGGGAATTTTAAGGTTGCAGTGTCCGAGGGGAACACCCCGGTTGGTTCCCAGACCATAGCAGTACTTTCCGGCGATTCAGCCCAAACCCTATCGTTTTCCTACGCTACAACAGGGAAGACCGGCATGCATGAGATCACAGTCCTTCTGGACCCCGACAATACGGTATCTGAATCAAATGAGAGTAATAACAAGGCAAACCGGTCTTTCGGAGTCAATAACGCCAATACCTGGCTGACCGAAGAATATATCTCTCCCAACGGGGATGGGATTAAGGAGAGTACTACGTTCTCCTTCAGACTTGATATAGCACAGACAGTCAGCATAGCCGTTGTAAATCAGAAAGATGAAACAGTCAGGACATTTTCCGGAGGGGAGTTTGAAAACTCCATTGGTGGGAGTGCAATTTGGGACGGTCTTGACGAATCGGGCAAGGTTGTCGAAGACGGGCAATACAGAATGCAGGTCAAAGGGCCGGATGGAAATACTTTGAAGGAGGCGAGGGTCGTTGTCGATACAAACAACTCATCGTTGATCGAGGCGCTTACCTCGGGGAACCTGTTGTATGACAATTTGATGTGCAAGATGCCGTCTGATGCATTCTATTGCTGTAGCATGAGCGGTGACTCGTATTATTATAATTTTCAGCAGACCGCTACCTGGATGTCCGATGGAGGTGGACTTTTATATTCTGTCCTTCCCAATTATTCATCTCCGGTGACCTTTGGCCCAAATGCCGGTGACCTTCTCCCAATAAACTGGGCAGTTTAAAATTGGGGATTTCTGGCAAAATAACTACTCTTAAGGAGGAGAATTTTGCCATTTAGAAGGCGATGGTT
>JAKAIZ010000023.1 GCA_021814065.1 Nitrospirota bacterium | reverse complement strand
CGGGAACTTCGCCACGATATCGTCGAGCACCCTCCGGTTCGTATAATAAGATCTCCCCATCTCCCCCGTCAGAAGGAGAGAGACGTATCCGACGTATCTTCTCGCTATTCCTTTATCCGCACCGATCTCCTTCCTTACTTTGCTGATTATCTCCGGAGTGCTCCTCTCACCCACCAGATTGTAAACAGGATCTCCCGGCAGGGCGTTTGTCAGAGCGAACGTGATGAGCGTTATCCCGAACAAAAGCGGAACAAGCAGTGCAACCTTCTTTACGATATAGTTTTTCAGAAAGAAATCTCCGTGCCTTTATCGATAGTGTAAATAGGATATATCCGGTAATTCTTCACGTAAGGCTGCCGGAGTGTGTAGTCAGTCTTGTGCCAGAAACAGACCAAGGGGATGTCTCTCTCGATGATATTCTCCGCACCGCCGTAGCACCTGTCCCGCTCTGCGGTATCGGCAGCCGCCTGTCCCGCCTCGATTAGCCGGTCCACCTCTTTATTCGTATACCATGTCCTGTTTCCTCCCGCCCCATGGTTCGAGGAATGGAACAAGGGGAAGAGAAAATTCTCCGGATCAGGGTAATCAGCCCACCAGCTTATCCAAAACATATCCTCATCACCCCTGTTGAGGGCGGCCTTATAGGCACTCCATTCGAGTTGAGTGATCCTGACGTCTAAACCCACCTTCCTGAGGTACGACTGGATAATCTCCGCAATATCAACCACCTCCGGGTCGGAAGTGACATACAAATGCACGGGTCTGTTTAACGCGCCCTCTTCTTTCAGAATTTTTTTTGCCGTCCCGGGGTCGTAGCGAAGCAGCGCCCCGACCTCCCATTTTCTCAGCAGATCCGGAACCGGTCCTTCCGCCAAACGTCCCCTTCCATCATAAAAGGTGCGAAGGATTTTTTCCTTGTCTATCGCGCAGGCAACCGCCTCTCTTAGTTTGAAATTATTGAATGGCGGCCTCGCGCAATTGAAACCGAGATAATATGTATTTAGCCCTTTTGCGGAGGCTACCAGATTGCTCCACCGCGAAGATGTCCGATATCTTGAATATTCGTAGGCAGGAATCGCCAGCACATCAAGATTCCCTATCTCGAACTCTGTTACTGCGGTCAGATCCTCCGGAATCACACGGTATACAATCCCTTTCACGTGTGCCGGACCTTCAAAATACCGGCCGTTTCTTTCGAGCACGAGCTCGCTGTTATGGTCCCAGCGCTTCACGACAAATGGCCCCGTACCTATGGGATGAGTCCCGAAGTCCTGGCCCCATTTCCTAACCTCCTCTTCAGGCACGACATAAGCTGCCGTCATCGTAAGGAGGTTCAAAAACGGCGAGAAAGGCCTTTCTAGGCGGATCTCGATCGTATGCCTGTCGATGACTGTAATTCCGGCCACGTCTGTTGCCTCTCCCCGAATGAATTCTTTTGCCCCTGCTATCTTATCCAGCACCCAGGAATTAGCTGACTTTTCGCGGGGATCGAGGATTCTCATGAAGGAAAACTTGACGTCACGAGCTGTAACTTCCCGCCCGTTCGCAAACTTGACACCGCGCCTGAGGTGGAAGAGGTATGAAACACCCCGCTCCCCGGTCTCCCACCTCTCGGCAATATCAGGGACCACCATCAGATTGCGGTCAAGCCTTACAAGACCGTTGAAGAGCTTCGTGGATATTGTACCGCCCTGGACATCGTTGACCAGTGCCGGATCAAGTGTGGTTGGATTGGAATTCAGCCGGTAATAAATGTACCCTTCGATCCTGTTTCGTGCCGTACAGGCGACAAGAATGAGAGAAAATGCAATAAGGCAACTAAACAGTCCTGCTTTTTTGATCTTGTTCCCTATGACGCGCGGCACGTATCATTATAATATATCCGCCGGCGTTGAAGCTTGAAGTGCCGGATTACGAAACGACTGCTCCGCTTTCCACGCTCCTGAAGATCTCGATGACCGAAATGAAGACGGCCGTAATGAGCGGTCCCATGATCAGCCCTATCATGCCGAAGAACTTGATGCCGCCCAGCACGCTGAACAATATGATGATCGTCGGCATCTTCGTCCTGCTGCCGATGATCAGCGGCTTGAGAATATTGTCGACCATGCTGATCACAAAGACGCCGAACAAAAAAAGGCCAATGCCATGCACGTAGTCCCCCGTAATCACCAGATAGACCGCGGTCGGACCCCATATAGCGAAGGTGCCAACAAGAGGAACGAAGGACATAATAGACATTGCTATCCCCCACATGACCGGGGCCTCGATGCCGATGACTGAATATGCGATCCCTCCGAGGAGCCCCTGCAAAATGGCGACGATGACACCGCCATAGACAGTCGACACGATCATGTCCTTAATTTGTCCTGCCAGTTTCTCCTTTTGTTCCATGCTGAAGGGCATATAGTCTTTCGCCTTCGACAGGAGGCCCGGACCGTCTTTCAATAAGAAAAAAGTCGTGAAGAGCACGATAATGAAATCAAGCACTGCACCCAGAATATTCGTGATCCTTACCGAAAAGTTCTCGATCAGCGCCTTCCCCGCCTTCCTGATATTTTCGACGATCACGTCCTCCGACAGGAGATCCTGAAATCCCGGATAAGACTGCATCTTCTCAAAAAAAGGCCACGATTCCAGTTTCTGCACGATCTCGTTTACCGAGCCGAGTCTGTTCTCGCTGATTTTCGCACCCACGACCTGCAACTCATTTATCAGGGATATCGTCACGTATGAAAACGGTCCCACAATGATAATGATCAATAGAATCACGGTGAGCACCGAGGCGACCGCTTTGACCTTGACATGACGTGCCAATAACGCATAGACCGGATAAAAGACAATGGAAAGCACGATCGACCATGCGATCGCGATAAGAAAAGGGCTCATTATTACGTAGGTTAAATACCCGAGCACGCCGAGGAGAAAAAGCACCACTGCGAGGTAAAATCTATCTTTTCTTACAGGCATCGATAAACCTTTCGAACAACTCTGTCGTTAATGAGGATTTCATGCGTTCGGGGTGCCACTGTACCCCAACGACAAAGCCGTATCCCCCGTGATAAATGCCCTCGACAACGCCGTCACTCGCTGCGGCAAACGGCTGTATCCCCCTGCCGATCCCCCGCACGGACTGGTGGTGGCTGCTGTTGACTTTACATGCGCGCTGCACTATATACGGATTGCCCTTTATCTCGATGAGATGATCTCCATGTGCGTGATCAAGAGCGTCGGATACCCCGGCGCGGATGTCCTGGAAGAGACTCCCTCCAAAAAAAACATTGATAAGTTGCATGCCGTAACATATCCCGAGCACGGGTATTCCCTCCCTCATTATCGCACTGAGCAGAGAAAATTCAAAGCGGGTCCTTCCCGGCTCCTCCAGAACCGTTTGCGGCATGGGGCTCTCACCGTAAAAAACAGGATCAAGGTCTCTCCCGCCTGGAAAAACAAAGCCGTCATACAGGGCAGAAAGATCGCCGATAGCCTCCCACGGATGCAACAAGACAACATCTCCCCCTGCCCTCTCCACGGCTTCTTTGTAAGACTCCCTTGGTCCAGGAAGGTTTAGGTCATTTCCGCCTGTGACGACAATGAGAGGACGCAACCTGTCTTTCACAGGAATTCAGGGTGTGACTGCGTTTCTCCCTGCACAAGGAGGAGAAACTTTCTGCAGGCAATGAGGGATAATCAGACCCCTCAGGAGATCTCGTCAGTCATCACGACGATATCCTCCCCGCTCGCCTCAGTCGCCTCGCATATCTTCCCCATAGTCTGAAGGAGATGACTCTTCTTGATATTCAGCTTCTTATCGGCGATCACCGCTTTGAGCGACATCAGCCCGATATTCACCTTTTTCCCGTCTCTGTGAAAAGAGAGCGCTGTCCCGCTCGCAAGGTCTTTCTCCGAGTAAAAGGATTCTACTTTCTTCCCGAACATTCTTCCGGCTTCCCGGATATGCCTGTTCATATTCTTTGTTTCACAGGTGACAATAAAATCATGCGTGCTGAGCGTCCCGACAAAACACTTGTTGCACTTCTCGCACGTCGTCTTTAGTATCGCTGCTGCCCATTGAATGATATCGGCATGTTTGTCGGGGCCGTACTTTACCAGATAGGGCTGGATGTTTGCGATTCTCACGTACGCAACGGCGTATCTACCCAGCTTGGGATAGACCGCATCGAGGTTTTTTATGATCGCGCCCTTATCAGGCAGACCCGTAAGAAAATCAGGCCACAGGTACGGGTTTTCCTGCTTTTTGTGGAGCTCCTGAATATACTTCCTTGCGTCTGCTATGCCCATCGCGGCACCTCTCTCTCACTCGGCATATGCTGAAAAATTATATATAAATACAGCATTTCGGCAGGGCTTGTCAACTTTAACTTATAATTATCAGGTCATTAATTAACAGGTCATCCCCGCGCATAAAAAAAGGAGGCGGATGCCCTGCCTCCTTTTTTTGCAGGGCCATCCGCCCTCAGATTTACCATATTTATACCGTACTATTTCTTCTTAGTCTTCCCCTTTAACGACGCCTGAGCTGCAGCGAACCTTGCAATCGGGACTCTGTAGGGAGAGCAACTGACGTAGTCGAGTCCGATTGCATGGCAGAACTCAACGGATTTCGGCTCTCCGCCGTGCTCGCCGCATATTCCCATCTTGAGGCCCTTCTTGACCTTCCTTCCCTTGTCGACCGCCATCTTCATAAAGGAACCTACCCCTTCCTGATCGATAGTAATAAAAGGGTCGTCCTTGAGAATTCCACCCTCGACATAGGCGGGCAGGAATCTTCCGGCATCGTCTCTTGAGAGGCCATAGACAGTCTGGGTAAGGTCGTTTGTGCCGAATGAGTAAAAGTCGGCGACAGTCGCTATCTCATCGGATGTGACGCAGGCCCGCGGCAGTTCTATCATCGTGCCGACGGTGTAAGGGACCCTTATCTTGAATTCTTTCTTCACCCTTTCCACAGTGGATACCGTGAGATCTCTCAGCCTCGACAGTTCGTTGACGTGTCCTACAAGAGGGATCATGATCTCCGGGATAACTTTCACCTTCTGCTTTGCGAGTTCGCAGGCCGCCTCCATGATAGCCTGCACCTGCATCTCATAAATTTCCGGGAACGTGACGCCGAGACGGCATCCCCGATGGCCGAGCATAGGGTTAAACTCGTGTAGGGACTTGTTCTTAGCATTCAGTTGCTCAAAGGGGACCCCCATATCCTCGGAAAGTTCATGGAGTTCAGCGTCCGTATGCGGAAGGAATTCATGGAGGGGAGGATCGAGGAGACGGATAGTCACCGGCAGCCCCGCCATTGCCTTAAAAATTCCTATGAAATCACCCTTCTGGAATGGAAGCAGTTTGGCAAGTGCCCTTTTTCTGCCTTCAAGGGTCTCGGAAAGAATCATCTCCCGCACCGCCTTGATCCTGTCCGGGCCGAAAAACATATGCTCGGTCCTGCAGAGTCCTATCCCTTCGGCCCCGAAATTCCTTGCAACTGTCGCGTCATTGGGAGTGTCCGCATTCGTCCTGACCTTCAGCGTCCGGAAAAGGTCGGCCCACTTCATCAGCTCCTTATACCACGCGTTATGTTCCGGGTCCGCTGCCAGCAGATCGAGTTTTCCCTCGTACACCCGGCCTTTGCTGCCGTTCAGGGTAATCCACTCGCCTTCCTTCACGACCCTCCCGTTGACGTGTATCTCTTTCTTCTGAATATCGATATTGAGCGCCGAGCACCCGACGATGCAGCATTTGCCCCAACCCCTTGCAACAAGGGCAGCATGGCTCGTCATCCCGCCTTTCGCAGTAAGTATCGCCTGGGCCGCATGCATCCCGTGCACATCCTCAGGAGAAGTTTCATTCCTTACGAGGATGACCATTTCCCCCCTCTTTGCCCATTCTTCCGCATCGTCGGCGGTAAATACCACCTTTCCGAGGGCACCGCCCGGCCCAGCAGGAAGCCCCTTGGCGAGTTCTACCGCCTTCTTCTCCGCAGACGGGTCCACGCTCGGATGCAGCAACTCGTCGAGTTGATCAGGCTTCACCCGCAACAGCGCGGTCTCCTTCGAGATCAGTTTCTGTCTGGCCATCTCCACGGCCATCCTGATTGCCGCCTGGCCATTCCTCTTTCCTACTCTTGTCTGAAGCATCCAGAGCCTGCCGTCCTCGATTGTAAACTCGATATCCTGCATGTCCGTATAATGTCTTTCGAGCTTCTTCTGGATCGTAAAAAGCTGCTTATAGAGTTTGGGCATGGCGGTTTCGAGGGACGGCAAATGCCCCGTGTCCTCTGTCTTGCCTGCCTCGTTTACCGGGTTCGGCGTCCGGATACCCGCAACCACGTCTTCGCCCTGCGCATTGGGAAGCCATTCGCCGAAGAACATGTCTTCTCCTGTGGCGGGGTTCCTTGTGAAGGCAACGCCCGTCGCCGAGGTATCCCCGGTGTTGCCGAAGACCATCGACTGGACGTTGACCGCAGTCCCCCAGTCTTCGGGTATCTTTTCTATCCTCCGGTACGAGACGGCCCGCTTGCCCATCCATGACTGGAAGACTGCTCCTATACCGCCCCAGAGCTGTTCCCTTGGGTCGTCGGGGAACTCCTTCTTCAGCGTCTTTCTGATCATACCCTTGAATTCGTCACAGAGCCCTTTGAGATCGTGCACGGTGAGATCCGTGTCGCTGGCATATCCCTTTTCTTTCTTAACTTTCTCCATCGCGTGTTCCAGCTTCTGGCGTATGGCTTCACCCTCGGCTGGCTCGATTCCCGCCGCCTTTTCCATCACCACATCCGAATACATCATGAGCAGGCGCCTGTATGCGTCGTATACAAAACGCTCGTTATTCGTCTTTTTCACAAGGCCCGGAATCGTCTTGGTCGTAAGGCCTACGTTCAGAACTGTCTCCATCATTCCCGGCATGGAACTGCGCGCCCCGGATCGTACCGACACGAGAAGGGGGTCGTTCGGGTCCCCAAACTTCTTGCCCCTTATCTTTTCCACCCTAGACAGTGCCCTATCCACCTGGCCCGTCAGTTCGGCAGGATATTTCCGGTTGTTCTTGTAATACAGCGTGCACACTTCAGTAGTAATGGTGAATCCCGGCGGCACCGGGATTCCGAGGTTTGTCATCTCCGCAAGATTCGCCCCCTTGCCGCCAAGGAGGTTCTTCATATCAGACCTGCCGTCCGCCTTGCCGTTACCGAAAAAATAGACGTATTTCTTTGCACCTTTTTTTGTGGTCTTTTTCGCCGTTGACTTCGCCATGAATACCCTCCCGACAACTTTTTAGAGTATAAATTCCTAAATTTATAGGATTTATAGCCTAACTCACAGAGCCAAAAAATTCAACCCGGGAGGCAAAGAAAATTCTTATAAATCCATTAATTATTATAATGAATACTTCCGGAGCGCTGTCGCCGTTCAACTTTTCGCTTGCATCGGGGTAATAAACATGGTACATAAGGGATAAGAAAATAAGAGGTGGTGTCATGAAACGATTTATCATTTTTTTATTCCTCCCGCTTTTGCTCACGTCGTGCGCGCATGTCCTTTCCAAGGAATATGTGCAGAGCGCCACATCCGGCGTTTCTTTCAGACAAATAAAGGAAAACCCCGACGCGTACTTAGGCAAAATCTTCATTCTGGGCGGCACGATTGCCGGGACCACGGACACAAAGGAAGGGGCCGAGGTGGAAGTGGTAGAAAACCCGGTAGACAAATACGGCGATATCACCGACCCTGATATTTCTGAAGGAAGGTATCTCATAGAGACCATGACACATCTAGACCCCCTTATCTACAGGAAAGGGAGGCATATCACCTTTGCCGGAAAATTAACAGGCAGCAAGAAGAAGCTGCTGGACAAAATCGAATACCAGTATCCGGTCTTTCAGGCAGAACAGATATATTTATGGAGGACAATAAGGAATTATCCTCCTCCGTATCCCTATTATTATGACCCGTTCTTCAATCCCTATCCGTACTACTTCTATGATCCCTATTGGTACAGGCCATATTATTATCCGTGGCCTTACTAACCTGGGGACACATAGCGTAAGGACGCTTAGGAAGTCTTTTCTTTGACGAAAAGGTCTACCACTTTCGCATCTTCTTTTTTCATTGTCGATTTGCCGTCGAATACGCCTCCCTCGGCAACAGTCAGCTTGGGTGTAGCGATTTCTCCATAAATTTCGCCTTTATTCCTTATCTCACATATCTCTGCGACCCGGAGATTTCCCTCGACTCTTCCCCCTATTACCACGCCCCTGGCTGATATATCGCCCTTCACATTCGCCTTCTCGCCGAGGACGACCCAGTCGGCTTCGACGCTGCCTTCGACAGTGCCGTCGATTCTGATGGTACCCTTTGTGGAAATGTCCCCTCGAAACGTCGATTCAGCGCCGACCAAAGATTCCAACTTTTCGGTATTCCTGTGAAACATTATGAAGCCCTCCCCTGAATAAATGCTTCCGGATTTGTGGAACGGCCGTTTCGCCAGACCTCATAGTGCACGTGCGGCCCCGTCGAATTCCCTGTGGAACCTATATAGCCCACAATATCTCCTCTTTTGACTTTTTGGCCAATCTTCACCGCAACCTTTTTGTTGTGTGCATAAAAAGTCGAGAATCCGAATCCGTGCTCAAGCACCACGAGATTTCCGTTTGGACCGCTCCAGCCGGCAAAGCTCACGATGCCGTCGGCGGTAGCCCGCACCGGCCTGCCCGGCTCAGCAGCGATGTCGACACCGCCGTGGAACTCCCGAGCACCTGTCATAGGATGTTCCCTATCCCCGTACGGCGACGTAATATGCCCTTCAACAGGCCAGCCTTTTGGCGTCGCAACATACAGGTCTCTTTGCTGACTCAGATAATCCTTTATATCTCCGACACTTTCCATGGTAATCTTAATCTGTTTCTTTAACTCTGCCATATCTACTGAGCCGCTGTCTGAGGTATCGAGATTCTCGAGTATCTGCTCCCTGGAGTGGGCCGAAAATATTTGTTTGAATTCGGACTCGGCCTTTTTCAGACTCGCAATTGTAGACCGAAGTTCGACGAATTGGGAGGAATAGTAACCCAGTTTTTCCTTCATGTTGGTGTATTCGATAGTATTGACCCCGATTGAAAATATATAGACGGTCCCGATCGCCCACATCACAATGGAGGCAATAATACCGACCGACGGCACTTTGACTTTTAGCGGCTTCGCGTCACTGTGCGGAACCACCATGACCGTCACCGGGACAAAAGCCTTCTTCAGGAGTAGCCTAAGCCTCCGCATAAAGCACCCCCTCAATGCCTTTTCTTATCTCTCCGATAAGATAAGCAGGAAACCCCTTTTTCTTCAAAATGCCTATGGTCTCATCACTTTCACCTTTGCTGACGACGACGATAAAGCCTATTCCCATGTTAAATGTTCTCTTCATGTCGTCCGCCGGGACATTACCATATCTTCTAATGAGTCCGAATATCGGCTGTTCAGGCCACGACCCCTTGAACATGCTGGCGCCAAGGCCTTTCGGAAATATCCTCGGTAGATTGCCGGGTATGCCTCCGCCCGTAATGTGCGCCATACCCTTCAGGTCAACCTTGCCATCGAGGGCCTTAAAGGCCTTCACATATATCCGGGTAGGTTTCAATAACTCCTCGCCTACAGGAATGCCAAGATCCGGAAGGACTTTCTCCACCGTAATTTTTTTGCGCCCGAAGAGAACCTTCCTTGCAAGTGAATAACCGTTGCTATGAAGGCCGCTCGATGTCAGACCAACAAGGACATCCCCCGGTTTTATGCGGCTGCCGTCAATCATACTCTTCTTTTCGACCACGCCTACCGCGAACCCTGAGAGGTCATATTCTCCGTCCTTGTAAAACCCGGGCATCTCTGCTGTTTCTCCGCCGACAAGTGAGCATCCCGCCTGCCGGCATCCTTCCGCAATGCCCTTCACCACTGCTGCCGCCTTTTCCGGTCTCAGCCTGCCCGTGGCGAAATAATCGAGGAAAAAGAGGGGTTCTGCACCGCTCGTCAGAATATCATTGACGCACATGGCAACCAGATCGATCCCAACGGTATCATGCCGATCCATCATAAAGGCTATTTTGAGTTTCGTGCCCACACCGTCCGTCCCGCTTACCAATACCGGTTCCTTATACTTCCTGGTATTGAGTTTAAAAAAGGCGCCGAAGGAGCCTATATCGGCCATGACCTCAGGCCGGAACGTCTTCCTGACCAGCGGCGTGATAATGCGGACAAATCTTTCGCCCTCGTCAATATCAACACCGGCCTTCTTATAGGTAAGTTTGATCTTTTTTCCCATAGCCTAACAATCGTGAAGCGGAAGGACCCTTGATCTGTATTTTTGAACGTACCTATTCTGCCTAATTTTTCCGGAAAGGGCAAGGTTTTTTTCTTTTTTTATACTGACCACATTATTTATTCGGTTCACATTATGTATAACGGCTACCTCATATTCTCCTCATAACCCGTTTCTGATAAGATAGGGATGATGACACTGATACTCGTAACGAATGACGATGGAGTTCATTCGCCGGGAATTTCGGCGCTCTACAGTGCGATGAAGGACCTCGGAGACGCATACATTGTAGCTCCTGACCGGGAAAGAAGCGCTGCGGGGCACTCTCTTACCATGCATAGACCCCTGAAAGTGACGAAACTCAGGGAACATGTGTACAGTATTAACGGCACCCCAACCGACTGCGTGACTCTCGCCATAAACAAAGTGCTGCCGGAAAAGCCTTCCCTCATCGTATCGGGGATCAACAAAGGAGCAAATCTCGGCGACGATATCACTTACTCAGGGACAGTCTCGGCCGCCATCGAAGGCACTATATTCGGCATCCCTTCCATGGCTTTTTCGCTTCCCTCGGAGAAGCACTACCATTTTGACACCGCTTCTGCCGTTGCCGCTATGCTAGGCGGATTCGTGCTGGAGCACTCGCTCCCCTACGACACGCTGCTGAATGTCAACATACCGAATGTTTCTCTGGAGAAGCTCAGGGGGATAAAATTTACCAGACAAGGCAAACGCGTGTATGACGGGGCGATCCAGGAGACCTTCGACCCGTGGGGCGAAAAGCATTACTGGATAGGGGGAGGAAAACCTTACTGGGAGAGGGGGGAAGACATGGACATAGAGGCGGTGCAGGCGAATTTTATCTCCGTCACACCGATACATCTTGATCTGACCAATTACGACGCCCTCTCCTACTTCAAGGAAAAGTGGCGACTCCATGTCCCATGAAAAGAGGTCTATGAAACCATACGACGTGATAATTATCGGTACAGGACCGGCCGGTATATTCGCCGCATTGGAACTGTTGCACTCCTCGAAAAAAAAACGCATCCTCATGATCGAAAAAGGCAAGGATATCGACAGACGTTCTTGTCCGGAAAAGATAAAGAACATATCCTGCACCGCCTGCAGGGAATGCGACCTTCTGAGCGGTTGGGGCGGCGCCGGGGCCTTCAGTGACGGCAAATTGAGCCTTTCTCCCGAGGTAGGCGGCTTTCTTCCACGTTACATGGACAAAGATGAGGTAAGCGCCCTTATACAATACGTAGACGACATTTACCTGAAATACGGCGCACCGCAGGAAATATTCGGCGGGGTTACCGAGGAGATCCGTGAAGTCGAAAGGCTCTCGGCGCGCAACGGTCTCGTCCTTGTCCCGTCCCGGATACGTCATATCGGCACCGACAGATGCCGGACTCTTCTCAAGGCGATACGCGATGACGTCGACGGGAAAATCGATACCCTGTTCCAGACCGAGGTACAGAGCGCCATTGTCGAAAACGGAAAGTATCAGGGTATTCGGCTGAAAGACGGCACCGAGATCGTTTCCGAGTTCCTGATACTTGCTCCGGGACGAGAAGGTTCGCGATGGCTCGAGGAAGAGTCGAAGAGACTCGGCCTGACTCTTCTGAAGAATCCTGTCGATATCGGAGTGCGGGTGGAACTCCCTGCCCCGGTCTTTGAACCCCTCACAAAGATCACCTATGAGCCCAAACTCCTTTTTTACTCGAAGAGATTCGACGACAAGGTCAGGACATTCTGCGTGAATCCCTACGGCGAGGTGGTCAAGGAATATCTTAAAGGAATATGGACCGTAAATGGCCATAGTTATGCCGAGCGAAAAACGAACAACACGAACTTCGCCCTTCTCGTCAGCACCTTTTTCACCGAGCCCTTCGATCAGCCTATCTCGTACGGAAGGTATATCGCACAACTGGCAAATTTTCTGGGAAAAGGCGTCATCGTCCAGAGACTCGGCGACTTGCTGTCCGGGAGAAGGTCGACTCACGAACGCATAGCAAAAGGCATCGTCCGGCCGACCCTTGCCGACGCAACGCCTGGCGATCTCAGCTTCGTGATACCTTACCGCTATCTTTGCGACATCCTGGAGATGCTCGAGGCGCTCGACCGGATAGCACCGGGCGTGAATTCGCGGCATACACTCCTTTACGGGGTCGAAGTGAAATTCTATTCGATGCAGCTAAAACTTACCAACACGCTCGAGACCGAGGTCCCCAATGTATTCGCCGTGGGAGACGGCGCCGGCGTCAGCAGGGGTCTCATACAGGCATCGGCTTCGGGTGTTGTCGCGGCCCGTGAAATCATCAGGAGGACATAGCACCCCTTGGACTACGCGGAAATGAGAGAATGGATGATCTCAACCCAGCTTGTCCCCCGGGGGATCAGCGACAGAAGGGTCCTTGACGCGATGAAACGGGTACCGAGGCATCTCTTTGTCGACAACTCCATAGCGTACAGGGCTTACGACGACTCTGCACTTCCTATCGGCGAAGGGCAAACGATCTCGCAGCCTTATATGGTTGCGGTCATGACAGAGCTTCTTGAGCTCAGCGGGGATGAAAAGGTACTCGAGATCGGGACCGGGTCGGGCTACCAGGCCGCCGTTCTTGCAGAGCTTGCAAAGGAAGTATTCACGATCGAGCGGATCGCCCCTCTTGCAGAGGCTGCGATACAACGCTTGAGCGAACTATTCTATCGGAACGTGCAGGTAAGGATGGGAGACGGCAGTCTCGGATGGCCCGAAGAAGCCCCTTTCGACCGCATCATCATCACCGCGGCCTCACCGAATATTCCGGACCCCCTTATGGATCAGCTTTCGAATACCGGCATTGTTGTCGTGCCGGTCGGCGGGAGATATTCCCAGCAACTGCTGAAGCTCAAAAAAACAGATAAAGGGCTCCAGGAGGAATACCACACTCCCTGCGTCTTCGTACCCCTTATAGGCGAGTACGGCTGGAAAGAAAGAGAATAACCGGAACATCCTCAATAAGCAGATTGCCCCGGCCCGGAAGCGTCAATATCGCAATTTTGACGGCATTCTCCTTGCCTTTTATAACGGAATTGACCTGTTCTCTTAGTTGCTTTATGGATCGATTTATCATATTATTATCTATTATTTTACATTATCGCGGTAAGGAGCGGCAGTGGGCCTAAGGGATTCTCTGCTCGCGGCATCGATAGATATTCGAAGGGAGGGACACGTTGAAAAAACCCTGGGCTGGCAGGTTTACAGACACGACGTCGGAGTTGGTCGAAGCCTTCACGGAATCCGTCTCCTATGACAGGCGGCTCTGGAGGCAGGATATCTCGGGAAGTATCGTCCACGCGAAGATGCTGGGCAGGCAGGGAATCATACCCAAGAAAGACGCCGAAGCCATAGTAAAAGGTCTCGAAGAGATCGCCTCGGAGATCGAGGCCGGCAGGTTCAGGTTCAGCACGGCGTTGGAAGACATTCATATGAATATCGAAGCGGCGCTGATAAAGAAAATCGGCCCCGCGGGCAAGAAACTCCATACCGCACGTTCAAGAAACGACCAGGTAGCACTTGACCTCAGACTTTATCTGAGGGAAGAGACCGAAGGCGCCATATCTTCCCTCAGGAAACTCCAGAAGACGTTGATGAAGATCTGCGAGCGTCACCTTGAGGCTATCATGCCGGGGTATACCCACACACAGAGGGCCCAACCCGTATTGCTGTCCCACCATCTGCTTGCGTACGTGGAAATGTTCCAACGCGACAGGGAGCGGTTTGCGGATGCGCTGGACCGCATCAATGTTTTGCCGCTGGGTGCATGCGCGCTGGCCGGAACGACATTGCCCATCGACAGGGCGTATGTCGCGAAGGCGCTCGGTTTCCGCCGTGTCTCGGGTAACAGTATCGATGCCGTATCGGACAGGGATTATGTACTGGAATTCCTGTCCTGCGCTTCCCTCTGTCTGATGCATCTGTCGCGTCTGGCCGAGGAATTCGTGCTCTGGTCGACAGAGGAGTTCGGTATGATAGAGATTTCCGACAGATTTACTACGGGGTCGAGTATAATGCCGCAAAAGAAAAACCCCGATGTCGCGGAACTCATACGGGGGAAGACCGGAAAAGTTTACGGCAACCTTGTTGCCGTCCTCACCCTCATGAAGGGGTTGCCGCTTTCGTATAATCGCGACATGCAGGAAGACAAGCCCTCTCTCTTCGAGGCGGCCGACACGCTTAAGTCCTGCCTGGCGGTCATGGAGGCGATGCTTCCCGAGGTGCGTTTCAACACCGGACGGATGAGCGCCGAAGCGGAAAAAGGGTATTCGACGGCGACTGACCTGGCCGAGTATCTCGTGAGAAAAGGCGTACCCTTCAGGGAGGCCCATGAGATCACCGGCAAGGTAGTTCTGTATTGCATTACCCACGGTAAAAAACTTCGCTCGCTTGATCTGAAGGAACTGAAATCTTTTTCCCCTTTTATCGCTAAAGACGTCTACGCTTCTTTGGATCCTTCCCAGTCCGTGAAGTCGCGATGCTCCTATGGAGGAACCGCACCCTCCGAGGTGAGAAGACAGATCAGACAGTACCGGAAGATTCTTGTCTGAGATGCGCCTTCGCAAACGGCATTTCGCCCTTTCCGGACCGCCGGCCGTACTTCTTCTTGTTTGCTTACTCTTCGGCATCTCTTCCTGCGGAAAGAAGGGCGCCCTCACCCTCGTATCCCATGAGAAACCGGCGGCCCCTTCCCACCTCACCGCCCACCACAGGGAAGGCGTGATCATGCTTTTATGGGATTTCCCGGCGGAAAAAGAGAAGGAGGCTGCGGGCTTCATTATTCTGAGGGCCATGGAAGGGGAGTTTGAAAAAATTGCTTTCCTGGACAGCAGGTCCCGCTCCTTTCGCGATACCACCTATAAGGAAGGGACGAACTATCGCTACGAGGTCCTGACAAGGAACCTTGCGGGAATACTCAGCGATGCCTCGAACGTTGTGGCCCTTACCCCCTTCCCCGGACCGTTGCCCCCGAGAGAAATAACTTCACGTATCATCGGTGATTCCGTGGTCTTGTCCTGGGAAAAGTCCGGCGCAAAAACATTGTACAACGTCTACAGGACCTTTTCGAAAGGGGTATACGGTCCCGTGCCGCTGAATACCTCCCCCCTTGGGGACAACGACTTTCACGATACTTTTTTCATCGACAGGCCCGTCTATTACACCATCCGCAGTCTCTCCGAGAACCTGGATGAAGGACCGCCGTCTGCGGAATTTGCGGTGGACCCCGGACGGCTTGTTCCGCCGGCCCCGCAGGACCTCCGCTGTTTTGCGATGCCGGACAGGATATATCTCTCCTGGAAAGAACCGCAGGCAGCGTGGGTCACGGGCTTCAGAATATACAGAAAAATCGGGTCCGAAGAGTATGCGCTTGTAGGCGAAACCCAGATCCCGTCCTTCGTCGATATGTACAATCCCTCTCTGAAGAGGCACTATCGCGTCACTGCGCTCGGGCCTTCAAAAGAGGGGCCGCCCACGGAAATAGTCGGCGCGTGCAGGAATCCGGAATGACATTGGACGGTGCCTTTTGGGGAGTGATTAATTGTTCCCGGATGGTGTATAGTATTGATGTGGATGCTTTTTTTGTTCGTATAGTACTTCCCGAGAACCGTCTGGAGGGGCGGTTCCGCCGGCCGCAATCCGCGCCGCTCCAGCGTCGGGAAACACCGTGCAGCATATAATGAAATCGCTTCGTTTGCTGGCTATTGAGGATTCAGAGGAAGACGTCATACTCCTGATGCGTGAACTTAGGGCGGGAGGATACGAATCCGACTGGGAACGCGTCGAAACCGCGGAAGCAATGAAATCCGCAATAGCCCAAAAGCAGTGGGATATTATCATCTCCGATTACATAATGCCGCAATTCAGCGGACTGGATGCGCTGGATCTCGTGAAACAAAGCGGGATCGATATTCCCTTCATCATCGTGTCTGGAAAAATAGGAGAAGACATTGCGGTGGAAGCGATGAAGGCCGGAGCGCATGATTACATCGTAAAGGGGAATCTGGCAAGACTTGTTCCTGCAGTGGAGAGGGAGCTTCGTGAAGCCGAGACGAGGAAGGCCCGCAGGCTCGCGGAAGATGAGCTGAAGCGTTATCGGGAACACCTCGAAGAACTTGTCACCAACCGTACGGACGAACTGAAAAGCGCAAATGAGCATTTACAGATGGAGATTGCCGACCGGAAGATGGCGGAAGAGGCCCTTCGCAAAGCGGTCAAGAGGGCAAACGATGAAAAGGCGAAGTCGGACGCTATCATCGCGGCGCTTGGCGACGGCATCGTCATCCAGGACAGAGAATACAGAATAACCTATCAGAACCGGATCCATAAAAAGCTCATCGGCGACCAACTCGGCCAATATTGTTACCTTGCATACCGTTCCAGTGGAGACGTCTGCGAAGACTGCCCGATCGAGATGGCGTTCGACGACGGGAGGATTCACAAAGCAGAAAGAAAAATCAAGACCGACAAGGGCGTGCTTAACATAGAAGTAACTGCTTCCCCGCTTCGGGACGCGACAGGAGAGATCATCTCGGGTATCGAGGTTGTCCGGGACGTGACCGAGCGAAGAAAGATGGAGAACGAGCTGAGGGAACACCGCGATCACCTCGACCTGCTCGTGAAGGAGCGCACCGCCGAACTTAGAAAAGTCAACAGGGAACTCAGGGCCGAGATCATGCGGCGTATACAGATGGAGAAGGACCTGATCGAGAGCCAGCGTTTCGTCCATCGCATCGCTGACGCCACTCCGAACATACTCTATCTTTATGACGTCATAGATAATAGGAACATCTACGTGAACTCGATCGTTAAGGAGGTCCTCGGGTACTCGCCTGAAGCGATCAAGAAGATGAAGAGCGCGTTTTTCAAGGCCCTTCTCCATCCGGACGACACGCCTGTCATCTCATCGATGGCAGAAAGGTTTCTGAAGGCAAAAGACGGGGACATCATCGAATCGGAATACCGCCTGAAGAACGCAAAGGGAGAGTGGCGCTGGTTCTACAGCAGGGACATTGTTTTCAAGAGGACGTCTGACGGCCTCCTGAAGCTCATCCTCGGCATTTCTCAGGACATCACCGAACGCAAGGCGGTGGAGCAGGAACTAAATAACTCCCGCGAACAGCTGCGTATTCTCCTGGCCCATCTGCAGTCCGTAAGGGAAGACGAAAGGACCAGGATCTCGAGGGAGATCCATGATGAGCTGGGCCAGTCCCTGACCGCCTTGAAGATCGACCTGTCCTGGCTGCTGAAGCGGCTGAGCAAGGAGCAAAAACCCCTTGTTGAGAAGGTCGAGCTGATGTCGAATCTGATCGACATGAACATACAGACCGTCAAACGTATCTCGGCGGAACTGCGGCCGGGACTTCTCGACGATCTCGGCCTGCCCGCGGCCTTCGAGTGGCAGGCCGAAGATTTTCAAAAGAGAACGGGTATCCATTGCGAGGTAAGGATCCACCCTGAAGACATCGCACTCGACAGGAACCTTTCGACGGCGATATTCCGCATCTTTCAGGAGACGCTCACCAATGTCGTGCGGCATGCCAAGGCGAAGAATGTCGGCGTGACCCTGACAAAAAAGAAAGAGGAGGTTCTCCTCGAGGTAAAAGACGACGGGAAAGGTATTACGGAAAAACAGATTTCGAGTCCGAAATCGATCGGGTTAATAGGCATGAGGGAACGGGTACATTTCTTCGGCGGGGGCGTCAAGATCAGCGGGAAGAAGGATAAAGGGACCGTGGTGACGGTGACTATTCCCATAAAGAAGGCGACGGAAAGCGGCGGCGCGGCTTCTGCCGACAAGTCCGCAAAGAGTCGGACAGTGATCGGGGCTAGGGCATGATCAGGATACTGATCGCAGACGATCACAGGATCGTTCGTGAGGGGCTTAAGCAGATCCTCGCCGAAACCCCTGACATGATCGTGATGGACGAGGCTAGTAACGGTCAGGAGGTACTCGGCAAGATATGGGAAAACGACTTCGATGTCGTCCTCCTGGACATCTCCATGCCGGGACGGAGCGGGCTTGACATCCTTAAACAGCTCAAAAGCGAGCGCCCCAGGCTCGCAGTCCTTGTGCTGAGCATGTACTCTGAGGAACAGTATGCTATGAGGGCACTGAGGGCCGGGGCCTCCGGGTATATGACGAAGGAAAGCGCACCGGATGAGTTGATCGAGGCGATACGGAAAGTATCGACGGGAAGAAAATACATAAGCCCGACGGTCGCCGAGAAATTGGCCGTCAGTCTCGAGGCTAAAGACGAAAGACCCGCACACGAAAATCTTTCCGACCGCGAGTATCAGGTAATGTGCATGATTGCCTCCGGCAAGACGATCAAAAGCATTGCGGATGAACTGTCGCTGAGCGTCAAGACGGTCAGCACCTACCGCACCCGTATCCTGGAGAAGATGCAGATGAAGAACAACGCGGAATTAACACATTACTCGATACAGAACCGCCTGGTAGAGTAGTGGAAAGCCATTGACAGGAACGCGCCGGTTGGATTACGCTTAAAGGGACCGGAGCACCCTTCGTACAGGGGGAAAAATAAAGATTGCCGGCATTCTGCATGGTCCGATGAAAGAAAAGATCCTTAAAGAATTCAAAGAGAGCATTTCCGTCAAGGAAAAATTCATCCAGGAGCACCTGGACACCGTCATCGAGGTGTCGAAGGCGATCGCCAACGCCTTCAATGAAGGCAATAAACTGATTCTCTTCGGAAACGGCGGAAGCTCGACTGATGCGTCGCACATCGCCGCGGAGTTCGTCAACAGGTTCAAGCGGGAGCGGCCGGGACTTCCCGCGATCGCGCTGAATACGGACATGGCGGTCATTACGTCGATCGCCAATGATTACGATTACTCCGAAATTTTTTCCCGCCAGCTGAAATCTCTCGCTGTCGAAGGAGATATCGTAGTCGCCATCACCACGAGCGGCCATTCCGCAAATGTTCTCAAAGCGATGGAAGTGGCGAAAAAGAAGAAGCTCAAGTCGGTTCTCTTCACCGGCGCGAAGGGTGAAAAAATCGCGGCCAAGTCTACCTTCTCGTTTGTTGTACCGTCGGACAATACCCCGAGAATACAGGAGACGCATATCACGCTGGGGCACGTCCTCTGCCTCATGGTCGAGGAAATACTGTTTGAAGAACCCCGCAAGAAGTAATACGGGGCTGAAGATATTGTGGGGATAGACCCGGACAATGATTCGATTAAGAACGTAATATCGGAAATAGATTCGGGATTTGAGGCATGATTATCCTCGGTCTGGACCCCGGCTTGGCCAGCACCGGCTTTGGCGCCATTAATTGCGAGAGTACCCGACCGTCACTTCTGAAATGCGGATATATTAAAACTTCTCCTAAAGATCATATTTCCGACAGACTCTGCCAGATACATTTAGACCTAAATCAGTTAATACATACCTTACGGCCGGATCTCATTGCAGTAGAGAATATATTCTCCATGATAAGATATCCTAAAGCCGGTATATTATTAGGCGGCGTTTTAGGTATCATATATTTAGCAGTTTCTCAAAATAGTGTATTAATGAAAGAAATTACTCCCAAGGAAGTAAAAAATTCGTTGGTCGGATATGGCGGCGCGGATAAAGATCAAATCAAGGAAACAGTAAAGAAATTGCTAAAAGTTCCTGACGTCAAGTCTCTGCATGCGGCTGATGCCCTTGCTATCGCCTTAACGGCATTTTATCGAAAGGCACCGCAGAGATGATTTCTTATTTAGAAGGAAATTTATTAGATAGTTCTGATGATCGAATTACCCTTTTAGTGAATGGGATTGGTTATGAAATTCTGATTCCGACTTTTGTGATGAATGAAATCAAAAGAGATATTAAATCTGAAAATAAGGAATTGAAATTATATATTTCGTATAACCAGTCTGAAAGACAGCCGAAGCCGGTTCTCGTTGGATTTAAACATGCCGCGGAAAAAAAGTTCTTTGAGCTTTTCATCTCAGTAGAAGACATAGGACCGGCAGCGGCCATTAAGGCCCTGGTGAAACCTGTTAGAGAGATAGCGCGGGCTATCGAGGAAAAAGATACAGGAGCGTTACGCCAATTAAAAGGCATTGGCGAAAGGAAGGCGGAGAAGATTATTGCTACTCTTAAGGGTAAGGTCGCGATGTATGCGTTAATGCGTGAAGTTGAAACGCTGCCCGAACTGGTCGAAGATTTCAAGAAAGAAGTTGAAAATGTCCTTGTAAATCAACTCGGTCACAAGTTGATGGAAGCACGCAAAATGATAGAGGAAGCGATGAAGCGAAATCCCGGCATAAGTTCGTCTGAAGAGCTGTTCGAGGAAGTTTATCGAGGACAAAAAAAGTGATCTTTGAAGAGTCAAACAATATCCCTGACATTCTAAAAATAAGCAGTGCTTCTGAAGAAGATAACAATTTAAACCTGAGGCCGAAGCAACTTTCCGAATACGTAGGGCAAGACATGATAGTTGAAACACTAAAAATAGCCATAGAAGCTGCCTTGCAAAGGAAAGAACCTCTTGATCATATCCTGTTTAACGGGCCGCCCGGTCTGGGCAAAACAACATTAGCTCATATCATTGCAAATGAGATGGGCACGAAGATTATTACTTCCTCCGGCCCTGCATTGGAAAAAGGCGGCGATCTGATGGGGATATTGACCCATATGGAAAAGGGCGACGTTTTTTTTATTGACGAAATTCATAGACTCCCGAAGGTCGTAGAGGAATTTCTTTACTCGGCGATGGAAGACTTCGCGGTAGATTTTATTTTCGATAAGGGTGTACACGCGCGTACGCACAGATACAGACTGGAACCCTTCACCTTGATAGGCGCGACAACAAGAGCCGGACTCCTGTCTTCTCCTTTAAGAGAGAGATTCGGAATTACAAGAGATCTCGACTTCTATAACGAAAAGGACCTTATGCGTATCGTAAAGCGCTCGGCTGCAATATTAGACGTAATCCTGGATAATGACGGAGCTTACGAAATAGCCCGAAGGTCAAGAGGGACACCCAGGGTCGCCAATAGATTGCTGAAACGCGTTCGGGATTATGCGCAGGTCAGGGCTCAGGGGAAAATAACCAGGGATGTAGCCATGGAAGCATTAGCGTTGGAGGGTGTCGACGAGCACGGCTTGGGCGAAACTGATAGAAAACTTTTAAAAATAATAATCCTTAATTATAAAGGTGGGCCTGTCGGCATTGAGGCCCTCGCTTCAACCCTTCAGCTGGAGACAGATGTTTTATTAGACGTGGTTGAACCTTATTTATTAAAGACAGGCTTCATTATTAGAACCTCACACGGGAGAAAGGCTTCGGAAAAGGCTTATGTCCATCTAAAGGAAGACTTTAAAGAGTCGGACAGTACCGGTTTATTTGGAAGTATTAAGCATAAGCGGTAATTCCGATGAAACTCCTGATGCACATCTGTTGTTCCAACTGCAGCATTTATCCTCTTGAGGTGCTGATGATGAAGGGCGTGGACGTGAAAGGGCTCTGGTTCAATCCGAACATACACCCCTTCACCGAGTATACGCAGAGGCTCGATTCCCTCAGGAAACTGGAAAAGATATGGGGTCTTGACGTCGAATACATCGACGCGTATCCGCTCGACGCTTTTCTGACTTCTATCGTCGGAAAGGGGAATGAAAGGTGCTCAGTTTGTTACGCGACGCGTCTTGAAAAGACGGCTGAGACGGCCAAAATGATGAATGTCTCCGGTTTTACCACTTCCCTGCTTGCCAGTCCGTATCAGAAATTTGATATGATAATAGCGATAGGAAATGAGATCGGCCGTAGGCACGGCGTCCCCTTCTACTACGAAGATCTGAGGCAGGGATGGAATATTTCGAGGGGGCTTGCCGCGGAGTTCGGACTCTATCGGCAAAAATACTGCGGATGTATATACTCTGAAATGGAACGATATCGGAAAAAGGCCGTACTCTGAAATAACCGGCCGCGTGCAATTCGGGCTTCTCCGGCAAGAAAGGAACGGATTGCATCCGCCCTGCGAACACTGCGGGCGGCGATTTACAGAATGAAAGAATGGATGAGACAATGCAGCATATAGGCAAGTTGCTGGTTATCGTCGGCATCGGGACGGCTCTGTTCGGCGTGCTGCTTATCTTCTTTGCCAAACTGCCCTGGCTCGGGAGGCTGCCCGGAGACATCATAATCCACAAAAAGAATTTCACCTTATATTTCCCCCTCGCAACAAGCATACTGCTAAGTCTTCTCCTCACTCTGCTCTTCTGGCTCTTTGGAAGGAAATAAGATGTTCGGGAAATTCGCCGCTTTTTGTGTCTCGCTCATCTTCGCCTCCACGCTCGAGGCAAGTATGATCAAGGTGCTCATCCTTGATGACGTATTCCAGAATATTCCTGAGAAGAACGAACGCATAGAAAAAATGGGAAAGCTCAGCGGCGACCTCCTCGTCAGCGGCACCCACTACGCCGGGGACATCGAAGTCTGGAGAGGACAGGGGGGAATGTATCTAATCAACGAACTCCCACTGGAGGAGTACGTAAAGAACGTGGTGAACGCAGAGGTAAGTCCCAGCTGGGACATGGAGGCCCTGAAGGTGCAGGCGGTCATTGCGAGGACGTATGCCCTTTATCAGAAGGCGGCGGGCAGCAACGGGAATTTCGACCTCACATCTTCAGTACTCCATCAGGTCTATAAAGGGAGTACGGTAGACGCGCGTATAGCCTATGCGGTAATGCATACGGAGGGAGAAGTCCTGTACTACAACGGGAAACTGATCGAAGCGCTCTACCATTCAACGTGCGGAGGACAGACCGAAGACCCCGTGGAAGTTTTCGGAAAGAGTTATCCTTATCTGAGGCCGGTCAAGTCCCGCTGTGAGATATCCCCCTACTGGATATGGGAGAGAAAGATTCCCGGGGACGAGATTGCAAAGGCCCTGCATGTGAGCGACATCGCGAAAATAACCATTTCGTCCTATACGGCGACGAAGAGAGTCAAGACGGTCGACATAGTCCACAGGGACGGTATACTAAAGCTAAAGGCGACTGACCTGCGAAAGCTGCTCGGATGGAGTCGCCTGCCGAGCACGAATTTCGAAGTCACCCGCGACAACGGGACTTTTGTTTTCGAAGGAAAGGGATACGGACACGGCGTGGGGCTCTGCCAATGGTCGGCGCTGGAGATGGCCCGGGAGGGCAAGACCTACAGGGAAATTCTTTCTTTCTTCTATCCCGGAACGGTGATAAAGCTATATGAAGACCGCTGAGTACGATTTTGTTCTTCCGGGGGGGCTGATAGCCGACAGGCCCGTCGCAAAAAGGGACGACTCACGCCTGCTGGTACTCCATCAAGACGGATGGACGGAGCACAGACGGTTTAGTGACCTGCCGCATTACCTCAGGACAGGAGATATGCTGCTTCTGAACAAAACGAAGGTTTTCCCGGCGAGACTTGAAGGGGAAAAGCGGGGTGGAGGCAGGCTCGAGATCCTGCTCGTCCGAGAGATCTCATGCGGTCTGTGGGAGATCCTGGCAAAGGGGAAATATTCTGGCCCCTTCCTGATCTCGGGGAAGGCGGTTGCGGAAGTAAGAGACGGCAAGACGGTGCGTTTCGGGGAGCCTGAAAGACTGGGAGATCTCCTCCGGGAGCACGGGCTGATGCCTCTTCCGCCATACATAAGAAGGCGGCCTGACGCACTCGACAGAGAGAGGTATCAGACGGTCTATGCAGAGTCCGAGGGCTCTATCGCCGCCCCGACGGCCGGACTGCATTTCACCCGGGACCTTCTCGACCAACTCGGCTCGAAGTCGGTTTTGATCAGGTACGTCACCCTTCATGTCGGCTCAGGCACCTTCAGGCCGGTGAAGACTGAAGAGGTCGACAGTCATCTCATGGAGCGGGAGTTTTTTGAGATCGATCCCCTGATCATTTCCGAAATGAGCGAGGTAAAGGCCCGGGGCAACCGAATCATTGCGGTGGGCACCACAACTACGAGGGCAGTCGAGGGATACCTGAGCGGCAAGTGCGAAATTCTTTCCGTAAACGGCACGATAAGAGGAACCACCGATATATTTATCCGCGAGGGATACGTACCCCGCGGGGTGGATTCCCTGATCACAAATTTTCATCTGCCCCGCTCCACACCCCTCATGCTTACAGCGGTGTTTGCCGGCCGGGAAAGACTACTGAAAAACTATGAATCGGCGATCTCCATGGGCTATAGATTTTTCTCCTATGGTGATGCTATGCTTGTTTTATGAACGGCGGAAACATGAAGGAAAGAGGTCCGATACAGCGCGCAGGGAAGGAGTTCGTCATCGTTATCGTTATAGTTTTTTCTTCTCTTAGTTTCACACTCGGCTTTTTTGTCGGAAAAAAGAGCGGAAGAAATAACGCGGAGGGAACGCTTCAGTCCGTGGCTCCGCAGGAGACGTCGGACCAAACCCGGCAAAACCCTGCCGCGCAGGAAATACCGCCGGCTGCTGTTGAGGTCTCGCCGAGCCGTGACATCCCGCAGGGCCAGCCGACAGGACAAGATGACCAGATCCCACCGCCGGCTGAGCCGGTCGCCGCGGTGAATGCGGTTACGGACGGCAAGGCGCGCCAAGTCCCGGAGGCTGCGGCGAAGGGACCAGCAGAGGGCACAAAGAAAGAGAAAACCGCTTTACCTGAAACAAGGCGGACGGACCCGGCTAAAGGCGGCGCCGAGTTCTCGGTCCAGTTGGGTGCCCTGAAGAACTCCGCGGAAGCGAAACGACTGAAAAATAAATACTCGGGGGAAGGATACTCGACGTATATCACAGTCGTCTCAGGAAAGAACAAAGAGAAAATTTACAAGGTGAAGGCCGGCAAATTCAGGGATAGGAAAGATGCGGAGCTGCTCTCTGTCAAGCTTAAGAAAAACGGAGCTATCCACGCATTCGTCACCAGCAGGAACGAATAAGGAGCGTATACGAATACCACGGTTATCGAATTCGGCACCGAAGAGGAATACCCCTCTCTGTTCACCGGCCTGGAAAAAAGCCTTCGCGCAATTGAAGAATCTCTCGAAATAAAGGTGAGTTCCCGGGGCAATAAGATATTCCTCCGGGGAGAAGAGAGAAAGATAAGAACAGCCGAAAAACTCATCCGGGAACTCATGCAGCTCAGCCGCGAGGAACCCGCGTTATCGCCTGAGGATATCAGCGCGGCAATCAGATCGGCACCGGAGAGCGAAGGGATATCTCTGAAAGAGCTGTTTCTTGACAATATCCAGGTCGCATCGAAACGACGTTTCATCATCCCCAAAACGTCGACTCAAAAGGCATATATCGAAGCGATTCGGCATCACGACATCGTGATCGGCATCGGCCCGGCCGGCACCGGCAAGACCTACCTGGCGATGGCGATGGCGATAAACGCCTTTCTGAAAAAACAGGTGAGCAGAATTGTGCTTGCCAGGCCCGCGATCGAGGCGGGCGAAAAGCTCGGTTTTCTTCCCGGTGATATGTACGAAAAGATCAATCCTTATCTGAGACCTCTTTACGACGCGCTTTATGACATGATGGAGGCGGAAAAGGCGGCAAGGCTCATCGAGCGGGGCGTCATTGAGATCGCACCGCTCGCCTTTATGCGTGGACGGACCCTGAACGACTCCTTCATCATACTCGATGAGGCACAGAATACGACTTCGGAACAGATGAAAATGTATCTTACGAGGCTGGGGTTCAACTCAAAGACCGTCATCACCGGCGACGTCACCCAAATCGATCTGCCGCAGGGAAAAAGTTCCGGGCTGGTTGAAATCGTCAGGATCCTGGATGGTATCAAAGGGATCAGTTTTATATTCTTTTCGGAGAAGGACGTGGTCAGGCATAAGCTGGTGCAGGAAATAATAAAGGCATACGAAAAACATGAAAAACGGAACCCGGAAGGGTAAGAAAGGAATCCCTTTTTCTCTCCCCGTGCCGGCTGACATAAAGAAGCCGCCGTTCCTCTTTCTGCTGGCGCTTGCCGTTTCGGCGTCGCTCATGACCAACCTGAGCGTCGCGCGGTTCATCGG
>JAKAIZ010000194.1 GCA_021814065.1 Nitrospirota bacterium | reverse complement strand
ATTGGAAAAAGACCCTTGAAAGGTGTACCTTCCGGGAAATCAGATCGGAAGATGCGATAGAGATGCCTATCAGGGGCAGGCCCATCACAGGATTGTCTTTTTCATCTGCGACCTTGATCCGTTTAACGGTGATGTCCCCGGTCAGGGCGAGGGTGGGGGCTTTCTCTTTGTGTTGGGTATAAGAGACCGCGAGCTTGGTATCAACGTATCCCGAAAGGAGTTTGAAGTTCATCTTGAAGGGGACATACGCGAGATAATAGGGGATGTTAAAGTCTTTCATATTTATATCAAAGGCCGTCTCCAGGGAGTTAGTGAACGGCTTTGTCTTTCCTTTAAAGGAAATAGGGGTGTCGTTGATTTTTGCCTCAAACAGAGGTTGGACGAATATGTCTATATAGTGGGGCAGGTCCGATATGAATGGGATCTTTATGACAACATCCCGTGCCTTATGTTTCGTGTGCTTCGGACCGTCCAGAAAATCTGCGCTGCCGTTGACTATCTGGATATTATTAAGGGAAAATCTGAGGGGTTTAGCTTCGGTTGCGGTTTTTGGCTTCCCCTCTTCGAGCAGATCCGAAAAATTATAGGTTGAGTCTTCATTGCGGATGATGCTTATGTAGGGGCGGTCAATTTTTATTTCCTTTACAATCAGCCCTCTCTTCCATATAGACGCTGCCTGGAGGTTCACATAAAGTTCATCGAAAGAGAAGAAAGTCCCTGATTTGGCGCGGTCCTTGACAACGACCCCTTTTATATCAATGGAGAGCACAAAGGGATTGACCTTTATCTTCTGAATAGTGACTTCGCGATGGAGTTTTTCTGAAAGCTTGCTGGTCAAGACCGATTTCAGGACGGGGGGAACTATGAAGAAACCTGTGATGGTAAACAGGACGAGGAATATGAGTGTCCCTATTAGGATCTTCCTCAGTCGTGGCCTCCCACTGAGCCCTTTCACGAACTCCATCGCTTTGCCCCTTACTTTCCGAAGACAGTCTTGAGCAAGTCCGTGCCCCTCGCTGCGGGGTCGGTCCTGATCTTCTTTTCCTCCTGGCCGACCATATAAAATAGGCCGTCCAATGACTTGTTGGTCACATAGTGGTCGAGGTCGAGGGACTGTTTGTCCATAAAAGGAATAGATTCATATTTACCCATCATCTCCTTGTAGGAACGTGTAGCCCCGACCTCGTCCATGCTCGATGAAATAACAGGCTTAAATGCGTCGTAGAGTTTGTCGTGGGTCTTCTGTTTGAAATATTCCGTGGCTGCGGTGTCGCCCCCTGCCAAGATCTTTCTCGCATCTTCGAAGGTCATCTCTTTGATCGCATCAACAAAAAAGGAAGCTGCCTTGGGCGCCGCTTTCTCGGCTGCCCTGTTCATGCTCAACACGAAATCATCGACCTGCTTTTGGTACCCGGCCTTCCCCAGGACATAGGCCACCTTCTGGATGCTGTCAGGCATCAGAATCTTGATCGCCTGATTGCCGAAATAACCGTCCACGCGGGAGACGTTATTGACTGCGTTTTCGGTGCCGATAGATAGTGCCTCCTTGAGCCCGGATGCGGTAGTGCTTTCATCCGGCCCCCCTTTTTGTACACTACTGCTGCCGAAACCCTTTAACGCGTCGGCTAAGCCGGCATAGGCAAGAGTTGACGAAAATACCAAGATCAGAATAATAAGAAATATCCTTTTCATATTCTCTCCTCCTCATTAAGGTTAATCCCTGCCCCTATCATATTCATCCTGCTTCCAGGCTCACCCATAAACGCTCATGGGGTCTTGAGTTCGGAAGTACAGTGGCCGCAGCGAACAGCCTTAAGAGGAACGACCGAAAGACAAAAGGGACATTCTTTGGTTTCAGGTGCTGCAGGCGCAGCTTCCTGTTGTCTTCTGAGCTTGTTGATGCTGCGGACAACAAGAAAGACAGCAAAGGCGATGACGAGAAAACTGATGATGGTATTGATAAATAGCCCATAGTTGATCGTAACCGCACCGGCTGCCTTTGCTGCCGCAAGAGAAGCGTAGGGGCCGGCGACCTTGCCCTCTTTGAGGACTGCGAAGAGGCTGGCAAAATCAACATCGCCAAGGAGCAACCCAACAGGAGGCATAATGATATCGGCCACCAGCGAATTGACTATGGATCCGAAGGCAGCACCGATTATTATGCCGACAGCCATATCAACGACATTGCCCCGCATTGCAAATTCCCTGAACTCTTTAAACATGTCCTTCCCTCCTTTTACGACAGATATTGACGAATGCTCGATATTTACCACATCTTAGCATGCTTTTTAACAAAGTACCACCATCAGCGCTTTGTGACGCATATCATTTTAGGCGTGTAACTCCGGCGACAAGATTGGGCTTCAGGAGGGCTGGTTGATAAGCCGGACTGCCCGCCGGGGCCCCGGGATTTCGATCTGTCTATCCCGGAAACGTTCAATAACCGCCTGGTAGATTTCAGCCTGGGCGAAAACAAAATCATCCACATTTACCCACGGCTTGATCGACAAGGAAATAAATGATTCGCCGAGGGCAGCTACCCCGATAACAGGAGCAGGCTCTTTCAATACGCGGCTGTTTTGCCGGAGGATCGAACTGACGGTGGAGAGTGCCACGCTGAGATCTGTCCCGTAGGCTATGCCGACAGAAAGGTCAAGCTGTCTGACCTTGCCGTAATTGTGGAGTATTTCGCCCACTATTTTCCTGTTGGGGACGACAACGTGGGAGTTGTCGGTATGTAGCAGGGTAGTGGAGAATAATTCGATCTCGGTAACCTGCCCGTATACCCCGAGCAGTTCGATATATTCTCCGATCTTAAATGGCTTTGTGAAAATAATAGTCAGTCCGGCAACGAGATTCCCCAGGACCCCCTGCATCGCAAGGCTTGCGCCGACACCAGCCACTCCGATCCCGGCTATGAGCGGAGTTATCTGCACCCCCATCTGTCCGAGCGCCATGATCCCAATAAAAACTATTAACAGGAGTTTGGTGATCCTGACAATGAGGACAGTGACCGGCTCGTCAAATGCTTTTGCCTTAAGCCATCGGTAGACGACATTGCCGGCCCAGCGGGCAATAAACAGGCCCACACCCATTATAACAATAGCGGTGAGGATCTGCACTCCATGCTCCACGAAATAGAGGACTATCTTGTCGGCAACTTCCGGTGATTTTATGCCTGCTGATTGATTTGCCACGCCACCATTCATCCTAAGAAAAAGGATATCACCGGAAAGCAAAGTTCACAACTGCAGTGTCAGGAAGGTCTTAATGTAAAAAACTTATATCGTCACTCCAATTTTTGTTGGCGGCATGGTTGCGGCCTTTTTCGGGGTGCCGCAGCTTAACCCTAACGTTGCATAAAGTGTGTGTATTTAGGCCGTCATTCCCGCAGTCTTTAGGCGGGAATCCATTCTTAAGAAAACATGGGAATTGACCATACGTAGTACTGTCTAACCGTTTTCCTGCCCTTCGACGCGTATGATCGCTGCCTTGTCTGCAACAACCGAGAGTCTGTTGATCTCCCTGATCGCCGAGACCACGTCCTTTTCGCGGGCCATGTGAGTGAGCACGACGAGCGGAACCGCCTTGCCCTCGCGCCTGCCCTTCTGGATGACCGAGACAATGCTGATGTTGTATTTGCCGAGGATCCCGGATATCTTCGAGAGTACGCCGGGCTTATCGAGCGCCGAGAACCTGAAGTAGTACATCGACCGGACATCTTCCATCTTCATCAGGTTCTTCGCCTTGCGCGAGACCGAAAAGGAAAGCCGGCCGTGGGCCCCGTTGACGATGTTCCTTGAGATGTCGGCGATATCCGCGACCACGGCGCTACCGGTAGGCATGTCGCCGGCGCCGCGGCCGTAATATAGGGTCGAGCCGACGGCATCGCCCTCGACATAGACCGCATTGAATACCCCGTCCACCTTCGAAATGAGATATTCTTCCGGTATCATGGTCGGGTGGACGCGCAGCTCCACCTTCCCGTCTGTCTCCTTCGCAATGGCGAGGAGCTTGATCTTGTAACCCAGTTCACGCGCGAACTCGATATCCATCGGCGAGATCCAGGATATGCCTTCGCAGTGGACGTCCCTGATGCTGTACTGGGAGCCGTAGGAAAGAGAGGCAAGGATCGCCAGCTTGTGCGCCGAATCGATCCCCTCGATGTCATACGTCGGGTCAGCCTCGGCATACCCGAGTTTCTGCGCCTCTTTCAGCACCTCTGAAAACTCCGCCTTTTCTTCTGTCATCTTCGTCAATATGTAGTTCGATGTGCCGTTGATGATGCCGTATACCGCCTTTATCCTGTTGGCGACGAGCCCTTCTCTCACCACTTTTACGATCGGGATTCCCCCAGCTACAGAGGCCTCGAACCCAATCTCGACCTTATGTTTGCCGGCCGCCCTGAATATCTCGGGGCCGTGGGTCGCCAGGAGCGCCTTGTTGGCGGTCACGACGTGTTTCCCCTTGTCGATAGCCTTCAGGACCATCTCCTTTGCGATCGCAGTACCGCCGATCAGTTCGACGACAATATCGATCTCCGGGTCATTCAGCAGTTCATCCGCCTTGGGCGTAAGGACACCCTTCGGCAGTTTGAGTCCTCTGTCCCTCTTGATATCGATATCCGCTATCTTTTTAAGGTTGATGTCTATCCCGGTCCGCTCTTTGAGGATCGACCTGTTTCCGAGGAGTATCCTCGCCGTCCCCGTGCCCACCGTCCCGAATCCTATTATCCCGACATGTATCATCTGTTCAGCACCCTCTTGATCCCGGCAGTGGCCTGCCGTATGCGGTGTTCATTTTCGACGAGAGCGAACCTCACGAAGTTGTCGCCGCCCTCTCCGAACCCTATGCCCGGAGATACCGCCACGCCGCCTTTGTTGATAAGCAGTTTGCAGAATTCGAGAGACCCCATCTTCTTGAACGGATCGGGTATCTCGGCCCATGCGAACATCGTCGCCTTCGGAGGTTCTATCGGCCAGCCCGCCTGTCTGAGTCCTTTGACGAGCACGTTTCTTCTGCGCTCGTAAACGCCCCTGATATCCTCCACGCATTCCTGCTGACCGCGGAGGGCTACGATACTGGCGATCTGGATAGGCTGGAACATGCCGTAATCGAGATAGCTCTTGATCTTGATCAGCGCGCCGACGATCTCCTTGCTGCCGCAGCAGAAGCCGACCCTCCATCCCGCCATCGAATAGCTCTTGGTGAGAGAGAAGAATTCGACCCCCACGTCCTTCGCTCCCGGAACCTGCAGAAAACTCGGGGCTTTGTAGTTGTCGTAGACGAGGTCCGCATAGGCAAGGTCGTGCAGGACGATGACCTTATGCTCCTTCGCAAAATCCACGACCTTTTTGAAAAAGTCCAGGCCATCCACCACCTGGGTGGTGGGGTTGTGAGGGAAGTTGATGATCAGCATCTTCGGCCGCGGCCATGTCATCTTGAACGCCTTTTCCATCTCGTCGAAATAGTCTATGCCTGGCCCGATCGGCACCGTCCTCACCTCGCCACCGGCGATGATCACGCTGTATGGATGGATAGGATAGGCAGGAGTCGGGGTCAGCACCACGTCGCCGGGACCTACCGTCGCCAGAACTAGATGCGAAAGCCCCTCCTTCGATCCGATCGTCACGACAGCCTCTGACTCCGGGTCGAGTTCGACGTCGTATCTCCTCTTATACCATTCACTGATCGCCATCCTCAGCTGGGTGATCCCCTTTGACGCGGAGTATCTGTGGTTCTTCGGCTTCCTGGCGGCTTCGACAAGCTTCTCC
>JAKAIZ010000193.1 GCA_021814065.1 Nitrospirota bacterium | reverse complement strand
AATGTTGTCCACAGGTCGGACGGCTCGGGAACCACCGCTATATTTACCAACTATCTTAGCGGCGTCTGTCCTGCGTGGAAAAATAAGGTGGGGGCGGGGACATCGGTTAAATGGCCCGTAGGCATCGGCGGCAAGGGCAATGAGGGCGTAGCAAATTATACGAAAAGGACACCGAACTCGATCGGTTATGTCGAATTCGCCTATGCAGAGCAGAACAAGCTGGCATATACGCTTCTCAAAAATCCAGCCGGTAATTTTGTAGAGCCGAATTTCAAGACTTTTGAGGATGCGGCGGCTACAGCGAATTTTGACCCCAAAAAGCATTTTGATCTCTGGCTCGTCAATGCCCCCGGCAAGCAAGCCTGGCCTATTGCGGGTGCAACATTTATCCTTCTCGCAAAAGAAAAGACCGACAGTAACAGGAAGGTCGTCAAATTCTTCGACTGGGCCTTCAATAACGGCGACAAGAAGGCAAAAGAACTTGTGTACGTGCCTCTGCCGAAATCCTTGAAAGACAAAATCAGGGCCTATTGGAAGGCAAACGGTATTTAATATCGGGCAACGGCGCAACGGAGCAGGCTGGTAATCGTAACCTGCCCCGTTGCTTCTCTAATCTCGAGGAAAGGCGCGTCGATTGATGCCGAGGACAGCAAAAAAGAATCCTGTCGACAATATTTTTTCCCTTGTAACAGCGGCCGCGTCATTTTCCGTCATCTTGCTTATCATCGGGATTCTTTATGTTCTTGTCTCAGAGTCTTCCCTTGCTATCGGAAAGTTCGGCATCTGGAAATTCCTTTCTTCGACCGATTGGGACCCTGTCAAAGAATCTTTCGGCGCGCTCACCAATATTTATGGAACCGCCTTCACCACCCTTCTTTCACTGGTCATCGCGATCCCTGTCGCCATAGGCATCGCCATATTCGTGACCGAGATCTCCCCTAATTTCCTGAAAGGTCCGATCGGCGCAGCGGTCGAGCTTCTTGCCGCCATCCCTAGCATTATCTATGGCATGTGGGGGCTTTTTACCCTTTCGCCGATCATGAGCAACCATATAGAGCCTTTCCTGAAGAAAATTTTCGGCGCCGTACCTCTTGTGGGCATCCTCTTTCAGGGGACTCCGATGGGCATCGATATCCTGACAGCCAGCATGATCCTGAGCATCATGATCATCCCTTTCACTGCAAGTATTTCCAGGGACTCATTCAACCTCACACCCTCCGTAGTGAAGGAGTCGGCATATGCGATCGGCGCTACGAAATGGGAGGTGGTAAAAAACGTAGTCATCCCCTATTCGAAACTCGGCGTGTTCGGAGGGGTCGTTCTCTCCCTCGGAAGGGCACTCGGAGAGACAATGGCGGTGGCATTCGTCCTAGGGAACAACCACAGGATCACGACGTCCCTATTTGACGCTGCAGCGACGATCACGGTCACCCTTGCAAACGAGTTCGCAGAGGCGGATACAGATATCTATTTATCGTCCCTGTTCTATCTTGCGCTCGTCCTTTTCGTGATGAGTTTTATCACCCTTGCCATTGCCAAGTTCTTTCTCCTGAGGGCGGAGAAGAAGTACTCCAGATGACGAGAGAACAGATAAGAAAAACAGAAGGATTTATTGCGCTTACGCTGAGCACCCTCGCGGCTTTCTTGGGCCTGTTCTGGCTGGTCTTCATTTTGGGTGACGTGCTCGTTCACGGCATCAAGGCGCTGAAACTGAGCCTTTTTCTGAATGATCCTGCTCCACCCGGGGTAGAGGGAGGCGGTCTGAGAAACGCATTCGTGGGCCAGTTGCTGATTACGCTATGCGCGACGTTGATCGGCGTGCCTGTCGGAGTTCTGGGGGGGACCTTCCTTGCCGAATATGCGAGGGGTCGGAAGATCGCCCGACTCATCAGCGTCCTCGCAGATATAATGGTCAGTGTTCCCTCGATCGTTATAGGTACCTTCATCTATGCAGTGCTTGTCAGGCCTATTGGTCATTTCAACGGCTGGGCGGGTGCCGTCGCGCTGGCGATTATCATGATCCCGGTGGTATTGCGCACCACCGAAGACATGCTGTCGCTTGTCCCGTGGACATTGCGCGAGGCTGCCTTTGCACTCGGGGCGCCCTATTACAAAGTGATCACCCAGGTAGTCTATCGGGGCGCGGCGACCGGCATTCTTACCGGTATACTTCTTTCTATTGCGCGGGTAGCCGGTGAGACAGCGCCGCTGCTGTTCACCTCTTTCAACAATTCTTTTTTTTCGCTGGACATGAAACAGCCGGTGGCCTCACTGACGGTGACGATCTTTCAGTATGCCATGGGGCCGTACGATAACTGGCACGCCCAGGCATGGGCTGCGGCCTTTGTGATCACGGTATTCATTCTTCTCCTTACCATTACGGGAAGACTCATCATAAGGTGGAGGTACAAATAGTGCCAGGAAAGATCGAGCTGGAGGTCAAAGGTCTCGACTTCTACTACGCGGGGGATATCCATGCCCTCAAAAAAATAAACCTGACGGTCTACAAAAACACGGTCACATCACTTATCGGCCCTTCGGGCTGCGGAAAGACGACCCTGCTCAGATGTTTCAACCGTATGCATGACCTTTATCCGGGGAACCGGTACCAGGGGGAGATCATCTTTCAGGGGAATAATATTCTCTCCATCGGCACTGATCTCATCGATCTCAGGAGCAGGGTCGGGATGGTCTTTCAGAAGCCGACGCCCTTCCCGATGAGCATATTCGACAACATCGCCTACGGACTGAAGCTGAAGGGCGTGAGAAAAAGGGCAGACCTCTCGGAAAGGGTCGAAAAGGCGCTATTGCATTCGGCGCTGTGGGACGAGGTGAAGGACAAGCTCAACGCCAGTGCGTATGCGCTTTCGGGAGGGCAGCAGCAGAGGCTCGTTATCGCAAGGGCATTGGCGGTGAATCCCGAAGTGCTGCTCTTTGACGAGCCCACATCCGCCCTCGATCCTATCTCGACAGCGAAGATAGAAGAACTGGCTGCGGTCTTGAAAAAAGAGGTGACAATAGTTATAGTTACCCACAATATGCAGCAGGCGGCGAGGATATCAGACTGGACCGGGTTTCTGATGCTCGGAGAACTGATTGAATTCGACAAGACAGACAGGATATTCACAGCTCCTTCGGAAAAACTGACGGAAGACTATGTGACCGGGAGGTTCGGATAATGACCGTTTTCGACGATGAATTACAGCAGTTGAAGGAGAAGATCCTGAAAATGGGCTCCCTGGTGGAAGATGCGCTGAAAAATTCGATCCAGGCCCTCGTGGACAGGGACAACGCAGTCGCCAAGCGGGTGATCGACAACGACCGGGTGATCAACACGCTGGATGTCGAGATCGACGAGGAATCCATACGCCTTATCGCCCTGAGGCAGCCGAAAGCCGGCGATCTCCGCTTCATTACCACCGCGATGAAGATCACGACCGACTTAGAGAGGATGGGTGACCTCGCCGTGAATATCGCCGAGCGGGCGATCGAGTTGAATGAGGAGCCTATCCTGAAGCCTTATATCGACATCCCGCGTATGAGGGAGATCGCCCAGGGAATGATGAGGGACGCGCTCGACGCCTTTGTGCGAAAAGACAAGAGGCTTGCGATGGACGTCATCATGCGGGACGACGAAGTGGATGACCTCAAGCATGAGGTCCTGAAAGAACTCGCCTTTTTCATGGCGCAGGACCCGTCAACTGTGTATCGTGCCATGAAGATAAGCTTCGTAGCGCAATACCTGGAACGCCTCGCTGACCATGCCACCAACATCGCTGAAATGGTAATCTATCTCGTTGAAGGGAAGATAATACGGCATATGGCGCCCCCTGCGGAAGGCGACTGAGATATTTTCCGGCTTCCCCCACCGAACAATCAGCCATTGACAAGATATAGCATAAGGTATTATAGTAAAGGGTTTTGTGAAATTCTACGGTCCGCTTTAGATGTCGCTGTGGATGTATAACCCCGTTACGCAAGACCGCGAAGGTGTGCGTGCCGGCTGAATTCTGAAACAACGAACAATACCGGATCATAAATATTGAAAGGAGGTTCTATTATGGCAGGTGAAAAGAAATCGAAGACCGACGTCGGCGCGAGGCTGGAAAATAAGGGCAAATCCAACTTCTGCAGCAACTGCGGAAAAAAGGTCGAAGTCGTACTGGCCGTCTCCCCCAACGGGAAGAAGAGGATGAGAAGGCTCTGCTGCGAGGCATAATTTTTCACGATGCGCGGCGGGACGGCTTTCCGCCGCGCATTTCGCATTTAGATTCTGTTGCTACCGCCAATCGCTTCAATCGGCCTGCTTCCATAAGGTTCCGTATTCATGATAAAAAACGGCATAAGAGTTTTTTCCTCTCATGCCGCTATGGCAGTCGGGGTCACACATCATGGACCTTCTTCCGCCATGAATCCAGATACTCTTTTGTCACCTTATCAATGTGATGGTCTTTCTTGGCGTGGTCCGTCGCCTTCTTGATAACCTCGTCGACGGTTTTGCCCCGCGCCTGATAGTCGCAATTGACGCCTACGTCTCTGCAAGACAGCACTTTCATATCCCTCACCTTCTCTCCGCATCCGGGACTCCTTAATTTTCCCGCCGGCTCCGACTCAATTCATAGCCGTTACCTTCTGGAGTATCCTTTCCAGCAGATACTGATCCTCACGCAGGCATTCCCTCAGTTCCCTGTCATCGCTCTTCAACCGTTCAGTCTTCAACTCATCATCAATCGTTTCAAGAGCGTGCTTTAATGCCTCTTTTTCCTTATTGTCTATCTTGAGTACCATAACCGTCGCCTCCTTCCTGCCCCACGAATCTTGGGGTCCGCGAAAGCCTCATCTCATCCTTCCTTGGTTATAGGTTATTGCGGAACCTATAATTGCGCAACGCGAAAGACATACGCAGAACGGGTTGATTTGGCCATTTTGCGCCATATAGATCGAAATATCCGTGTTATTGTTGTCATCTTAAGGATAATGACATCGGAGTCGTCCTATCTCAGACTCAGATAGGGATCAATCATATGTTTGGGCGGCGAATTTTCGACTGCGGTTAAAAAAGGGGCAATATGGACATCTACCGGTCGGCGCGATCAACCACCATCCCGGATATACACCGCCAAGCATGCGCCCGTGCCGGGCGCACAAAAAAAGGCCCGGAATTTCTTCCGGGCCTTCTATTATAATCCGGCGGCTACCTACTTTCCCAGAACCTCGCGGTCCAAGTATCATCGGCCTTGGAGAGCTTAACTTCCGTGTTCGGAATGGGAACGGGTGTGACCCCTCCAGCAAAACCACCGGAAACTTTATTTCCGAGATTGTTAGTATAACATCAAAGAGCGTATCCGTGTCAACCTGTTTTTGACAACAGGAGGGAAGAAGTAAAATAAGGGTCAAGACACACGGTCAATTAGTACTGGTCAGCTGAACGCATTACTGCGCTTACACCTCCAGCCTATCGACGTGGTAGTCTACCACAGACCTTTAGAGGGATTGCTCCCTGGGAGATCTCATCTTGGGGTGGGCTTCCCGCTTAGATGCCTTCAGCGGTTATCCTCTCCGCACATAGCTACCCGGCATTGCCATTGGCATGACAACCGGAACACCAGAGGTGCGTCCATCCCGGTCCTCTCGTACTAAGGACAGCTCCCCTCAAATCTCCTACGCCTGCAACAGATAGGGACCGAACTGTCTCACGACGTTCTGAACCCAACTCTCGTACCGCTTTAATCGGCGAACAGCCGAACCCTTGGGACCTACTTCAGCCCCAGGATGCGATGAGTCGACATCG
>JAKAIZ010000192.1 GCA_021814065.1 Nitrospirota bacterium | reverse complement strand
AGATCTCCGGTTCGGCGACCGCCGCCTTGATATAGCCGTTGTCGAAGTAAAGATTTTTTATCTTTTCGACATCCGTGTTCATCTGCGCCTTCTTGAAATAGCCCGACGACGACAGGAATGAGAAGAGCCACCACTCCTTCGTCTCCATCACCTTCTTAATTTTGGAGGAGGAGATGTGGTGGTTACCCTCGATAATAATCTTTTTGATCTTTATCTTCGGTCCTTCGTCGATTTGGTAGGTCAGGCTTACGTCATTTGCGGAATACCTTTTTATTACGGGCACCACATTGGCAAGCCAGTATCCTTCCTCTTCGTAGTAGTTTTTGAGCTTGAGCGCATTGTCCTGAATCAGCACGCTGTCGGCGATAGAGCCGGGAGTTATGGTGATCTTCTCTTTCAGCTTGGAGTCTTCGATCTCTTTGTTCCCCTGAAAGTCAATTTTGACGATCGTCGGTTTTTCCTTTACGTCATAGATAAGCTTTACCCCTCCTTCGAAGGGTTCAATCTCGACCTTGACGTCGTCAAAGTAGCCCATCTTGAAGATCGCTTTGATATCTTCGTTTATCTTGTCTTCAGAGACGGGTTCCCCGATTTTCTGCGAAATTTTCGCCTTAATCGCCCCTTCTTCGATGCGTTTCAGGCCCTGAATCTCGATCTTGCTGACGAGCGGCAGTTCCTGTGCAAGCACGACACCTGTCGTGATCAACAGAAAAAAAAGACCCAGTGCTAACCTGCGCATACATTCCCCCTGCCCTGTATTCATTTAGTATAAAAACTCGATAAGTATAGCACTTGGCGAGGGGGAAAAGTAAATAAGAAAAATGGCCGGCAGACCATTTTTGAGGCCGCATTTAATCTTTTCGGTAGCAGATGAATAAATAATTATGATTAACAGATTAATTTATTTTATTTGACCATTAGATATGAGGTGTTTTAAGCTTTTTAGCGCCTGCAAATTTATTTTTTTGGGCTTCGAAAAAAATTACCATAGAAGGAGGATTTAGATGAAGAAGTATAATACGCCGTTGATCGATCAGTTGGAAAAAGGTCCATGGCCGAGCTTCGTCACCGAGATGAAGAAGGCCGGCAAGAACAACGAGATGTCAAACGATGCAGTCGGACATCTCGAGAAGTGCTACACCACGAAGATGGGTTACTGGAAGCACGGTGGAATTGTCGGTGTCCTCGGCTATGGTGGTGGAATTATCGGAAGGTATTCGGAACTCGGGGAAGAATTTCCTGGTGTTGCGCATTTCCACACGGTCAGGTTGAACCAGCCGAGCGGTTTCTTTTATACCAGCAAGGCACTGAGGGAAATATGCGACATCTGGGATAAATACGGGAGCGGCCTGACGAATATGCACGGTTCCACGGGTGATATCGTGCTTCTCGGAACAAAGACCGATGCCCTTGAGACGATATTCGCAGAGTATTCCTCCCGCGGATGGGACCTCGGTGGTTCTGGGTCCGACCTCAGGACGCCGAGCTGCTGCGTTGGGCCAGGCCGCTGCGAATGGTCAAATTATGATACCCTTGACTTGGTCTATAATTTAACGCAGGAATTCCAGGACGAGCTGCACAGGCCGATGTTTTCTTACAAGTTCAAGATAAAGGCAGCGGGCTGCGCCTGTGACTGCGTTGCCTCAATCGCACGTTCGGACTTCTCCATAATCGGGACCTGGAAGGGCGACATATTGATCGACCAGAAAGAAGTCCAGAATTATGCCAAGAAGGGCATGAACATCATGTCCGAAATCGTAAGCATGTGTCCTACACAGTGCATGAGCTACGACGGAAAGGAACTCAAGATAGATAATGCTGAATGCAGCAGGTGCATGCACTGCATATCAAAGATGACAAAGGCGTTGAAGCCGAGCGGCGAAAGGGGAGCGACAATCTGTATGGGAAGCAAGGCCCCTATCGTCGTCGGTTCGCTTCTTTCCTGGGTTATCATTCCGTTCATCAAACTCGAGCCGCCTTACACAGAACTGAAAGAACTGCTCCGCAAGATATGGGACTGGTGGGATGACAACGGGAAGCCGAGAGAGAGAATCGGCGAGGTTATCGAAGTGAAGGGAATGAGGTCATTCCTCGAGGCGATCGGCGTACCGCCTCTGCCGCAGCAGATCAAGGAGCCGAGGAAAGATCCGTTCATGTTCTACACCGAGGGTGATATCGCCGCCTACAAGGCGAAGGAAGCCGAAGAAAAGAAGACGGGCAAGTACAGGTTCTAAACTTCAATATATTATTTTATAAGGAGGATATAAAATGGCATTACCACAGAGAAGAACAGACATAGGGCCACCTCATTATAGGCAGTTCATGCCGCCTGTAATAGACAAGAATTACGGGAAATGGAAATATCATGAGGTGCTTACGCCCGGCACCATGGTCCATGTGGCAGAAAGCGGCGATAAATTATGGACGGTCAGGGTCGCTTCCCCGAGGATTTTATCAACGGCCACGATCCGCGAGATCTGCGACGTGGCAGAGAAATTCTGCGGAGGTCATCTCCGCTTTACAACAAGAAACAACGTGGAGTTTCTCGTTTCGGACGAAAAGAACCTCGAGCCGATAAAGAAGGACCTTGCAGCCCGCGGCTTCAAGATGGGCGGTATAGGCTACGGCATCACGAACGTCGTCCATACCCAGGGCTGGGTCCACTGCCACAGTGCTGCGACCGACGCATCCGGTATCGTGAAGTCGATGATGGACGAACTGTTCGAGTATTTCGAGTCCAAGAGACTTCCGAACAAATTACGCCTCGCGGTGGCCTGCTGCGTGAATATGTGTGGCGCGGTCCATTGTTCCGATATCGCAATCGTCGCGGTCCATACGAAGGTGCCCGTGGTGGACGATGAGAAATTCAAGAATATGTGCGAACTGCCGACGGTCATCGGTTCGTGCCCGACCCGGGCGATAAGCCCGGATCCGGCCAAGAAGAGCGTCAAGATCAATCCTGATAAATGTATGTATTGCGGCAACTGCTTCACCGTATGTCCGCCCATCAGCATCAAGAACCCGGAGCGTGACGGAGTCGCCATTGTTGTAGGCGGCAAGATCAACAGCCTCAGGTCAAACCCGAAGTTCTCCAAGCTCGTTATCCCGTACATCTCCAATGAGCCGCCGAGATGGCCCAAGGTCGTTGCCGCGGTGAAGCACATCGTTGAGGTGTATGCCTCGCACGCAAGAAAACATGAGAGGTTGGGCGAGTGGATCGAGAGGATCGGATGGGAGAGGTTCTTCGCCCTTACGGGTATCGAATTTACATTCCAGTCGATCGACGACTTCACGTTTATGAGAGACACGATGAGGACCGCTTCAACCTTCAAGTGGTAGTGGTATAATGAGAACGAGGCGGCTCGCCTTGGCGAGCCGCCCCATTATTAAAAATATCGTTCAACACGGGGGTAAGGTGTATGGAAACAGCTGAACTTCAAGACAAGATATTTGCCTTCTGCGAGGCCGCAAAAGGTAAAAAGAAGCTGAAAGAGAAAGATATTATTAAGGGTGTTTCCGCAGAACAGAACGTACCGCCTGATGATGTCAAAAAGGCGATGAGGGCGATGATCGATGTGGGAAGGCTCATGTATTCCTACGGCGGCGGCGCCAGTTCAGTCGAAATCCCGAGCGAAGAATACCTGAGAGAAAAAGGTCTCATAAAGTAAGAATTTACTCCATTGTGCATAACAGAGGGGCCTAGGCCCCTCTGTATCTTGCTGTCCCGGAAGCCCGCACTGCGCGGAAGGTTCTGCCTCAGAGCCGTTGATTGATAATCCTTCTCTTATTTGGGCAATATACCAGGGGTCCTCTTTTTTTTCGGCCGCGTGAAAATTCTACGCCGTGGAGAAATTGTAAAAGTATGAAAACGTCATTTCCGAGGATTATCATCGCCGGTCTGAAGGGCGGATCCGGAAAGACTACGCTGTCGCTCGGGTTGATCGCCGCATGGAGAGAAGAAGGCTTGGCGGTAGCGCCTTTCAAAAAAGGGCCTGACTATATTGACGCTGGCTGGCTCTCCGCGGCAGCAGGCCGCCCCTGCTTTAATCTGGACCCATTCCTGACGGGAAACGAGAAAATCCGCACCTCCTTCGTCGCGCATTTCGGGGATGCGGACGTTGCCGTTATAGAAGGGAACAGGGGCCTGTACGATGGAATGGACGCCGCAGGCACCTTCAGTACCGCCGAACTCTCCAAGGCCCTTAAATCTCCGGTGGTCCTCATCGTCGACTGCACAAAGGCGACGAGGACCGTGGGAGCGATGTTGCTGGGCATGCGAAAGTTCGACAGAAAGGTAGCAATAAAAGGGGTGGTGCTTAACCAGGTTGCGGGATCGAGGCATGAAAAAATCATCAGAGACGTCATCGGGAATTACTGCGATGTCCCCGTCCTCGGTGCCATCCCCAGACTCCGTGATATCCTTCTCTCGGAAAGACATATGGGCCTCACTTCGTTTCAGGAGCATCCGGACGTGGGAAAGGCGATTTCTCTTGCTGCTGAAGTCGCCAGGAAGTACGTCGATCTCGAAGGACTGAGGAAAGTCGCAGAGGATGCGCCGTGGAAGGGACTGCCGGCCGGCCGGCCCGTCCCGGTGCCGGATATTTCCTCAGGAAGCCCTGCGATAGGGGTCATCAGAGATTCTGCCTTCCAGTTCTATTATCCGGAAAATTTCGAAGAGCTCGAGAGGAAGGGGGCGCGATTGGTGGAAGTCAGTGCCCTGACGGAGAAGAGGCTCCCGGATGTCGACGCCCTCTATATTGGCGGGGGCTTCCCCGAGACCAATTCGATCGCACTCGCCAAAAACCTGTCATTCCGCAGGTCGCTCCTGGATGCTGTCGAAGCAGGGCTCCCGGTATACGCGGAATGCGGCGGCCTGATGTATCTGGGCAAGTCATTGCTCCTGGGCAAAAAGAGATATCCTATGGTCGGAGTATTTCCTATTACATTCAGTCTTGAAAGCAAACCTCAGGCACACGGCTATACGGTGGTCAGAGTGGGCCGCGCAAACCCTTTTTACGCAAGGGGGACGGTGCTGAAGGGGCATGAATTCCATTATTCCAGGGTGCTCGACTATGCGCACAAAGACGGAATGCGCTTTGCCTTTCGGATGTCGCGGGGGCAGGGTATTATAGACGGGATGGACGGTGTATGTTATAAGAATGTATTGGCCACTTACACGCATGTCCATGCATACGGCACGCCGGAATGGGCCGATGGTCTTGTGAAGAAGGCCGGAATATTCAAACGGGGGAAGCGCAGGCTTGGCGACAAGAAATGAAGTAATCGAATGTTTGAAACAGAATGATTTCCCGAGGCTGCTTGATATCGCCAAGGGGACCCGGGGAATTTTCAGAATCCTCATTTCCCTTACCTATGACAAGGAAGATGTCGTAAGCTGGCGGGCGATAGAGGCAATAGGGCTGATTGCGGGGGAAAGGGCAAAGGCCGATCCTGCCGGGGTAAGAGGACTTGTGCAGAGGATCCTCTGGATGATGCGCGAGGAGTCGGGGAACAATCCCTGGAGCGCCCCTGAGATGCTCGGAGAGATAGTGAGGAACAGTCCGGACGAATTCTGCGACATAGCGCCGATCATCGTTTCTTTCCACGATGAAGAGATCCTGCGGAGGGGTGTGTTGAGGGCTATTGCGAGGATAAGTGAGATAAGGCCGGACCTTGTGGAATCCGTTTCGCCGATTGTCGGGGACTATTTGAGGCACGATGATGTCTTTACCCGGTTTTATGCCCTTCTTATCGTGCGCAGACTTAGGCTCACAAGGCTTCTGCTTTATGGTGAGGCGCTTGCGGG
>JAKAIZ010000022.1:24851-26817 GCA_021814065.1 Nitrospirota bacterium | reverse complement strand
TTCCGTCATGCCCGAGGTTCTCAGTCGGGCATCCATGTTTTCTTAAGAATGGATTCCCGCCTAAAGACTGCGGGAATGACGGCCTAAATACACACACTTTATGCAACGTTAGGGTATACCTGCCTTTACCTTTACCCGGTCTTTATCTCTACCTGTCTTTATCTCGAGGCAGTCGCCTTTTGTGATGCCGAGTTTCTTTGCCAGGCCGGCGTTGATTTCGAGCACGCCGGCTGCCTCCTGCGGCAGCTTGACGAGAGGACACCTATCGCACGGCCTGAGGTCCGAGATTACCTCTATCACGGTCCCTTCCCTGTCGAACGTCACAACGTCGATCGGAAACCTCATCCCCTTCATCCAGAAGGAATACCTCTTGTCTCCGAGGATGAAGAGCATACCCCGGTCGTCGGGCATGAACTCCCTGCCGGAGAGGCCCTTCCTTATCGACGGACCATCCTGTGCGACCTCTACCTTGAAATGCGCCGGATCACCCCCCTGCCTGAGGATCGTCACCTTCTTCACCCCTTCCGCGGGCGGATTCCCGGAGGCAGAGCCGGCCGGAGCCAACAAGCAGACAAGCAGACAAGCTGACAAGCCTGCAAGCCGGCAAGCTGACAGGCTGACAGGCCGACAGGCTAACAAGCCCACAAGCGCCTCACTCCTTACCTCTCTTATGTTCCTTACCCCTTGCTTCTTGTTCATCGCTCCCATAGGACAGTCCGACCGCCATTCCCAGCACGCAGGCAAAGAGAAGCAGGTTCGACAGGATATGGAGGTTGAAGTCGAAGACGCTGTGCACCGCCATAGAAAAGACCGACGAGAGGGCTGCAATTCTCATCGTCGCATTCCTCCCGTGTATTTTCCTCCTCGATACCGCCAGCAGGACGAGGACGGCAAACGCGCCGAGAATGAGAGTGCCGACCGCGCCGTTTTCGAGGATGAATTCGAGGTAGTCGTTATGGGCGTGGTCATAGATGCTCTGCACCCCTGCAGGCGAATAGAGAGGGAAGAGGTCGATATAGGTGCCCGCACCCGAGCCGGCGAACCAGTAGTCCCTGATCGCCCCTATGGTCGCGGTCCATACCGTGAGCCGCTGTTCGGTTGTGATGTCGGTGCTGTAAAATCTCGTTACGATAGGCGCCACGCCGAGATACAGGAGATAGGTCAGCAGCACGATCAGGAAGAGACCTACCAGCCAGACGCCCCTCTTCTGCACCTTGTCTTTGCCGACCAAAAAGGCGAACATGGCGACGCCGGCGAAAAACCCGGTTATACCGCCCCGGGAGAGCGAAAAACAGAGGGCGACTGCCATCACGACCGACAGAAAACCGAAGAGCACTTTCTTCTCCTTCTGCCGCTCGGTCAGCGCGAGCCCGAGGCCGAGCGGGACGATCATCCCGATGAACCCGGCAAAGTGGTTCCTGTTGACGAAAGGGCCGAACGGCTCGCCACCGAGAGAAAGCTCCCTGAACCAGTAGATATCGCCGTTCCAGGTCGCCTTCTGTATGATCGCGAACATCGAGATGCAGAAACCGGCGACCACGAGATACCTCATCATCCGCCTCAGGACGCCCGTCTCCCTGCCGCTCTTTACCACGATCAGGAATACGATCAGGGCAGCCGTCTCCCTGAGCAGCTCGATCGTGGTCCGGTAGGTGTCGAGGCTGAGGGGCATGAAGCCGGCGGCGCCGACCGAATAATACCGGTAGACCCTGTACGCGGCCGGACTCAGGACACCGACAATCGCCTGGGGAAGCGGCACGATCTGGACAAGCCCGTAGGCGATCAGGGCCGCAGGCACCGCGAGGAGTATTTTTTCCTGCCGGGTCGTCTCATGTCTGACTAACTCCCCCCGCAGGACCCAGGAAAGTCCGAGAGTAAAGACCATAAAAAGAATGAGCGACGAGGACCAGACCTCGACAGACCCGAAGAGAAGGGCGGAGAGGATGAGGATGCCGGAGAGGATGTC
>JAKAIZ010000022.1:0-24841 GCA_021814065.1 Nitrospirota bacterium | reverse complement strand
GCGTTCCTGCCGTCTATCCTTATCACAACGTTATTGAGCTGGTACATGGCGATCCTGGCCGAAAAGGTCCTCTTATAAGAATCCCGTATCATCGCGTAGCCCATCCTGCCGTTTTCGATCGCCCTCTTCGAAAAAAATTTCAGAAATTCGTCGAGCCTCGCGCCCTTATAACTCTCGGTGTATCGCCTCAGGAAATCCTCGACCTCGCTCCTTGTAACGACAGGGGCCGCCTCCGCCTGCGGTTCCTTCTTCCTTTCTTCTTCAATGTTTCTCTCCGTGGAAACTTCAGTCATGACAGTCTTCTTCTGCTGAAGAGGGGCCGCCTGCCCTGCCGCGTGCCTGCCTGGCGTCTCTTCCTTTGCAGGCGCAGGCTCATTTGCCGCGTGAAGCGGGATGCCCTGTTCCAGCGGGCCCGCATGTTTTTGGGAAGCCGAGGTATCCCGTGCGGGACCGTTCAGAGGTATTTTCCCGGCGGCAGCCTTCCGCTCATTATCCGCAGCGGGCTTCTCTGCGGTCCTCATTCCCAGTGCCCCGCCTTCTGCACCGGACGGAGGAGGTACCGGCACTGACGACGTTGATATCACGGCGTCCCTGACCGGTTGGAGTTCGGACTCGAGGGAAGCCGACTTGTTAGGCGAATTCATGTAGGCGATAAATACGGCGGCAACTGCGATATAGCAGACCACGATCACCACAGGCAGGTACCTGCGGAGATTTGCTCCCTTACCGGAGGAACTTCCGCGCCTGACCGAATGGTGCGTGGCTACACGGTGCATCCCGGCCCTGGCGGGGGCCGCTGCGCGCAGCCTTGAAGATTGCCGTCTGAAGGAATCTTCAGCAAGCTTTTTGTCAAAGGCCGCCCTCTTCAGGGCGTCCTTCAGTGTGCTGTATGCCTCGTTCACCTTCTTAGCCCGTTCGGCGAACCATTCTATATTGTCCGCCTGCCGGTCCGGATGATAGAGGAGCATCAGTTTTTTCCACCTCTCCCTGATCTCATCTGCGGAGGCCTTTCCGGAAATCCCGAGCGTCACATAAAAGTTGTTATCCGGATTGAAGTGCAGCATCGAGATGACGAAGTTCGCGCCGTCTACAAGGTACTTGAGGTCGATTTCGCTGCGAAGGGCAAAATCTCTCACCTCGTCGCCTCCGTGGGAAATCTCGATGAGACTGTCGAAACAGTCGGTCGCGTCCCGGTAGACCGTATCCGGCGCCTCACCCTTGTAAGACCTGAGGATGACCCCTAAGGCTTTCCGGAGGCGGTCGTCACGGTCCCCGCCTGCTCTTTCAGGCTCAGACCGTCTATCCATGCAGTACCAGCAATTTTGTTATCAAGTTTATTCGACCTCTCTCTCCTTATCTTGACGATCGCCGCATAGCAGTCCTGGGGGACTTCGAAATCGACCGTCACCTCCCTCCAGAAATTCGTGCCGCTGACCGTATCGGACCGCCGGCTGAGGCCGGTGCAGCGATGTCCTTCCACCGAGAGGAATATCCCGTTGGTCGTCGTAAGGGAATTCGTCTTGACGTATGCCCTGAGCGTATACCTTGCCCCCGGCCTGGTCCTCACCACCTGCCTGGCGATCGTCACATCCGGGTTCTCCTCCCCGTTGAAGCTTACCCCGAGGGAACGGTTTCCGGTCACATGAACCGAGTCGTCGATGAAGACGTCGACCCCGGCGGCCCCGCCGATGGACCAGTCGAACCCCCCGTTCAGTATTTCGTTTTCGAAATCCGGGTCCCAGATGAGCGGAAGGGACCCGCCGCTCTTCAGCCCCACGGCCTTTATAGCGACCTGTCTCCAGTCCTTCTCCGCCCTGTCGTAGAGACCTCCGTCGATCAGAAAATTCACATATCTTACGAACAGGTCCCGGTCGACGGTGTTCTTGTCGATGAGGTCCCATACCTCTTCCGCCTCGGCCGGCTTCTTCGCAGCGATCAGGTACTCAAGGTACTTCCGCTCGTAAGGGTATTCATGGGGCAGGAGGTTCCGCAGCAGATATGAGTTATCGAGCTTGAGCTTCCAGCAGAGGTCGTACACGGACAATTGGCCTTCAGGGTCGATCAGGATGAATCTCCTGAGGGCGGCGACCGCCTTGTCGACGTTCCCGTTCATCAGCCAGAAGGTGGAGGCTTTCCACATCAGGTTCCCGTCGGAAGGGTTGAGGAGCACCGCCCTTTCAAGGGCGTATTCCGCCTCTGAAGTCCTGCCCTCGTTCAGCAGCGACCTCGACAGGCCGACCCATGCTCCGGGCTGCAGGGGGCTGAGCGCCAGCGCACGCCGGTAATACGAGATCGCCCTCGCCGGGTCGGGGTTTTCGAGGTTGAGGGAGTAGTATCTTCCGAGCAGGTAGGGATAGACGGCATTGCCGCTGTCGTACCTGGCGGCCTTGATCAGCCCCTTCTTATCGGCCTTGCCGACAGCATACCATCCCGCAACCGGCCTGACCGTGAGCCAGACCAGAAGGCAGTACAGAATGACCGAAACAAGCGTTATAAATAAACCGGGAGACGGCCGTTTCCGGCCTGCGCCGCCTTTACTTATCTTCATTACTTCCGTAATTCTGGGAGTAGTAATTGTAGTAAGAGTAGTAGCCGTACTTCAGATGGGACTCGTTGATCGCGTTCAGGACAACTCCCAGGAGCTTCGCATTGACGCTCTCGAGGACCTTCTTGGCCTGCTGTGCCGCCTCACGCGGCGTCTTGCCGGACCTCACCACCATGATTACGCCCTCTGTCTGGGTGCTCGCCACCACCGCGTCGGCAAGTCCGAGTACCGGCGGGGTATCGATCACGATGAAGTTATACAGGGTGTACAGCCCGTCGATCAGCTCCTTCAACCGGTAGGAACCGAGGAGTTCGGCGGGATTGGGCGGAAGCGGACCCGAGGTCATGACATGAAGGTTAGGCACCCCTGTCGGCTTGAGAAGCTCAGCGCTGAACTCCCTGTTGCCGGAGAGGAACGAGGAGAGTCCGACGGTATTGGGGACCTTGAATATCTTATGCAGTCTCGGCCTCCGCATATCGGCATCCACCAGAAGCACCTTTGCGTCGGACTTCGTCAGACTTATCGCGGTATTCACCGACGTCGTCGTCTTTCCTTCCTCCCGCCTGGCGCTCGTCACCATCATCACCTTCGGCGGCTTGCCCGCGCTCGAAAAGAGGAGGAACGTCCTGAGCGAAGAGTAGGCCTCGCCGAGATGCGTGTTGCCGCTGGAATGAGAAAGCAGTTCGACGGCCCCGCCGGCATCCTTTACACTGCAGTGCGGGACAAGCCCCAGGGAGGGCATCAGGATCCTCTTTTCGATGTCCTCCGGCGTCTTTATCGTGTTGTCGAGATATTCGGCGAGGAAGGCGAGCCCCACTCCGCCGAAGAGCCCCACCATCAGGGCGAGCATGAAATTGAGCTTCTTGTTCGGCTTGAAGGGCGACTTCGGCACCTCGGCAGGGTCGATGATCTGTATGTTCGAGGCGGTGATGCTCGCCGAGATCCCGGTCTCCTTCATCCTCTGCAGGAGACCGTTATAGAGCTCCCTGTTCGTGTCCGCCTCCCGCTTGAGTATCTGGTACTGGACCGAGCGGCTGTTGAGGTCGAGGGCGTCTTTCTTCTGTTTTTCGAATGCGGCCTTGAGATAATTCTCGCGCCTCATTGCAGCATCGTAGTCCTTCCTGATGCTCACGACGACCTTCTTTGTCTCGAGGTCGATCCTCTTTCGCAGCTGGTCGATATGCTCCTTCAGCCTGACCATCTTCGGGTAGTCGGCCTTATAGACCGTCAGGTTCTGGTTGTATTCGGATTCGAGGCCGGCAAGGTCTTTGATCATGGACTGCACCAGGGAGTTGGCCATCACCGAGGAACTCGAGGCGGAATCTCCCGACTTCAGTTCGTTGTAGAGCGCCTCTTTGCTGATCCTGTCGGAGGTCGCGGCCGTCAGGTCCTGAGACAGGTCCGCAAGCCTCTTTGCGACGATATTCTCGCCGCCGGCATCCTTGCCGTCCTTATCGACCCCTTTGTCGAGAAAGATGATCTCGTTCCGGCCGGCATACTGGTTCAGTTTCTCTTCGGCCTGCTCCAGCTTCCCCTTCATGATCTCGAGCTGGTTTTCGAGCCATGCCCTGGCCTGCTGGGTCGCCTCGAATTTCGATTCGATGTTCAGTTCGATGAACGACTTCGCGATAGCATTCGTGACGCTGGCAGCGAGTTCAGGGTTATAGGAAACAAAGCCGACGCTTACCAGACTCGACTTCGGCTCGGGCTTCACCTCGATCCTTTTGATGAAGCCGTCGACCAGCGAGGCTGAGATGCCGTCTTCCGTGACGGACCCCTGCCGCTTCAGTAGGCCCGGGGGCGGCAATACCGCGCTCTTTCCAGTAAACTCGGAATTCTTGTCGAGCCTCATCTGCCGGATGACGCGCTTCGCGAGGTTCCGCGAGCGGAGCATCTGGTACTGCGTCTGGTAATATTTTTCGTCGACATTCTCGAGCGCGTAACTGTCCTTGAAGAGGATGACGTTCGAATTTTCCTTGTCGATCTTGAGGGTGGACGACGCCTTGTAGAGCGGCTTCATCATGAAGGTCCCGATCACCACAGTCGCGACGACCGCGACAAAGAAGGTGATCACGATCCACTTTCTCCTCAGCACTATGCTGAGATAGTCTCTGAGGTGTATCTCCTCTTCCTGATAGCCGTAATAGCCGCCGGCAGCGGCGACAGGGAACTCCCTGGGCCTGTCGAGCGCCCGGCTCGCATCCTCTGCCTGTCTTATGTTATCTTCTTCAGCCATCTATTTTACCGCCGGCCGGCCTGTCAGCCTGTTAGCTGGTTAGCCATTTACTTGACGACCGTATAGGTCCCGAGGGAAACGAACCCCCGCACCGTGTTCATGAACGACCCGAAAAAGCTTTTCAGCCCGCTCTTGGGGACGATGATGATATCGTTTTCTTCAAGCAGGATGTCCGGTTTCTTTCCGTCGCGTATGTCTCCGTAGTCTGCGGAGATGACATCCCTCTCTCCCTTGCCGTTGTCCCTGAATATCCTCACGTCGCCCAGCTGGGCCTCGGGGCTTACGCCCTTGGCCATCGTAATCGCCTGCACCAGGGTCATCTTGCCGGAAAGCGTGTACGACCCCGGCGCGTTCACCTCGCCGTCGACGAAGAATATCCCCCCTCTCGGCACATTTACGATGTCGTTGGCATAGACCGGGACGTTGAGCGCATAGTTGCCCTTGATGAGAAGTTCGTCGAGGTCGATGATGATAGTCTCTGAGCGGGGCTTTGCGCCTTCTTCCACAGGCTTGCCGGTTTCGCCCGTCCGCACCTGCCTGATGATGTAGCATACCCTTCCCGCCTCGTCCGCCAGCCCTCCCGCCATCATAAGGGTATCGAGGAGATACCGCTGTCCGGTGATCGCGAAGACCTGGGGGTTCTTGACTGCGCCGACGACCGAGATCCTCTGGCTGCGGAATTCCTTCACCGTCACATTTACGACTGTCTGTTCGACGTAACGGTCGAGTCTCTTAGTTATCTCCCTCTCGACCTGCGAGGGGGTCATGCCCTTCACCCGCAGGACACCGACCAGCGGCAGGGCGATCTCGCCCAAAGCGTTCACCCGCACCGTCTTCTTGAGCTCATCCAGATTGTAGGCGTCGATATCAAGTATGTCCTCAGGCCCGATACGATAGCCCTCGGAGAGCGGTCTTTGCGAAGCCGCGGCAGCGCTCATGATGAGCGCCTCGTTCAGCCTGTCGGTCTTTTTCTGCGCCTGAAGGTCGGCGACAGGCGGCGTTTTTGAAGCGTAGCCCCCGCCGCACGCCGAAAACGCCAGCATGATCACAAATAAGAGGAACAACCTAACAAAACGGAGCATTATGTCTTATCGCAAATCTTACCTTATTCTCTGCGCACCGGGACTTGACGGACTCGCAAAACCGGAAGAGCCGCTGAAGCCTTCCTTAATCACGTACGCAAGGCCTCCGCTGAAGCCGAGCAGAATTCCGGCCTGCGCCATCCCTGCCCCGCTGGAGGACAGAACAGGAGCCGTGCCGGACGAATCCGGGAGCACAGCAGCAGCCGCCTTCTTCTTTCCCTCATGTTCCGTGTCTTCCACCGCCTGCGCCGTGATCACACGGTACGTATTGTCAGGATTGATCACAATCGCTTCTCCTGCCTTCAGGTCCCTGACCATGGAGGAGTTGATGCCGACCGAAACCATCCCCGCAATGCTCCGGACCTCTAAGCCGTTCTTGCCGAGGGTGACGACGCCGCGCATATGCTCCGGCGTTTCGTAAGAAACCTTCCGCACGATCTTCTTATTGTTGTCGATGAGTATGGAAGCCGATCCTGCCCCCACGGACAGCGAGGCCCCGGGTGCGATGTTGAAGGCGATCCGGCCCCTCACGAGGTCGATCGAGTACTGGTATTGAGAACCGCTGATAACCCCCTCGGAGTCCCTGGGAAAAGAGACCCTCGAACCGTCTTTGAAGTAGATCGCTGCCGAACCTTCCCCGGTCCTGATCGAGGTGTCCTGGACAACCGGATAGGTGGTGGGCGCGGGCAACCACCGTTCGTCGGCCGACTTGAGGAATGACTTCCCGGTCATCCTCGCCTCGCCGATGACCATTATGCCCTGGGCAGACGCCGCTATCGCCGAAAATATAATGACAGCGCTCGCTATTGCCGCCACTAAAATAATCTCCCCTTTAATCTTCATCGTTACCCTCCCTCTGTATTCGAAAAATATCTATTCCCTTAATAGATGCGAGAATCATATAACACGCGCACATTTTTTGTCAACAGGGAAAGGCACTTTTTATATAAAGTACTTTAAGAAAAAAGACACCGGAATTATCCTATTTTCAAAGATAAATTGTACCTATGCTAAATGTACCGGGCTTTGTTGACATCGCGCTTTCGCAACGGTTATCGTTAAAATTATGAAGTTCATCCTCTTCGACATAGACGGCACGCTGATCGACTCCGGCGGCGCAGGATCAAACGCACTAAACCTTGCATTCGAAGAGATTTTTTCGGTTGCAGACGCCTTCCGCACGGTGAGCATGGCGGGAAAGACCGACGTACAGATATTGAAGGAGGGTCTCGCCCTGTACGGCATCTCCCATACAAACGGCGAAACCCCGGAATTCTTCAGGGCATATATCAGATACCTCGCGGAGAACGTCCGCTCCCGGAAGGGCCACGTAAAACCCGGGATACGGGCCGCCCTCGACGCCCTGGCATCGGGCAGGGAGAACATCCTCGGCCTTCTTACCGGCAATATCAGCGAAGGCGCCCGCATAAAGCTCGAGGCTTATGACCTCTATTCTTATTTCCGGCTCGGGGCCTTCGGCGACGACTCCGAAGACAGGAACAAGCTGCTTCCCGTCGCGGTCGGCAAACTTGAGAAGACGGAGTCTCTCAAGATGGACTTCAGAGACTGCGTCGTCATCGGCGACACCCCGCGGGACATCGACTGCGCAAAGCCTTATGGGGCAAAAGCGGTGGCGGTCGCAACCGGCCCGTATTCTTCCGCAGCGCTCCGCGACGCCGGCGCGGACCTGGTCTTCGAGGACCTTTCTGATACCGGCGCGTTCCTCGAAGCGATGAAAAGCTGACAAGCCTGTTCGCCTGTTATAATTAAAGACGTACCATTCCAAAAGCCTGAGGAGGCATCCATGGCAACTATCCTTGACGGCAGGAAACTGGCCGAAGAGATCAAGACGGACGTAAGGAAAGAGGTAGAGACGCTGAACAAGATCGGCGTCGACGTGGGCCTCGCGCTCCTTCTGGTGGGTGACAACCCCGCAACGGTCCAGTATTTTCGGGCCACGCTGAGCGCATGCAAAAAAACCGGGGTGACGGCATACGAATTCATGCTGCCCTCGACGGTCACCCTGAACGAGATCCTCAATCTCGTCAACAAGATCAACATTGACGAAAGGATACATGGTCTTCTCGTACTCATGCCCCTGCCGGGACATATGAACGCGCGGAGGATCATCAACCACATAGTCCCGGAGAAGGACATCGACGGCCTCGGAGCGATATCGGTCGGAAGACTCGCGGCGGACGAATCGACGTTCCAGCTCTTCAAGAAGGGCACGGCCGACGCGGACCAGGAGTCGAGGGTCATCCCTTCCATATGGAGTTTTCTTCCCTGCACGCCCTTCGGTGTCATCAGGCTTCTGGAGCACTACAGGGTCCAGATCAGGGGAAGGCATGCGGTCATCATCGGCAAGAGCCTTGCCGTCGGCAAGCCCCTCTCATCGATGTTCCTCGCAAAAGAGGCGACTGTCACGGTCTGCCATAGGGAAACGGCAAACCTCACCGCCATGACGAAACAGGCGGACATCCTCTGCTCGGCGACCGGGAGGGCCGGACTCATTAAGGCAGGGATGGTGAAAAAAGGAGCGGTTGTTGTGGACATCGGGATAAACGTGCTCAAGAACGGCTCGATCACAGGGGATGTCGATTTTAAGTCAGTATCGAAAAAAGCGTCTCTGATCACGCCTGTCCCCGGAGGAGTCGGGCCGGTCACGATTGCGATGCTGCTCGAAAATACTGTCAGGTCGGCACAGCGGAACGAGCTATTCAAAAGCCCCCTGATACTGATGGGATGAAAGATAGTGAAAAGTGAAAGGTAAAGGTGAAAGGTAAAAAATTAAAAGGAAAGGCAAAGGTCAGCCTTTAACCTTTAACGGAGCTAATGTGTCCGATTTTCGTCTCAACTCAGAGTTCAGTCCGAAGGGGGACCAGCCCCGCGCGATAGAGGAACTTACCAGGGGGGTCCTGAATGGAGAAAAGCACCAGGTCCTCCTCGGCGTGACCGGATCGGGGAAGACCTTCACGGTCGCGAATGTCATCGCGAACGTGAGGAGGCCGACCCTTGTCATCGCCCACAACAAGACCCTTGCGGCACAGCTATACGGCGAATTCAGAGAGCTCTTTCCGGACAATGCGGTAGAGTTCTTCGTCAGCTATTACGATTATTACCAGCCCGAGGCCTACATCCCGACAACGGACACTTACATCGAAAAAGACGCGATGATCAACGACGACATCGACAGGCTGAGGCATTCGGCAACAAGGGCGGTGCTCGAACGGAGGGACGTCGTGGTCGTGGCTTCGGTCTCCTGCATCTACGGCATCGGCTCTCCCAAGGACTACATGGAGATGCACCTCCAACTCGAAGAGGGGATGACCGCGGAGCGGGACGAGATACTCGGCAGACTGGTCGAGATGCAGTTTGTCAGGGCGGATGCAGACTTCAAGAGGGGCTGCTTCAGGGTGAGGGGGGACATCGTAGACATCTTTCCGTCCTTCTCGCTCGACAAGGTAGTGCGGGTCGAATTCTTTGGGGACGCCATAGACTCCCTGAGCGAAATCGACCCGCTGACGGGCCGCAGGATGAGGAAGATCGACAAGACCGCCATCTTCCCGAACAGCCACTGGCTCACGCCGAAGGACAGGCTCGAAGCCGCGATGGTCGGCATCGAGAAGGAGATGAAGGACTGCGCCGAAAGGTTCCTGCAGCAGGGCAAGATTGCCGAGGCGAGGAGGATCGAGGAGCGGACCAGGTTCGACATGGAGATGCTGAAGGAGTTCGGCTACTGCCACGGCATAGAGAATTATTCGAGGCACCTTAGCGGCCGGGCAGCCGGCGATCCTCCCTACACGCTGATCGATTATTTCCCGGATGATTTCCTTGTCGTGATCGACGAGTCCCATGCGACCGTTCCCCAGATCAGGGGGATGTATGAAGGAGACCGCTCGCGGAAACAGACACTCATAGACTTCGGCTTCAGACTGCCATCGGCGCTCGACAACCGGCCTCTGAGGTTCGAGGAGTTCGAACGAAGGGTGGTGCAGGCGGTGTATGTCTCCGCGACCCCGAGTCTCTATGAGATCGAAAAGGCCGGCGGCGGGGTCGTCGAACAGATCATCCGTCCCACCGGCCTTACCGATCCGAAGCCGACGGTGCGGCCGGTAGCAGGCCAGGTCGATGACCTCCTGGCCGAGATACGAAAGAGGGTCGCGGCAGAGGAACGGGTACTCGTGACCACCCTCACTAAAAAAATGGCCGAGGACCTGACCGACTACTACACCGAACTGGGCATAAGGGCGCGTTATCTCCATTCGGACATCGACACGCTTCAGCGGGTAGAGATCATCAGGGACCTGAGGCTCGGCAAATTCGACGTGCTGGTCGGCGTCAACCTCCTGAGGGAGGGGCTCGACCTGCCTGAGGTGTCTCTCGTCGCGATCCTGGATGCCGACAAGGAAGGCTTCCTGCGCTCCGAGCGTTCGCTCATTCAGACGACGGGAAGGGCGGCCAGAAACGTGCATGGCGAGGTGATCTTTTATGCCGACGTCATGACCGGTTCGCTCAAAAAGGCTATCGGCGAGACAACCAGGCGGCGGGAGATACAGGAAGCTTACAACCGGAAGATGAAGATCACCCCCGAGACGATAAAGAGCAGCATCAAGGACATCGTCAGCTCGATCTACGAATCAGATTATTGGACGGTGACCGCTGCTGCAGAAGAAACAGCGGAATACAGCCTCGACGACGAGACGCTGAAGCGGCTCGAACAGGAAATGAAGGCCGCGGCAAAGGAGCTCGACTTCGAGAGGGCCGCAGCGATCAGGGACCGGATCAGGGAGATAAAGAAGAAGATGATCGAAGTGGGGGTGAAGGCGTAACGTTTCAGGTGTTAGGTTTTAGGAAAAAGACCCGATACCTAAAGCTTAAAACCTTCTTATCCCGCGAGTTTCTTTTCCTCGAGTTTCGCCTTGAGGATATCGCCGAGGCTCCCGAGCCCTGAGGACCCGCTGTCAGCCTGCTTGACCGTGCCGACGTACTCGGCGTATTCCTCTTTGGTTTTTTTGTCCAGCACCGCCTTGCGGCTGAGCCTGATCTTGCCGCTCTGCTGCTCAACATCGGCCACGATCGTCTGTATTGCGGTCCCTGAGGCGAACATGCGTTTGGGGTCTGCGCCGTCGGTGGCGCCTATTTCGGAGTTGGGGATGAGGCCGGAGAGCCCGCCCTGCAGCTTCACGAAGATCCCGAACGGCATCACCTTGTCGACCGTACCCTCCATCAGAGTCCCGACCTCCGGCAGCACCACGACCTTGGGGACCGGCTTAGGCTGCATCGAAAGTGAGATCTTGCGGTTTTCGGGGTCAACGCCGAGCACATACACCTCGACCTCCCGGCCGGCCTCTACCACCTCCCTGGGGTGGTTGATCCGTCTGCCGGCACCGAGGTTGGATATATGGATAAGGCCTTCGACACCGGGTTCGAGTCTGACGAATACGCCGAACGGCGCAAGCCGTACAATGGTGCCGTTCACCCTCGAGTCGACATGATATCTTTCCGCAACCCCGGCCCAGGGGTCCGCCTCAAGTGCCTTAAGGCTTAGGGTCAGGCGATTCTTCTCCCAGTCGAGGGCGATTATCCTCACGGTCACTTCCTGCCCGACCGTCAGCACATCCTCGGGCCTCTTCGAGCGGTCCCATGAAACCTCGCTTGCCGGGATCAGCCCGTCGACCCCGCCGAGGTCCACGAAGGTCCCGAAATTCTGTATTGACCTGACAGTTGCGCTGATATCCATGCCCACCGACAGCGATTCTCTGAGCTTGCCGACTTTTGCCCTTCTCTCTTCCTCGAGCAACGCTCTTCGGGAAAGAATCACGTTCTTTCCATTCTCCTCGAACTCAAGGACCTTAAACGGGAAGGACCTGCCGAGGAACAGGCCGCCTTCACGGCCGCCCTTCAGATCGATCTGGGAAAAGGGACAGAAGCACCTCACCTCGCCGACCGATACCTCAAATCCGCCCTTGACCTCGCGCTTGACGGTCCCGGTTACTGCCACTCCCGCATCAAAGGCGTCGCGGAGAGCGCCGAGGGTGGCGGCAGAGTATCCGTTGACAAGCGTCGTCATTCTCCTGACCCCGTCCCTGACGTTGACGTAGTATGCCTCTATTTCATCCCCGACCTTCACGGAAAAGCCGCCGTCTTCGTTCGTCAATTCTGCAAGGTCGATCACTCCTTCACTCTTGCCGCCGAGATCGATATAGACGAGGTCGCCGGATATGCTGACCACGCTCGCCCTGACCTTCTGTCCCGGAGCAAGTCTCTCCTGCAGGCCCGAACTCTTTTCGAGAAGCTCGGCGAAATTCTCTTTCGCCTCGACGGCAACGGTGGCCCTGGCCGGATTATTTACCTCAGTAGGATTTTCGATATTTTCATCAGACATGGTTTAATACCTCACAGTCAATTTAAGTCCTCTTCGCCAAACTACGTCCGAAGGTTAATACCCTGAAGGAGTCTGAACTGACAGAGGCTTTAAGTTTAAAAGATTTAGCGCCTCGGAGTCAATGGCGGTCGTAAAAAAGCGAGGCAAGGGGTAAGAGACGAGAGGTGAATAGGTGAAAAGGTCAATAGATAAATAGGCAACCTAGGTGAATAGTGAAGGTAAGGGGTAATCCTTAACCCTTAATCCTATTCTAACCCTGAACATTGAACGGTCTTCGTCAGCTTGTCGCTTGGCAGCTTGTAAGCTTGTGAGCTTGTGAGCTTTCCAAACATTGGACCCGGATATGCAATGTTAGGTTATACTTAAATATGGAGAAGAAGATCGTGGTCCTCAGAAAGAACGCATGTCCCGACTGCTCTTTCTGCCAATGCTGCAGTGAGACCCGTTGCAGCATGTGCCTTCCGAAGGCCGGCGGGAAGCAGAAGGAGAATAAACCGGAGGTCAAGGTCCACAAGCCGCTCTTCCGCCCCTACTGACCGGAAACGGACGCGGAAGCCCCGAATTTATCTCTTAACCGTCTCAAATTTGAATTTACCTCACGGGAAAGTCTCCTCTCGCCCCTCTCCGGGGTCATAACTCCCTTTTCCCCTCTTGGGAATCATAACTCCCCCTTCCCCCCCTCTTATCTTTTCTCCTCGGCGAATCCGCCTGCGTGCGGACAGAGGGGGTGCGAAGGCGAGGGCGTTATTCCAAAGAGGAGTGAAATTCCTCTCTTTGGCAAAGGGAGGTTAGGAGGGATTTTACAAAAGATGTTGTCACTATTCTACGACAGTTAATATCTCTTAACCTAAAAGCAGCTTGTTCGCGCAAAGCCGCTCAACGAGTAGTAGACAAAGAACGCCGAGAAAAGAACTATCGAGGACGAAAAACTATCGTCAGCCGAGGAAAGAGGCGAGCCGCTTCGCGAGAGAGAAGAGAAAAGGACGACCGGAAATCCGCGACGGCCGTAACAGTCCCCTGGCGATGAGGCTGCCGAAAGGAAACCTGAGGTGAAAGTTGAATCCCCTGCCCGAAACTCTGACCACCCTGCCGAGCGTGTTTTCGAAAAAGGTCACGCCGTCGTCCGTAAAACAGGCGTCGCCTCTCGTGACTATACCGGAGGCCGTCACCTTTATGACCCGGTGAAGCACAAGTCTGCCTTCAGGGGTCCTGCAGAGGGCGATATCGCCGATATGCAGGGACCCGGCAGGCTGCACAACCACCGTGTCGCCGTCTTTGATAAAGGGAGACATGCTCGCCCCGCCGGCGATAAAGGAGAGATTGTTCCCCTTCCCGAGCACCTCTTCGGCGATCCCGCAGAAATCGTCCATCCCGATATGGAACATGTTTTCATCTTATTCCTTTGTCCCAGGACCTGTCAATTGCGCGGCCCGTTGAATAAGCCCGCTTTTGCGGCGGGGGGGCTTTATTTTTCCGATTTCGGGGCATTATACTATCGCATGCCCGTATCTTTGGAGAGCGTCCCTAGAAGAAGCTCGAAGGTCGTCTTCAGAAAGATCGAAAACGAGTATATCCTCGTCCCGCTGTTATCGACATCCGAAGAAGCGGAATCCATCTTCAACCTGAACGAAATCGGCGCGGTGATATGGGAAAAGGTCGACGGCAGTAAGACCATCGCCGGGATAATCGACGAGCTCTGCAAAGAGTATGATGCAGACGCCGATACTATACGCGAAGACGTATATGCTTTTGTCAACGACCTCCATGAATGCATTCTCTTAGAATTGATATGAAGACGCTGTCCTATGCCGACTTCAGCAATAAGCTCCATAATTCCTCTTCCGACAGTCGGACGCCGATCAACGCGACGCTGGAGCTCACCTACCGGTGCAATAACAACTGCATTCACTGTTACTGCAGCCTCCCTGCCGGGGATGGCGCAGCGAAGCGGGAAGAGCTTTCGACCGCAGAAATCAGGAAGCTCTTTGACGGCCTCGCCTCGATGGGCAGCCTCTGGCTTCTCCTCACCGGGGGGGAACCTTTGCTACGGCCTGATCTCGAAGAGATCTACCTGCATGCAAAAAAGAAGGGGTTTCTCATAACCCTCTTTACAAACGGGACGATGATCGACGACGAGATCGTCGCGCTTCTCGCAAAATATCCACCGTTCGTAGTCGAGATCACGCTTTACGGAGCAACGGACGAGACATATGAGAAGGTAACGCGCGTCAAAGGGTCGTATAAGAAGTGTTTGAGCGGGATCGAGAAAATCTTGCAGGCCGGCATTCAACTGAAACTCAAGACGATGGCGCTCACCGTCAACCTGCATGAGATCGCCGAGATGGACAGGATGGCGCGGGAATGGGGGTGCGAGTTCAGATTCGACCCCATTATTCAGAAGCGCATAGACGGGAACAACTACTCGACCCCGGAGCCCTGCCGGATATCGCCCGGTGAGGCGGTCGGACTCGACAGGATGTTTCCGAAGAGGATGGAGGAATACAGGAAGTTCTGCGATCGGTTCGTCACGAAGCCCGCTGGCAGCAGGAGGCTTTATCACTGCGGGGCAGGTGTAGGATCAGTCCATGTAAATCCCTATGGTGTCGCAACAGGCTGTTCCATGATGCTGCGGGACGGTTTTTCGGTGCGTGAAAATTCACTGGAACGGATCTGGGATGAAGGGATACGGTCGGTGATCGACAGGGAGAAAGATTTTCGGATCCCCTGCGACGACTGCCGACTGGTAAACCTCTGCGGCCAGTGTGCAGCCTGGAGCCTGCTCGAAAACGGAACGGCAGAGAAAGAGGTTGAATATTTGTGCAGAATCGCTAAAATAAAGGAAAAGGAATTCGATTTCCTGAGGAGATAAAATAATGCCACCCGTGACTAAGCTGAAAAAGTGGTCAAAACCGGAGTGCGTTAAAGTGAAGCTGGTGCCCGAGGAAGCGATGATTAAAGGGTGTAAGACCACCTACACTAATGGCCGGGCTACACCGTGTACAAGTAGTACGCACGGCAACTCATGCAGTGTCGATGTGAGTTAGACGACATAAGGGTCGCAGCGGGAGGGAATTCGCTTTGTGAAAACCGGTGGAAAAAGGAAGTGGTTTAAGCCCGGGTGCACCCGAGTCAAACTCGTTCCCGAGGAGTCCGTGCTCTGGGGATGCAAGGTTATTACAGGCGCGGTGGCCAGGGACGGCTGGTACGGCAGCTGTATCACCGGATCTTCCTGCCCTACGCTGGCCAGCTGACCACGAACAGCCTTCGGCTCCGGTTCCCTGAATGATTCAATTACGTAGATTTTCTATCGGCGAACTGCGGATACAGCTCAAGTGGCCTTCCGAGCGGTGTCAGGTCATTCTTGATTCTGCGCTCGACGCCTTTTCTGCCGCTGCCGATTCCGACCTTGCGGACATCTCCTTCACTGTAGCGGAACCCCGTACGATCGATTTTGACTCTCATCGCGAACTCTTCAACACACTTCCTGACGGCCTATGGAAGGTATGGAAGTCGGCGGACGAAAAATCCTATATCTTTTCGCTCCACGAGGTCCTGACCGATAACAGCCCTTACCGCATCGCCGTTACTGACAACACCCTCCGGAAGATTGAGGTCTTCAGTCCTGACGCCGACCGGAAGAGTATCAGCCCCCTCGAATATCCTCTTGACGAACTTATCATCTCCGGCCATCTGAATATCAACCGCATCGGCATACTACTGCATTCTGCCCTTGTTTCACTCAATGGCAGGGGGCTGCTCTTTTCCGGCACCTCGGGCTCCGGCAAGTCGACGCTCTCTGAACTCTGGCTGGCTGAAAAGAAGGCCGATGTCCTCACAGACGAAAGGGTCATCATCAGGGAAAAGGAGGGGTCTCTTTGGGCCTTCGGCACGCCCTGGCACGGGACGGCCGGGATCCACAAAAACAAGGGGGCTCCCTTATCGGCGGTCTGCTTCATCCGGCATGGCGCCGTCAACGAACTGAGACGGCTTTCGGTGATGGACGCTGCGAACCGGCTTATGGTCAGGTGTTTTCCCACCTTCTGGCATAAGGAGGGCATGCAGTTCGCCCTGGATTTCTGCGGCCTGATCGCTTCTTCGATCGAATGCTACGAGTTCGGGTTCGTCCCGGATGAATCCGCGGTAAATTTCATCATGGAGTCGCTCGTGAAATAGTTTGGAAAAAGATTGGCGCAGGCAGTGATTTCCATTGACAAGTCTCCTCCGTTTTGAAATAATAGCTTCAAGGATTCCGATGATACAACGTTTAATCATATTCTTCACTTTCTTACTCACACTTTTAGCTGCCGCAACATTCGTCTCTGCTGCTGAATCCCGATATGATGCCATTCCCGGCGAAAAAGGGAAAGGCGGCGAAGTCTGCAGCCTCATCAAAGACAACCTGCAACGGGGCGTCGACGCAAAAGCGGTCACGAAGACAAACATCCGGTTGGGCAACGACATCTGCTACGTGATCAAGTGCGCCATCGACGGAGGGGGAGAGCTGAAACTCATCATCACCGGAGCCGTGGAAGCAGGCGCCACCCCGGACGTTGTCTCGAGGTGTTGCGTCGACGCAGGCGCAGAACCGGCGAAGATAGCGGAGGTCCTTCAGGGCCTTGGAGAAGCCGGCTATTCCAGGGTGGAAGATCAGTTTGTCCCGATGGACAGCGCAACGGTCGGCAGGAATACCGGCACGAGGTTCGTCAGTCCCTCTTCTTTCTGAGCCCGTCATTCAATTACGCCAGCCGTCATTCCGATCCGCAGGAGCATCTCCCCAGGGCAGAGGTTCTTCACGGTCACAAGCCACAGTCGCATCTTACCGCGTCTTTCACTCGGAAGCAGCCAAATGCGAAAGTGGGCAATAATGCAGCATTCACTTGACATTACAGGCGGTTTACCTCAGAATATCCAGGGTTATGTACTCTGGGGAGAGCGCGAAGTTATGAAGAGACACCTGATAGTTTTTTTGGCAATCAATTTTTTTATTTTTTCCTTCGTCGTTGACTGTTTCCCGGAAGAGAAGGCCCCGCTCGCGCCCGCCGGAAAACAGGGTGACGCCCTCTCCACAATTGAGGTCGAGATTTCGGTGTTTCCGACGAAGGGCGAGGCGGAAAAACTCGCCGAAAAGGTGAGAAAAGGCGGGTTCGAGACCGCTGTAAGGGAATATACTGCGAAAGATGGCCGGACGGTATTCGGGGTTTTCGTAATCGTGCACGAAGTACCTCCCGGAGGGCCGGTCCGTGTACCGCTCAAGGAGTCCGGCGAAGGGCCCGTTTCGGGGTCGTCACCACCCGGGGGGAGACAGATCGGGACCACCGGAATCCCGAAGGACATCTTTGCAAGGAGGGCGAGCTACTTCCATGCGGCGCTTACGGTGCAGGGGATTTATACCGACAATGCCTTCAATAGCAATACGTTCAAGAAAAGCGACTTCAGCACCGTATACTCCCCTGAATTCTGGGTGTCTGCGCCGCGTCTGAATCAAAGGCCGGAGGGTCTCGGGGGCATATCTCCCCAGTCGTCAGGCGGACTCCTGATCGGAAGGGGGCCGTACGATATGTCGAGACGGTATCAGGCCTATCTCCATTATCGGGCGGACATCCCTGAGTATTCCAAAAACTCTCCTTCAGGAAACACCACGGTCCACACCGCAGAAGGGGGATTCACCTATAACCTTGCCAGCGGGATATCCCTCGACCTGAGGGACACCTTCACGCGGTCCTACGAGACGGTGGACACAGCGGCATTGACGCAGGCGGGAGAGGTCGACAGATACAAGGGCAATCTCTTCTATCTGCTCGCCTCATACGACACAGGGAACAGATTTCGAGTGAGATTCGACTACTCGAATTTTCTTCTCAGGTACGATGCTCAACGGAACTTCCCCAGGAACAGGACGGACAACTCCTTTTCCGGATACCTGTACTACAAACTAAAGCCGAAGACCTCGCTTTTCGTCCAGTACTCGTTCGTCGACGTCGGACACGAGGAGGACACAAGTCTGGACAGCACTGAACACAATGTCTACGGGGGAATCGAGTGGGACGTCACCGCCAAGTCTAAAGGCAGCGTCAAGGCCGGCTACGGGACAAAGGACCTGTCGAATTCGGGTATCAGGAACGACATCATTATCTTCGAGGCGAAGGTGGACCACCGGTTTACTCCTAAGACATCCCTGGGACTGACCGCATTCAGGAAGACCGACGAAACCAACATCCCCTCCACTTACTTCGTGCTCACCCAGGGGGTGAGCGCAGAGTATCAGCAACTCCTCACGGCGCGGATCACGGGCCTGGCGACACTCTCTTACACGAACGAAAAATACGGCGCCGACCTCACTATAGGGGGAAACACCGCCGAAAGGAGAGACAACATTTACCAGGCGTCCGTGGGTTTCCAGTACGAGTTCAGAAAATGGCTCAAGGCGGGAATCGTATATGTGTTCACCAAGGACGATTCGACCTTTCCCGAGTTCGATTATTCGTCGAATACCCTGTTTTTCAGGATAACGGGTTCACTGTAAACCCAGCCGCTCCGCCATCGTTTCATTTCCTGTTGTTTTTCATTTATAATCTATAAGCGGAAATAATGAAAAGATACTTTTTAGTCTCACTTGCCTTCTTGTTTGCGGTCATCTTTTTCTGCAGGGCCGATATGACCTTCGCCCAGGACTATCTTGTGGGTGGAGAGGATATATTAAGGGTCAACGTCTACGATCATCCCGATCTCACCACGGTCGTCAGGGTCAGCGGAGACGGGGAGATCAGGCTTCCGCTCATAGGGGATGTCAAGGTCGCCGGACTTTCCGTCACCCGGATTGCCGAAAAAATTTCCGGCCTCCTCGCAGACGGCTATATAGTAGACCCGCACGTCACCGTGTTCGTCGAGGAGTTCAGGGCCAGAAAGACGATCATCATGGGACAGGTGAGCAAGCCGGGCGTCTATACGCTGAGCGGCAATACCACCTTTTTGGAACTGCTCTCGAAGGCGGGCGGACTCACCCAGGATGCCGGGGACACGGCAATCATCAAGAGAAAGTCCGCCTCTCCGGCCATGCCGGAGCGCATCATCACGATCGACCTGAAGAAACTCCTGGAGGAAGGAGATACCAGTTCGGACATCCAGCTGATGGACAACGACAACGTATATGTCGCAAAGGCAGGGGTCTTCTACATCACCGGCGAGGTGAAAAAACCCGACGCTTATAAATACGAGGAAGGCACGACCGTGATAAAGGCGGTGACGATGGCCGGCGGTTTTACGGACAAGGCGTCGACCGGTAAGGTGAAGATCATCCGGAAGGTGCAGGGCAAGGAGAAGGTGCTAGAAAACGCCGAAATGGACCAGGCGGTGCAGCCCGACGACATCATCGTCGTCCCGGAGAGCTTCTTCTGAGTTTCCGGCAGCGAACAGGATAAGGACATGGAAGAAGAGAAGGAGATACACTTAAGGGATTACCTGAAGATCATCGTCAAGAGGAGACAGCTCGCCTTCACGTTTTTTGGCGTGGTCCTGGCGCTGTCGCTGATTTTGACCCTGTCGTCGACCCCCCTCTACATGGCGACGACCAAGGTCCTGATAGAAAAATCCGAGCCGAATAACCTGGCGATGATGAACATGTACTATACGCCGTATGACCCCGAGTTTTACGAGACGCAGTACCAGCTCATCAAAAGCACATCCGTGGCGCAGAAGGTGGTCAAGGTGCTCAACCTCGACAAAACCTACAGCTCCTATTTCAGGGAAAAAGGGGAAGGTTTCAATATCGTAGGCGGGACGATCGCATGGTTCAGGGACGTCTACTCTACGATCCTGAACGTGGCGGGAATAACCACGCAGGCCCCGGCCGACCCGGCAGGCAGGGACGCCGGGGCCGAACTCCAGGCAAAGACGGACCAGATCGCAAAGACGATCGCGGGGTCGATCATCGTGACACCGATCAAAAACAGCAAGCTCGTCAACATCAGCTATCTGTCGGCGAATCCGGAATTTGCGGCGCTGATCGTAAATTCCGTGGCAAAGGCATATATCGAGGACCTTCTCGACATGAAGATGACCTCCTCCCGGTATGCGATGCGGTGGCTTACCGAGAAGGCGGAGGAAGAAAGGGTGAAGCTCGAAAAGTCCGAACAGGCGCTGCAGGAATATACCCGGGAGAAGGACATCGTCACCCTCGAAAACAGGATCGCAATGGTCCCGGAGAAGCTCTCTGAGGTCGCGACGAAGATCGCCGCGGCCGAGACGAAGAGAAAGGAGATGGAATCTCTCTACAACTCGGTAAAAGACCTTGCCAGGAACCCCGAGAAGGCGGATACCATACCGGCAATAGGCTCTGACCCCACCATTCAGTCCCTCCGTCTGCAGATATTCAAGTCCGAGCAGAACATCAGCGACCTGTCAAAAAAATACGGCAGGAAGCACCCTGCCATGATCACCGCCATGAACGACCTCAAGGGGCTGAAGGACAAGAAGGACCAGGAGATCAAAAGGTTGATCGAGTCGATCAGAAACGAGTATGAACTCGCCAGGGCGAACGAGGAGAACTTCCGCAAGATGGGCTCCCAGACAAAGGCCGATACGCTCAACCTGAACGAGAAGTTCATCCAGTACGGCGCCCTCAAGAGGGAGGCCGAAACTAACAAGCAGCTGTTCGACGCGATCATCAAAAAGATCAAGGAACAGGACATTACCCAGGACATCCAGACGGTCAACGTCTGGGTTGTCGAAAAGGCGGAGGTCCCCAAGTCGCCTGCAAAACCGAATAAGGCCCGCAACATCCTGCTCGGACTCATCGTCGGTCTTTTGGGAGGGATCGGCCTAACATTCTTCGTGGAGTACCTCGACAATACTATCAAATCCGTCGAAGATACTGAAACGAAACTCGGGGTGCCCGTACTAGGAGTCGTGACCCTCATGAAAGACAAGGGGAAAAGCATGGACCAGATAGTGCGGGACGAGCCGCAATCGGCTTTTGCCGAGAGCTACAAGGTCCTGAGGACGGCGATACTCCTTTCCTCTGCCGTCAATCCGCCGAAGAATATCCTGATCACGAGCATATCGCCCGGCGAGGGAAAGACTGTGACTTCCGTCAATCTCGCGATGACGATCGCGCAATCCGAGCACAAGGTCCTGCTGGTGGACAGCGACCTGAGGAAGCCGCGCGTCCACAAGATATTCGGAATGGACAATTCCAAGGGGCTCAGCACGTACCTCGCCGGTGCCTCCGACATGGACATAATCGGCAGGGACGTTGTCCCCAACCTTAGCATAATCCCCTCGGGCCCCATTCCGCCTAACCCCTCCGAGCTTCTCAGCTCCGGCAAGATGTTCGACCTGCTGAAGAGATTGAATGAGCTCTACGATATCGTCATCTGGGACGCGGCCCCGCTTCTTACCGTAACCGACAGCCTAATCCTGAGCAAAATTCTCGACGGCACGATCATAGTGACGAAGGCGGGGGAGACCACCTATGAGAACGTCGGCAGGGGGATGAAATCTCTGCGCGACATAGAGGCGCATTTCCTCGGGGTCGTGATCAATGCGCTCGACATAAGACACAGCGATTATTACTACCAACGGTATTACAACTACGGCTCGGGCGAACAGGACGTTTCTAAGTAGCGGCGATTCCGACGCATTTTTTAAGGGGATCGGTGGTTCGGGCAGCAAACCGAGGCAGCCTGTCCCCGGAACGGAAAGAGGAATACCTGAATCGATGAAAGGCACGATATTCCTGATCTATATCTTCCTGCTGGTCTTCCCGCCCCTTGCCTTCGGCACGGTCGAAAATTGGTCGTATGCGGTGATGGAAGGCCTCACTTTTGTCTCCCTCGCGCTGTTCTTGTACAAAAGCGGGGAGGGAAAGGAACATCCTCTTTACCGGGTCCCGGGTGTTGTCCCGATCATGGTATTCCTGCTCTATATCCTTCTGCAGCTCGTTCCGCTTCCGCCCTTCCTGTTAAAACTGGTCTCGCCGGGTACCCACGCCCTGTATACGGAAACCCTCTGGGCTGCAGAACCGGATGTATGGGGCTCCCTTTCCGTCAATAAAAGGGCGACGCTGGCCGAATTCTTCAGGATCGCCTCGTATGCCGCCTTCTATATACTCACCGTACAGCTGCTGTCCCGTAAGGACCTGCTGAAAAAGACCGTCCGCATCGTTGCGGTCTTTATCGCCGGTCTCTCCTTTTTCGGCATGGTCCAGCATTTTCTCTGGAACGGGAAGATATATTGGATCAGGGAATTGACGCTCGGGGGGACCCCTTTCGGCCCGTTCGTCAACCGCAACCATTATGCTGGGCTCGCAGGGATGGTCCTGCCTATGGTCCTCTGCCTTTTCCTCTACTACCGGCCCCGCTACGCCTATGTATCCCGCAGGGACAGGATAGTCGAATTCCTGAGCCATCCGATGACGAATGTCCACATACTCCTCGGGTCTGCAGTCGTACTGATCGGGACATCGGTCTTCCTGAGCCTATCCAGAGGCGGCATAATAAGTCTCTGTCTTTCACTGCTCTTTCTGGCCGGTATGAAAATGCAGAGGGGAAGGCAGGGCAGGGGCTGGATCCTCGGCGCCTTCATCATAGTGGTCGTCTTCTATTCGGTCGGATGGTTCGGCTGGGACAAAGTCTTTCAGAGATTCGACTCCCTCAGGGACACCAGGGGCAACATCACCGAGATGCGAATACAGATATGGAAGGACAGCCTCGCCATCATAAGGGACTTCCCGTTGACCGGGACAGGTCTGGGCAGCTACATGAGCATCTATCCCAAATATAGGTCCGTTCCGGCGGACGGGATTGTCGATCACGCCCATAATGATTACCTCGAACTCTTCTCCGATGGCGGCCTTATCGGCGCGGCGCTCTTCGGCTGGTTTTTGTATTCGGCCCTCGGCGTGACATACGCCATCTTCCTGCGGAGACGGGAGCGCTACTCGATCTCTCTCTTTATGGGCGCCGTTGCCGGCGTTGTTTCCATCCTTATACACAGTCTTACCGATTTCAATCTTCATATCGGAGCGAACGGACTCTACTTTTTCTTTCTTCTGGGGCTTGCGGTCTCGGCGGCGCATACGAGGATGCAGGACGGCCCGGAGGAGACATTGCTCGCGAAGGCCACGCGTTTTCGTCCGCAGCTGCTGCTCCTGCCCGCGCTTGCGGTCCTGACGGCAGGCACGCTATTCAACGGAGGCGTCCTGGCGGCAAAGGCCGCTCTTTTCCCTGTCGGGGGAGGACCTCTCACGGCGCGGACGTCGAAGGAGGCACTCGGGACCGCGAAGGAGGCCCTTCGCCGGGCAATTTTTTTCGACCCCCTCGACGCAGAATATCGTTACAGACTCGCTAACGCCGGGTGGTTTTCGGCAGACATGAACAGTGCGCAGGACAATTACGGGAAAGCAGTCAGTCTCTCCCCAGCCGACGGCAAGTACCTCCAGGCGCTCGGGTCAGCACTGTCAAAGGCCGGAGAGGATGACAGGGCTGACCGCCTGTTCCTGGGCGGACTGAGGTGCGACAGAGAAAACCCTCTGCGTTATCGGAGTTACGCACTTTGGCTTCTTGCAAGGGGCAAGAGGGAAAAGGCGCTCGACTATCTGAAGTCCGTGATCTCCCTGGAGCCCGACAACACAAGGGTTTATATCACGCTTCTCGTACTCTCCGGGTGGGATGATGCGGCAATCGGGTCCGTTCTTCCCGATATGGCAGCGCCCCATATCCTCTTTGCCGACTATCTGGCCCGCACAGGGAACAGGGCCGGGGCCACGGAGGAATACCGCCTTGCCACAGGGCTTGTGAAAAGCGATGCGGCGCCGGGGTCCACATATTATTATCGGGCTTACCGCTACTTCATGCAAACCGGGATGCTTGACGACGCCCTGTCGGTGATGAGGAGGGCCGAAGAATTATTACCGGCTGACGCCGGCATCAAGATGACACTTGCAGAGACATATGAAAAGGCCGGGATACCTTACAGGGCGGAGGAGGAATACCGCAAGGTGCTGATCATCGATCCCGGCAACGCAAGGGCCAGGAAAAAACTGGAAGCAAGAGAATGACACATTGCGGAATTTTGTTGCCGGAGTAATAAACCGGCCATCGTTGAGCTGAAGACCCTTCTACTCCTTTGCGAAAAAGACTTCGTTCAAAAGGATGTTCCTGCTTCTCGGGATGGCGATCAGTCCTGCTTTGCGCCACTGATTCAGGACCCTTGTCACGGTTTCCCGCGTCAGTCCCGTCATGTCTGCAATCTCCTGGTGGGTGAGCCTGAGGTTGATCTTAATCCCGGCAGGGGTCTTCTCTCCGTTCTCCCCCGCCAGTATCTTCAGCAGCATCCTCATCCTCTGAGGGGCGTCCTTGAAGTTAAGGATGTGTATCCTGTTCCATGACTCGCGCAGGCGAAAGCAGAGAATGCGGAGAAGGTTTTCGAGCACCTTCCGCTGACTGTAGAGAAGCGAATAAAAATTGCCCTTAGATATGATCGCCACCAGCGACTCTTCCATCGCTGCGACCGCCGCCGAAGACGTCTTACCATCAATCAGGGATATCTCTCCGAAAAACTCCTGGGACTGGTGGATGGCCAGGATGATCTCT
>JAKAIZ010000191.1 GCA_021814065.1 Nitrospirota bacterium | reverse complement strand
GCCCGTTTGAGTCCGCCGCGCGTGATCGCCCGGGCGGTGCTTAGAGAAACGGCAGCGCCGAATTTGGTGTCGGATATGTTGACACCTCTGCGGAGTATGTCCCTTTTCATCGACCGGCCGGTGCGGTAGATGTCCTCGTCGTCCCAGCCGCTTCCGTGGTTCCAGATGACCGTCATATAGTGCTCTGCCGGATAGGCAGCGGCTGCCCAGAGGATGAAGTCCTGGAGCACCTTCGGGTCGCCGGTGTTAGTCTCACCGAGGTCTGCCACAACGTCGGCGTCCAGTGTCCCTCCTTTGCTGACAAAATACCGTTTGGTCGTCCCCATATTCCCGATCCTGTCGAACTGGGCCACCACGGCCACGTCCCCTGTGGAGCCGGCCTTCTTCATCTCCTTCAGGTCCACCACTCCGGCGCTGTCGAGGTTGTTGTCGCCCGCCAGATAGACCATCACCGTCCACTTCCTCTTTTTCTTCCCCATAATACCCTCCTTGTTCAGATTTCTCGCGCAAAGCCGCAAAGCGCGCAAAGATAAAAAAATTCCTAAGTATAGGCAAACGGCCGACGACCCTTATAAGCCATTGACGACGCGTTCAATCCCCTCCTTTATAAGATTGACATTAAAATTAACAAGCAGACCAAGTTTCATTCCAGTTATCCCGAGATAGGTCATTAATTGTTTTTTGTGCACAGGCAGAACTTTTTCTATTGCCTTCAGTTCAACAATTACCAAATCCTCCACAATTAAATCCGCCCGAAAACCAAGATCAAACTTGACATCCTCGTAGCGCATAGGAATTCCAACCTCTTTTTCACATTTCATCCCCGATTTCCTCAATTCGTGTGTGAGAATTTCGAGATAGACCGACTCCAATAATCCCGGCCCGAGGGTTGTGTGAATTTTGTAACAACAGTTTACAATCTTCTTCGATATCTGATTTTCGTCCAGATTGTTCACTCTTTCTTCGCGTCTTTGCGCCTTTGCGCGAGAATAGTGGTTTGATAAGTTCGAAAAAAGAACCCCCGTGCCTTTGTCATATCCGCCCTCTTTTTCCTTGCCCTGAAATACTTGTCTAGCTTCCCCTTCCCGCTCTCGTCGGGCTCAGAAGAAAATATCTCCCATAGGTGGTGGCCGTTGAAGCAGTACAAAGGCGCGTAACGGAATGTCCGGCCTACTTCAGCCAGTTCGTCCGCTTCAGGCATGCTGTAGGGGACGGCATCAAGCGTGCTTTCAAGGATGCACCATATGCCGGCCTCGTTCTTATAAATCGGCCAGCAGTGGCCGCCCAGGGACTTGCCGCTGCCGTCAAATGCCATCCCGAGAACGACCCTTACGCAAAAGGGGCTGATGCCGCTTGCTATCAGAAGGCTTGCCAGAAGAAAACTGCCGTCTTCGCAGTCGCCCCTTCTGATCTGCCAGGTCTCGGGAGGAAAAAGCCAGAAGTCGTCCTTCTTGTATTGCGTGGTGTCGTGGACATATTGGATCTGCCGTGCGATGAGCCGCCAGATGACCACGGCCCGTCTGTCGAAGTCCCCTGGCTTCTTGGTGGCGGGAAGGCCGTGTTTTTCTCTGAGGTTTGAAAGGATCTTCTTCATTATGATGTTGTCTCCGAAGGATATCCATTCGCGGATGTCGGTGGTAATGGGGCGTTTGCTTCCGATAATGTAGCGCTTCTTGTCGATGGCGCAGTCCTGAAGGATCAGGTCCCCCTCCCAGTTGTAAGCCATTCCATACCCTCCGGGGCAGTAGATTGTCTGTCACTCAGAGAAGGGAAAAGAATGGATGCCGGTTAGTCCCGATACGCACATTGGCAGCTTGTTTCCCCGACCCTGACAACGGAGATACCTTAAATGAGAATCCGGCTTTTTGTCAATAGCCAGGCCGGCGGCACTTGGCCCCGGAATCATTCTCCACTTTTCGGTTTAAGGTGGTTAATTGCCGGAGCAATATGCCAATAAAATACTATACAAACTATGCCTTTTGTTTGATTTTTCCGTTTTTATTTGTTATATTTTCTAGCACTTGCCATGGAAACAGCAGAGAAGAAATCTCTTATAGAGGCACTGCTCTTCATCTCGGGGGAACCTGTCACCCTCGCCGAACTGAAGAATAATTCCGAAATACCTGAAACCGAACTCAAATTACTCCTGGATGAGATGCTCGCCGAATACAGAGAAAAAAACGGCGGCATATTGATCGTCGAGATCGCAAACGGTTACCAGATGATCACAAACCCGCACTATGCGCAATGGGTCAGGAAGTTCAGGAGCACTGCGTCCTCGGGCAAACTCTCGATGCCGGCCCTCGAAACCCTGGCGATCATCGCCTACAAGCAGCCGCTCATCAAGGCTGAACTCGAGCAGATACGGGGAGTGAATTCCGACGGCGTTATCAAGACCCTGCTCGACAGGAGACTCATAAAGATAATGGGCCGCAAGGAAGTACCCGGCAAACCGCTTCTCTACGGAACAACGCGCGAATTTCTGCAGTACTTCGGGCTTAAGGACCTTACCGAGCTGCCGACACTTTCGGAACTTGCCAGGGAGGAGGCGGCATGAGGGGCAGTCGCAGGATTTCCTCTCTCCTCTTTTCACTCCTCTTGTTGTTCATATTCGTTTCCACCGCTCATGCCTCGATCCACTACAAGATAAAAAAAGGCGACAACCTCGCTAAAATCGCCAGGAAATATCATGTGAGCCTCAGGGAACTTCAGCGGGAAAACAGGGTATCCGCCAGACGTATGAGGCCGGGCATGAAGATCGTCATCCCCGGGAATAAGGCGACCGCGAAGAAGAACAAAACGGCACATGACGAAAAAGAGGTCGTCCCGGTCGAAACACCATCCGCTAATGACACACAGGATGAAGCTGCTGCTCCTGCGATGCTGGCTGCGGAGAAACTGTATCACACGGTGAAAAAAGGCGATACGCTCGCCTCGATCTCAAGAGAATATTCGCTTTCGCCTGCTGAAATCAAAGAGATCAACAATCTGAAGTCCTCGAAATTGAAAAAGGGACAGAAACTCCTTGTAAAGCGCATCGGGCCAAAGACCTACACGGTGAAGAAGGGCGATAATCTCGAGAAGATCGCAAAGAAATTCGATATGGAAACCGACGCTCTTATGGAGATGAACGAACTCGAGTCGCCTTCCCTGACAGTGGGACAGAAACTCTATCTCGAACAAAAAGTGGACCCTGAGACCGTGGTGACCTATCAAGAGGCAGTCGGGAAAAACGTCGAGGAAGCGATCAAGAAAACTTCTGAATCCGATGAATTCGCAGAAAAGTCGATGCGGGACAAGCTGATCATCTTCGCAAAAAAACTCATCAACATCCCTTATAAGTTCGGAGGGAACAGCATCCTTGGCATAGACTGCTCGGCATATGTGAAAAAGGTCTATGGTTTCCTCGGCATTGAGCTCCCAAGGACCGCGAGGGAACAGTTCAAGACAGCCGGCGAAACTGTCGACAAAGAAGATCTCAACATAGGCGACCTCGTCTTTTTCAGGACGTACGCCTCCTTCCCTTCGCATGTCGGGATATATCTCGGGAACAACCTTTTCATACACGCTTCATCCAAAGGCAAGAAGGTAACGATCGACAGCCTCGAGACCCCGTACTATCTCAAGAGATTCATCGGCGGCAAAAGACTGCTCACCGAAGAGACTACCGAAAAATCCCCCAACAGCTGAACCGTTGCGCATCACCGTATGTATGTTTTATCCTTGTGAGTTGGGACTCTTAATAACATCTTTACAGAGCGGTCCGGCGATGCAGCATCAGGAATAATCCTGAATCAATGCAGAACTATCTGATAATAGGATTAGGCGGATTTCTGGGGGCGATCGCGCGGTACGCGGTTTCTCTCTGGATAGGCCAGCGATGGGGCAGGACCTTCCCGCTCGGTACTTTTTTTATTAATGTGAGCGGAAGTTTTCTGATAGCGTTGGTCATGTCACTGGCTACGGAACGGATGATGATAAACCCCCAGTGGAGGCTTTTCCTGGCGGTCGGATTTCTCGGCGCCTACACTACTTTTTCGACCTTCGAGTATGAGACGGGCTCTCTCCTCAGGGACGGTGAATGGATGGTCGCGATGTTGAACGTTATAATGAGCGTTGTAGCGGGTTTTCTCGCCCTGAAAATCGGTGAAGTCGTGGCAAAATCAATATAGGAGTCTGACATGGTGACAAAGGGACCGGCAAAGAGGCTTACTGTCTATGTGGACGAATCGGACAAGATCGGCGGCAAGCCGGTCTATGAAATACTGATGGACGTCTTTTACAAAAAGAAAATAGCCGGCGTGAGCGTCTTCAGGGGTGTTGCCGGTTACGGCAGCGACGGCGTCTTCCATACGTCGAAGATGCTCGAACTCTCGACAAGCCTTCCGGTGAAGATCGAGGCCGTGGATTCGGAGGAGATGATCAATACCGTGCTGCCGGACGTTGCAGAGATTGTCGGAAAGGGCCTCGTCGAGATCAGCGACACTTACGTAGTCAAATGCTGTAAGGGACGAACGTGATCTTTCTTTTATAACAGGTGGAGGCGTTCAGATTGCAGCCATTTATAAAGGTATAGGTATTTCCGGATATCACACATAAGTTGACAAGGCATCCCGCGTAATGTTAAAAATAGTAACTATTTAAACTTCCATAAAATCAAACCGGCTCACCAAGCTTCTTCCAGTCAATCGAGAAATCTGTTGCGGCAACGACAGGGCCTCTCTATTTTGACTACTTCCAGAACGTGACTGCCCAAGGTAATTAGCTCGGAGCCCGGTTTTCAGGAGGTGTCTATGTTCAAGACCGCAATAAAGAAATTAGAGGATCAAAAGTTTAGACGGATGTCGTCAGCACAATGCCTTGTTTTGGGCCTCGTTGTGATAATCAGTCTCGCTCTCGCATATATTGTGACTGTGCCCGGCGAACAGGAAGCTGTTCATTATCCGGTTTCGCATAGCCGCGCCGGCGTGAGTGTGAATGAGGCGACTAAGCTGGTCATACTGCAGTGGATGAAAGAGCACTCCGAAATGCCTGAGCAGGTTCTTTCAAAGATCTATAGCGCGGCCATGAACAACGTCAACGCCGACCTGGTGCTTGCCATCTGTCTGGTAGAGTCCAACTTCAACCCTCACGTGGAAAGCGACAGAGGCGCAATAGGACTGATGGGCATAATGCCGAACGTCTGGCTTGAAGAACTGCAGACGCATGGGATAGTGAGGGACCAGGATGACCTCTATGCGATATCCGGTAATATAAACTCGGGCATTTACGTGCTTGGGAAGTATATGGCAAGGACGAACAATCTCAGAGAGGCACTTAGCCGCTACTCAGGCGGAGACCCTGCGTACGCGACGAGAGTCTTGCGGATGCTCGGCGAAATCTCGCGGGTGCGGCGTTCAGAAGATCAACCCCGTTTTGCGGCGGGGAGGACCACAGTGTAATCGAAGCATATCGACCAGCCATGAAATTTGAGCGGCAAACTTCTATCTGAAGGCGACACTCCGGGTTTTTCTCCACGGGGCAAGGTTTTCTTTGGAAATAGGTGTTGGGCATTTGACTGATGAGGAAAGGTTCCTGTTGCCATGTGGTGATACGGATGGTAACATTTGTAATAATATTTAAGAGTTAGCCCAGTGGGAATTCATGGGAGGTAGATCGTGGACATCTACAGGAAAATTTTGACGGCTGTTATCATCACCGTATCCGTTTCAGCCGGCTTGCCTGTATTCGCTTCGCAATCCGACTATATCCTGGGCGAACTTAAGCGGGATGACTGGGAGGTCCGTCTCTCGAACAAAGCTGTCCTCGAAGAAATAAACAACCCGCTATCCACGGAGGCGCTTATCAAGCTGATCAGGAATAAGGAGGTAGACTGGATAATCCAGATGCGTG
>JAKAIZ010000021.1 GCA_021814065.1 Nitrospirota bacterium | reverse complement strand
TCCGGCGATCCTTTCCGCTATGGACAGCCCAAGCCCTGTTCCCTTTGTTTTTGTGGTAAAAAAAGGCCTGAATAAATTCCCGAAGTCCTCTTCACGTATGCCCGGTCCGAAGTCTCTCACCGAAACAACAACGGCACCGTCTTCTCTTCCGCTTATGATCCGCACCTTCTGCCCCCGCCCCGATACATCAAGCGCATTCAGCAGGAGATTGATAAGCACCTGCTTGATCTGGTTCCTGTCGAGCAGGGTGAGCGGCAGATCGCGGCTCAGCTCCGACTCGAGCAGGACCCCATTGTCTGCAAACTCCTGTTTGATCAGGTCGACCGTCTCATCGATCACCTTGTTGACATCCGATAACACAGGCAGCGGCGAAACGGGCTTTGCGAAGTTGAGGAGGCTCGTCGTGATAATGTTGATCCGGTCCACCTCCTCCTTGATGATCTTCAGAAATTCCGAGATCAGCCGGCCCTTATAATTCCTGCCGATATAGGAGGAGGCCCCCGCTATCGCGTCAAGGGGATTCCTTATCTCGTGCGCGAGTCTCGCCGAGAGCTCTCCCATCGCTGCAAGGCGGCTCAGCTTCTCCTGCCCTCTCACGCTTTCCTTGAGTTCGGAAACCACTTTATTGAAGGCGGCGGACAGTTCTTCGATCTCATCGCCCGTACGTATCTGCAGTTCCTTTTCGAACCCCTCTTTGGCCATCGTGTCAACTCCTTTCCGCAAGTCCAGTAACGGTCTGAGCAGTCTTGACACTATGCCGATACCGAATATCAGCGCCGCCGCGAGCGTCGTGAGAATGAGGGCAAATATCAGAAAACGCCGCTGCAGGATACCGAAGGGGGTCAGCTCATCATAAAATATGGCAACCCCGAAAAAGATGAGGGGTATCGCCGCGAGAAGGCTGAAGGCGACCAGCGCGCGGTACAAGATGCTTCCGCTAAGGCTCATCAGGTTCTCTTCGCGCACCGCAAAAAGGAGAACGAGAAAGCCGAGCGGCCTCAGAAGGTGGCCGTATTCCCACGGGGCCGAGCCGATCGCACTGGGGAAAAAAAGAAAAATGCCGGAGACCGCGCCGAGCAGAAAGCCTCCCGAAATGAGGAGATAGGACCTCATGCCGGTATTCCTGAAGAGGGCCACGAAGAGCATGGATAGCACGCCGGAAAGGTAGGTGATCAAAACCCACAGAAGCGGTCTTAGTTCGGTAAAAGGGGGGAGAACATGATGTATCCACGGCAGGAGAATGACGAGAAGAGGGGCATAGAGGACAACGGGAAGAAGCTTCTTGCCCGAAGGGTCCCTGAAAGAGATAGAAAAAATAATCAGAAAAAGACCGAGTGTGTAGCCGGCCAGTGTATGGAATAGCAAATTTTTGCTGACGCCAAACACGTGGATCAACGAGTGGAGGGCGCTATTGACCGCCAGGAGAAAGAAGCCCATGGACATGAGGTAGATGCGGCCGCCAACATCTGCGCCGCAAGCGGTGCCGGCGCATTTCCTGTACGTCATGAGGGACCTCAGGCCGAGGACGAGGCAAATCGCAGCGATCAGGAATTCTTCAGCAACGTGGTATGCCATACGGTCCATAAGCACTATCGTATTGTAACATGCATTTTCAATAAATTGTCCCAAATGGGACAAAGGGAGAGAAAAACTGTCCGCTATAGGCCAAATCGGAAGCGTTATTTTTTGCATCCTTTTATTTCCCGCTTACAATTCAAGGACTTACAAGGTGGTCTCCTTATTGCTCCCTGACAAAGGACTGAATGTTCCGATCAACAGTTTGATGCTTATTCTTGGCACGACGACGGAACGCGTAGCTCAAATAAATCAGGGGAGGAGGCTTTTTCTTGAAAAAATAAGGCCTAAAAAACGGCCAAATAACGGTGGGAGGCAACAATCATGTCTGACAAAAAAAGAGCCGTAATCTTCTTTTCCATTCTCGTGTTTCTCTTCGTCAGCACCGCAGGCTATTGCGCGGAATACGCAAATCCTAACTTGCTGGCCGATAGTAAGATGATTACTGACAGCATAGGCAAGCCCGACCTGGTAATCCTGGATGTAAGGGATGCGAAGGATTATAACGAAGGACATATACCCGGAGCCATAAATCTGGGTGGTATGGGGGCTAAAGTTTTGCGAGATGCCACTGCAAGGGCATATACAATAGTACCCAAAATCGAGAAGATTTTAGGCGACGCCGGCATAAGTAATGATAAACACATAATCCTGTACGGCAAGGCGAATGAGACTTACGAAAACACAGTGCCCTTCTGGGTTCTGGAATATTTGGGTTGCAATAGCTCTAACTTGAAATGCACAGTAAGTTACTACGATGGGGGTTTCGAGAGATGGGTAGCAGATGGAGGCAAGTCAGAGACCAAGGGGAACAAGCCTCCTGCCGCTGCATTTAAAGCCCATCTGAGCGCCTCCAGGTTAGCTTCATCGGCTGAAGTGCTTAGCGTAGTTGAGGGGAAAGAGCATAATGTCGTAATAGTAGATGCAAGAACACCTGCTGAGTTCGAGGGGACTGATATAAGGGCATTGAGGGGCGGACATTTGAAGGGCGCTGTAAATATACCTGTACAGAAGGGCTTTGACCATAAGACCTACAGGATGCTTTCAGCCAGTGAGCAGGCAGCAGTTTATCAAGATGTCCCTAAGGACAAAAGGGTGATCCTTCACTGCCAGACCGGGACAAGGTCTACCTGGACATATCTGACGCTCCGACTGCTTGGATACCATAATGTTGCCAACTGGGACGATTCATGGCAGGTCTGGGGCAGCAATGTGAAATATCCTGTGGAGAATGAGCAATGGTATAACTTCGTAAAAATCAATAATACCATCAAGGCTGTAGAAGCATTGCAAAAAAAATAGCAGAGGGGTTAAGAACTTCGAAGATTACATGTCTTTGGAAAAGGAGTTGGGATTTCTCAGGACGTGCTTTTTTATCAGGGGAAAGAGAAGTCTTACTGATTTTTAACCATGTAAAACACATCATTCCCAATTAGGGAGGTTATTGTATGGAAAAAAAGAAGCAGGGCATCGATGAAGACAAACTCGCTGAGGGACAATGCAACAGCCAACAGACATGCACGACAGAGAAAAGGGGCATCAGTGAAGACTGGCTGGCTGTCTGGATAGGGCTTTTCATATTCCTCCTCTCCCTCGGAGTGTATATTGGGATCGATCTCCTGGGATTCGGAATAACAACGAGCATTTGGACAGACCTGTCAACGGCACTGAAGCCCGTGGCCAAGACATTCGCCGGTTTGGGAGCGATAGGGTCCCTGGTCGCAACGTACGTATTCCTGTTGGCCGTCATGACGATCGGTGCTGCTGCCCTGAAGGCCAAAATAGGCAGATTCGTCGTTGGGTTTTCGATAGTGTTCTTCATCAGCTACCTCTGCTGGATCATAGGAAGCTGGGCGAATATCGCAGTGACTACACCTCCCGACATGAAGAAATTCGGAATAACGTGGTCTCTGAAATTGACTCCGGAGGCCGGATTTATAGTGGCCCTGGTTGTTGGCTTGATCGTCGGCAATTTCTTCCAGGGTTTTGCCGGTGCAATAAAGGAGGCGGTGAGGCCGGAGCTATACATTAAGACCGCCATTGTCATTCTTGGCGGGTTTTTGGGGATCACTGCCGCTGAGAAACTAGGATTGGCGACTGCGGTAATGTTCAGGGGGCTCTGCGCCATCGTCGAGGCATATCTGATCTATTGGGCGCTGGTCTATTACATTGCACGCAAGTATTTCAAATTCAGCAGGGAATGGGCTGCGCCGCTTGCGTCGGGTATATCCATATGCGGTGTTTCGGCCGCCATAGCAACAGGAGGCGCTATAAAGGCCAGGCCAATGATACCCATCATGGTGTCTTCTCTTGTCGTTATCTTCGCAGTGGTTGAGCTTTTGGTCCTCCCCTTCATCGCGGAGGAGTTCCTCTATAAAGAACCGATGGTGGCTGGCGCCTGGATGGGTCTTGCCGTAAAGACCGACGGCGCAGCGGTGGCAAGCGGGGCCGTCGCTGACTCACTCATACGGGCTAAAGCCCTGGCGTCAGAGGGGGTAAATTACAAGGACGGCTGGATAATGGGGGCTGCCACAACGGTGAAAGTCTTCATCGACGTCTTCATCGGGATATGGGCATTCATACTTGCGATAGTATGGTGCACGGTGATAGAGTGCAAGCCGGGCGAAAGGGTGAGGCCCGGACAAATCTGGGACAGATTTCCAAAGTTTGTCATCGGGTATGTGGTCACATTCCTCGTGATATTGTATATCGGTGTTAACTCCCCCGCTTTAATGGGCAAGACAAAAGCGGCCATGGGAGAGGGGAATGTCTTTAGAGGTATTTTCTTCACCATGACCTTTTTTACGATCGGTGTTGTGTCTAACTTCAAGAAGCTATGGGAAGAGGGCATAGGCAGGCTGGCGGCGGTGTATCTGCTGTGTCTTTTCGGGTTTATCATCTGGATAGGGTTGTTCATTTCGTGGTTGTTTTTCCACGGAGTGAAACCGCCGCTTGTAACCGGCTAAACGATTAATAGGAGGTCATATGACTGAAGAACCTAAGTTGTCGGAAGAACTTAAGAAGATGGAATATGAGGACCTTCTCCCTGTCGAGAAGAAGCTTATTGGGTACAGTCTGATACTCGGGACTGTTCTTCTGGGGTTTCTGGTCTGGGTGAGCTATACCTTTTTCCCGGCCGGGCACTGAGAAGGAAGAAGTTAATTTCGAAGACTTCATAAGGGGGAGGTCCAGCCTCCCCTTCTCTTTTTTTTCGTTCCCCCGGCTGCCCGCGCATTTTTCCTGCATTGGATTAGAGCGCCCGTTGATGTTATGTTAGTAGAACGGCGTTGCCGCCGAATCCTTTTACCCGGGGATATCATGCATACGGAACTTCAGGGGCAGCTGGAACGCGTCACGTATTTCAACGAGTCAAACCACTACACCATCGCCAGGCTTAAGGTGCAGGGCCGGCGCGACCTCGTGACAATAGTGGGCAACCTCGTCTCGGTTGCGCCGGGAGAAGTCCTGCGGCTGCAGGGCACCTGGGAGCGGCATCCCAGGTACGGGGAACAATTCAAGATCATTTCGTACGAATCAGTGCTGCCGGCGACAATCAAGGGAATCGAGCGGTATCTCGGATCAGGCCTCATCAAGGGCATCGGTCCGGTGATGGCAAAGAGGCTCGTCGAAAAATTCGGGCAGGACACCCTGGCTGTCATCGAGACGAAGACCGAACGGCTCGCCGAAGTGGAGGGTATCGGAACAAAGCGGATCGGCATGATAAAAAAAGCCTGGGACGAGCAGAAAGAGGTCCGCGACGTAATGCTCTTTCTTCAAGGCCATGAAGTGAGCACTTCTTACGCGGTGAAGATCTACCGGCAGTACGGGAAAGATTCGGTCAGGGTTGTAAGAGAAAATCCCTACAGGCTGGCGTCGGAGATCTTCGGGATAGGGTTCCTCACGGCAGACAGGATAGCCGAAAAACTCGGCATTCCGAGGGATTCGTCTATGCGGGCCGAGGCGGGAATTCTTCATATACTTGAACAGTTTGCCGCCGAAGGCCATGTCTATTATCCCCTCGGGCCGCTGACGGAAGAGTGTCAAAAGATGCTGGCGGTGGACAATTCGCTCGTCATCCAGGCGATAGGAAAGATTTCGAGCGAAAAGAAAATCCTCGTCGAAGACTCTCAGGAAGGCGGGGAACCCGAAAGGCCTGTCTATCTTGCTGAGTTCCTTCACTGGGAAAAGGGGATCGCCGAAAGCCTTGCGGGGATCATGGAGCGGGGCGCCGACGTGCTACGTTTCGACCGGGACAAAGCGATCGAGGATGTACAGAGAGATCTCGGAGTCACCCTCGCGGCAAACCAGGTAAGGGCCGTCAAAGAAGCGCTCGATAAGAAGGTGCTTGTGATCACCGGAGGACCCGGCACAGGGAAGACGACGATCGTCAGATCCATTATAAAGATCTGCAGCAGCCACGGCAGAAAGGTCGTACTGGGCGCGCCGACCGGCCGTGCCGCCAAAAGGCTCTCTGAAGCCTCCGGGCAGGAGGCCAAGACGATCCACCGGCTTCTGGAGTTCAGCCCCAAACAGGGTGGATTCAAAAAGAACGCGGATTTCCCCCTCGACGCTGACATGGTCGTAATCGATGAGGCTTCCATGATCGATACTGCGCTCATGTATCACCTCCTGAAAGGCGTCCCGACAACCGCGGCGCTGGTCCTCGTCGGAGATGCCGATCAGCTTCCATCGGTGGGTGCCGGGAACGTGCTCGCGGATATTATCTGTTCACGCCGTGTTTCTACAGTCAAACTGGACGAGATATTCAGACAATCCGGCGACAGCCTCATCATCATCAACGCCCACAGGATAAACCACGGCGATTTCCCCATCCTTTCCTCAAAGAAAGAGGTCCCGCAGGATTTTTACTTTATCGAAATGGAGGACCCGGAAGAAGTCTGCGGGATGATTCTGAATATGTGCGGTAAAAAGATACCTGAAAAATTCGGCTTCGACCCGATGCGGGACATACAGGTGCTGGCCCCGATGCACCGCGGAGTGGTAGGAGCGACCAACCTGAACGTCAAACTGCAGAAGCACCTGAACCCCTCCGGGGAGGAACTCATCAGGGGGGGGAAAGCATTAAGGAGAGGCGACAAGGTAATGCAGATACGAAACAATTACGACAAGGACATCTATAACGGAGATATCGGGAGGATACTTTCGATCGACGGCGAAGACCAGGAACTTACGGTGGACTACGACGGGAAACTGGTTCAGTACGATTTTGCGGAACTCGATGAGATAGTGCTCGCCTATGCGGTCTCGGTCCATAAATCGCAGGGCAGCGAATACCCGGCGGTCGTAATGCCGCTTCTCACCCAGCACTATATGATGCTCCAGAGGAACCTCCTTTACACGGCGGTCACCCGCGGTAAAAAACTTGTTGTTCTCATCGGCACCAAAAAAGCGCTCGGGATCGCAATCAGAAATGATAAACCTAAAATGCGGTACACGAGGCTGAAGGAAAGATTGCAAAGCGCCCTGCCGAACCACCCCGACATTGCCTGAAGGAAAAGGGACAGACATGCTGAAAAACAGCCATAGTCGAGGCTCCGCTAAAAAACAAAGGAAGAACCAGACCGCCTTACTTGCAGAAGATTAATATGCGTTGTCTTTTCGTTTACGTGAATCACAATTAAATCCTGCCGATTGTATGGCTTTTTTCTGTATGTCTGCCCCCTTTAGATTCCGTTGCTTTCCCGTGCTGCAGGTGATACGTTGTAATTAACCATGTACAGGAGAATCCTCGCTGCGGTCAACGAGCATCTCAATTCCGAGGTCGCCGCACGGTATGCCCTTCACCTGGCACGCGTCTGCGCTGCAGAATTCTACCTCTGCTTTGTAGCCGACAAAAACACGCCCCCGGCCGTTTTCGACCATGCGCAGGCGGCGATGAAAAGGCTTTTCATCGAGGCTGAGAAGACGGAAATTAAAGCCGAGAGCATAACCAGAACCGGCCAGGCGGTAGAGGAAATCGGCGCGATTGTCCGAAATGAAAGGATTGATATCGTATTTGCCGCAACCCGCAGAGAAGATGTCGAGCGGAGATTTTATGCCGGCACCGTCGCACGCAGCCTTTCCCTGAAACTCCCCTGCTCAGTTGCCCTCATGAGAGTGGTCCATATGGGAAAGATGCGGCCGACGAAGATACTCGTTCCTCTCAAGGCGAGGATCAGCAGGGTGAGAGAAAGGGCATGGTTCACCGCAAAGATGGCCGAGTGCTGTAACGCGAAGGTAGTCGTATTTCACGCCACAAAACCAATCACAACTTTCTTCCATGGCGAAATACATCTCACCCCGTATGAATGGGAAAAAAGGCTTCCCGAAGGAGTTTCCGGGTTCATGGAGTATCTAAGAAAATACGAGATCGAACATGAAGGAAGGCTCTTGCCCGGCAAAACAGCGAGGAGCATAACCATTGAGGCCGCAGCAAAACGGCATGACCTGATAATAATGGGTGCAAGCGAAAGGGGCCTGCTGACATCCCTGATAAAAGGTAACCCTGTTGAAGAAGTCCTGAGGGAGACACCCTGCGACCTCATAATCCTGAAGCCGCGGCATGAAGATTAACAGCCTTTCTAAGGAAGATGCCCTCAGGCAACTGGTAAGTTCAGAGAACGGTCTGTCGGATGCCGAGGCCGCCAAGAGACTTTCAGAGAACGGGTTCAACGAAATCAGTGCGGTAGCCAGGACACCCCTCTTCATGCGGTTTCTGGGACAGTTCACTCATTTTCTGGCAATATTGCTCTGGATAGGCGCAGGCCTTTCGTTTCTCTCGGCATATCTCCATCCGGGAGAAGGCATGTCCAGACTCGGCTTTGCGATCATCGGCGTCATCTTCATCAATGCGATCTTCACCTTTATCCAGGAATACCGCGCAGAAAAGGCTCTAGAGGCCCTGAAAAAACTCCTGCCGTTTTATGTGCGGATCATCAGGTCGGGGGCAGAAAACAAGATACAGTCGCGTGAGGTAGTGCCGGGTGACATTATTATGCTTGCCGAAGGCGACATGATTCCTGCTGATGCACGGCTGATAGAATGCTCCATGATGAAGGTGAACAATGCGTCTCTTACGGGCGAGTCGGAAGCCAGGCTCAGGGACCATACGCCTTGGGATGGCGAGATACTGGAAAGCCCCAATATTGTCTTTGCGGGCACGACAGTAACGAGCGGGTCCGGAAAGGCGCTCGTCTTTGCTACAGGCATGGGGACAGAGTTCGGCAGGATAGCTCATCTGACGAGCGCAGTCGAACCGGGCTTTAGCCCCCTTCAGAAAGAGATCGTAAAAGCAACTCGCCTTGTGGCGACCATCGCGGCATTGGTTGGCATATTCTTCTTTGGCCTCGGCTTCTTTATCGGGAGGAGCTTTTGGGACAATTTCATCTTTGCCATCGGCATCACGGTGGCACTCATCCCTGAGGGACTGTTGCCGACAGTCACCCTTTCCCTCGCTATGGCAAGCCAGAGGATGGTAAAACGGAAGGCCTTAATCAAGAACCTTTCTTCTGTGGAGACACTGGGCTGCGTGACAGTTATCTGCACCGACAAGACGGGCACGCTGACCCAAAACAGAATGACTGCAGCAAAAATATGGGAAAACGATCAGTTCATTGATGCAAAAGATTATAGTCCGCAGGCCGGCAATATGCTTATGCAGACAGCGCTTCTGTGCAATAATGCCCGTTTTGCCGACAATGAATACAAAGGCGACCCGACCGAAACAGCGGTCCTGAAGCTTGCAAGAGAGAGTATCGGCGATTCCATGGCTAGGCGCATCTCAGAGATCCCCTTTGACTCCGACCGGAAGAGGATGACGACCCTGAATAAGGTTGCCGACAGGCAATACATCTTTACCAAAGGCGCCATGGAAAGCATCCTGCCTTTATGCAGCAGCTCTCTGCTGGGCGGGACTGAGCAGCAGATGGGCGATGCCTTCAGACAAAAGGTAACCGAGGCCTGCCGTCAGCTGATGGATATGGGATTAAGAGTGTTGGCGTTTGCATATAAAGCGGCAGTGAATAGTGATCAGCTATCAGTAATCAGCAGAAAAAGAGAGTCCAAGGCACAAACCACAAATCACCAGCCACCCGAAAAAGATGTTTCCGAAGCGTCAATCCATGATCCCCAAGACCTCGAAAAAGATCTCGTTTTTGCCGGACTGATCGGGCTGGAAGACCCCCCGCGTCCTGAAGTGCGTGATGCAGTCGGAAAATGCCATGACGCAGGCATCAAGGTAATCATGATCACCGGTGACGGCAGCAGGACTGCTGTAGCCATAGCGCGCGAAATAGCCCTCGTTACGGGAGAGCCTGTGGTGATCGAAGGGGCCGACTTCGTGAATATGAGCGAGAGGGAACTCAGGAAAAAGCTCTCCGAAAAGGAGATCATCTTCGCACGCATGACGCCAAAGCACAAGATGAGGGTAGTCTCAGCGCTGCAGGAAGAAGGCGAGAGGGTCGCCGTCACCGGTGACGGCGTAAATGATGCCCCTGCTCTTAAGAAGGCAGATATCGGCATATCCATGGGGGTCTCAGGGACTGACGTGGCAAAAGAGGCCTCCGACATGGTCCTCCTCGACGACAATTTTGCCACCATCGTCAATGCGGTTGAGGAAGGGAGGGCCGTTTATGAGAACATCAGAAAGTTCATCACCTACATATTCGCATCAAACATACCGGAGGCAGTGCCCTATCTTGCCTATATCCTGCTGAAGATTCCCCTGCCCCTTACAATAATGCAAATCCTGGCAGTTGACCTCGGTACGGACATGCTCCCTGCGCTGGCGCTCGGCACGGAAAAGCCTACGCCTTCTGTTATGAAACAGCCGCCAAGAAGCAGGGATGAAAGACTCCTTGATTATTCAGTCATTTCCCGTGCTTATCTCTTCCTCGGTCCTATTGAGGCAGTGGCCTGCATGTTCGGTTTCTTCTATGTGATGTATGCAGGGGGCTGGAAATGGGGGACCATGCTTCAGCCCGGCAATATCCTATATATGCAGGCCACAACCGCCAGCCTGACCGCTATCGTGATAACACAGGCGAGTAACGTCTTTGCGTGCAGGTCATCGAAAGAATCCGTACTGGGGTTGGGACTCTTTACGAATCGGATGATCTTCATGGGTATAGGCTTTGAGCTCTGCCTTCAGCTTTTCATCGTCTATACTCATTGGGGAAACCATATATTTTCAACCTCCCCCCTCCCATTGCATATATGGCTCGTCCTTCTGCCTTTCGCCTTTCTGCTCTTCTTCGCGGAGGAATTCAGAAAATCACGGCTGCGGAAAGGGGAAAAATAAATCGCCGGCAGCTATGTTCAGAAACGACTCTCCGCTACTCGAAACACTCCATGTTCCGCTGCTTGTTGATCTCGTTATGCTTCTTTTCGCACCAGACATTTCCTAGCTGCGGGGTCTCCCCTGAAGGTTTCAGCATCTTCGCCCTCTTGCAGTCGATGCAATGGCGCGCCTGTGCCCGACCGATCCGGACATGGCAGGGCATCTGCCGGCCCTTGGCCATCGGCATTCCGCGCTGTCCGCACCATACAGTTCCCTGTGCGGGCTTCTGTCCGCCAGGCCTGGTGTCAGAAGCGTATTTGCAGTTGCCACAGAGACCGCCCGTCACCTTATCTCGACCGCCTCTTTTCTGAGAGCGGCAAGCCACTTATCCAAATCCACGGACCCTTCAGCCTTCGAGGAGAGCTTTTTCCCGATCTCTTCCCTGACGTCTTCGTACTTCCTGTAGACAGGCTCCTCCACCTGCATCTGGAGCATGATAAACTGGTCTTCCGTGAATATGCTGCTGATCTCGCCGTTCTTCAGCACCCGAATCTTCTCCCTTATCCACTCAGGCAAATCATCGAGTTTGGCCCGCCTCAATGAAACCTCGCCGGTCCTGGGCCGCGCGATCTCCTCGAACGATTTCCCGCTCATAGCTTCATGCTGAAGCTCAGACACCAGCGCAACGCTCCCGAGTTTTTCTCCCCTGCGGTATTTCATCACGAGGTATCTGATGATACGGCCCTCTTTTTTCTCCAAATAATCCGATTTGTTCGCTTCATAATACTGTCTTATCGCCTCTTCGTCCACTACGTCTCCCTCTTTTTTCTTTCGGAGCAGCTCTTCTATTGCCAAATATTCCGTCAGATATTCTTTTGCCGCCTCGTCGAGCGAATACTTCCCTGCCAGCTTTCCGGCCTCGTCTTTCGCCTTGCTCAAGTTACCGTAGCTCGCCTTTCCCAGAAGCAGCCGCTCCGTGATAAAATCCTCGTAGGCGTCTCCCTTTCTCCAGTAAGGGGAGGCGCCTATCTTCGACAGCACCGCCGACGCGAGCCGATTGTGGTCTGCGATCTCCATCATGTTATATGCCTTCTCCCCTATTCTCACCACCGGCGTCTCGTACCGGACTATTCGTTCTTTCAGTCTCGCGATCTCCGTCTCCATCTCCCTACCTCGCTTCGCCAGCGACTCATTTTCCTGCTTCACCCCCGCATATTGCCTCTCGTACCTCTCTGCAATGCCGTCCCCTCCGGAGTTCTGCGCAACCGCCGCGTCCCTGGTGAATTCCGACTTCAGCTTCTCGTATTCGTCTCTGACTTTTTTCAGTTCAGCTGCCAGCGCCTCAGTCTCTTTTGACCTCTCTCCATATGCAGCATTGTCCGCAGAGAGTTTCTTTAAGAGATCGTCCTTTTCAGCCAGTGCCTTATCCTTGGTCTGCAGTTTCGCCGTGAGCGCTTCAATCTCGCGTGCCGAGTCTTCAGACGCCTTCTTGGGTTTTCGGATATCTTCGTTGTCCCGCCCCGCCTGCCAGTCTTCAGCCTTCTTTTTTGTATCACCTCCCGCGGCAATTTGCTTCCTAAGCAGAGCAATCGTCTTTTCGGCCTCCGAAAGTTTCCCGTCCCTCTCTTTCATGCTCCCTGCCAGGACCTGCATCTCTTCCTTGATTTTATTTATGTACTCGTCCTGCTCCCTCTGGAATTTTTCCCGTTCTCTTAGGCGGATTGCAACGTCATTGACTTCCGGCAGCTTCAGCTCAGCGTCCCTCAGCGCTGTAACCGCCTCGTCCCTTTCTCTATACGCCTTCTTTATTTCGGCGGCCACGTTGTCCTTTTCCACTGTCAGACCCACTGCCTTCGCCTCACTCTCCCGCAGGCGTACGGAGAGTTCCTTCACCTGGGCGGCGCACTTCTTCGTATCGGCCTTCAGCCCTTCACAGCCCTGTTCAATGCAATTCTTCTCATCTTTGGCCCCATTATCCACGCCTCCCTCCCGCTTTCCGCGTGAGGAAGGAGTTCCGAGTTCCTTCCCTGCAAAGTCTCCGAAGACGCTCTCCGGATACTCTTCTCTGATAATGGCAAAAATCTTTCCCGCCTCTTCCGTTCTGCCGGTCAATGCAAGCGACTTAGCCCGCCAGAACAAGGCGGCATCCCTGGCCGGGCTTTTGCCGAATTTTTCGAGGAAAAGACCGAATGCGGAGGCAGCCAGTTCGGGCTGATAATCAAGGTAATACCCGTAGGCCCTCTCGAAGAGTTCCACCTCGCCCTCCGTACTGCCATAGCCGGAACCCGTCCATACGACCATCGCCGCCACAATCAGCCATAGCAGGCACGCTATTTTACGAGTATTTCGATATTCGCCTTTTTCCATAATGAGTTCACCCACTCGGAGTACCTCTCGTGCCGTTTCTGCTGTAGAAGCTTGCGACGGATATCCTCCTTTACGCTCTCAAAGGGGGCGAATCTCTCGCCCTGCCGCTTCGCAAGCTTGAAGATATAGAGCCCTTCCTTACTCCACAACGGCCCGCTCACTTCACCTTCCTTCAACTGCAGCAATTTTTTTTCGATCGCCGGTACCAGGTCGCCCTTCCTGAATTCTCCCCAAGCACCGTCGGATTTTTTTGACGGATCTTCGGAATAAAGGCCCGCCAGTTTTTCGAAGGGCTCGCCGGCCCTGAGTGCATCCTCGACCTTCATCGCCCTGATCTCCAGATAGGTCGCCTCCGCTGGCGAGGGGTTATCGCCAAGTCTAAGCAGAATCGCCTTCACCTGTATCGTTTCCTCCCCCGCCCTGTACCACTCCTTGTTCCTCTCATAATAGTCTTTTATCTCACCTTCATTTACGGCCGTCTTATCATTTACCTCCTTGCCGATCATCTTGACGAGGACGATGATATTCTCCTTGAGCCATCTGCGGTAATCGGAGGGTTTCATCCCCTGCGCGCTGATCTTCCTTTCGAATTCCTTTGCGGTGAGCTTATTCTCCTTCAGGAAATCCCGTATACTCCCTTCCACCTCCTTGTCACTGACACGTATGCCCTGCCGGGTGGCTTCCTGCAAAATGAGCGTCTCCTCTATCGCCTTCTTCAATATTGCATCGTCCACCCTGTCCGTCTTCATGGACGGGTCGATCTTGAGCATGAATCTCCGGTAATCGGAAAAAGTGACAGGCGCTCCATTCACGGTGGCGAGTATCCTCTCCTTCTCAGCGCCGGCCGCCGATACCGCGAACACGAGCAGGCAAAAAAATAGAAGTACGGACCTAAAAGAATTTCCCACGGCAAAGTACCTTCGCGCTAATCATGGCCGTCGAGCCGCTCCATGACCTTCTGTGCGTCCGACCACGTGAGCCACTTGTCCTTGGGGTTCCTCAGGAGATAGGCGGGGTGGAAAGTAGGCATCACCGGAATGCCTCCGTACTCGAAAAAATTCCCCCGGGCGGCCGTGATTCTCAGTTCGGGTCTCTTAAGGAGGGTCTGGAGCGCGATCCTTCCGAGTGTGACAATTATCTTCGGTCTGATGATCTCTATCTGCCTTTCTATAAACCCGCGGCAGCTGGCGATTTCGTCCTCTTCGGGGTCCCTGTTCATCGGGGGTCGGCATTTGACGATATTGGCGATATACACGTCACCCCTCGTCAGGTTCTTCTCCCCTATGCTCATTTTTTCGATGAGCTTGGTAAGCAGCATTCCTGCGTCCCCGACAAAAGGCCTTCCCTGGATGTCTTCTTCCCTGCCCGGACCTTCCCCTATAAACATGAGAAGCGCCCCGGCATCCCCTTCCCCAAAGACGATGTTCTTTCTGCCCTCTGAAAGTTTACACCTGGTGCAATCGCCGATTTCTTCTCTGAGCCGCGTAAGCTGTTCCGCTTTGCCGCCTGCCGCACGGGAACGCTCCGGAACAGTCCGGTGAAGGGCCGGCAGAGCCTCAACACCAAGGGCCTGATAAAATTGAAGGGCCGACCTCAGTTCATCGTAGATCTTACCTTGCGAATCTTCCATTGTCCTGCATTCCGCCACCTGGGCGGACCGTGCTCACCGTTCCCCCCACTTCAGTTTTGTCCTTAAGATATTGAAATAATCCCGCTCGCAGGGGATAAGCAGCTTCGTCTTGAACGGCGACTTATTGATCTCGATCACGTCGTCCTTCCTGAGAGAAAAACCGACCTGTCCGTCCAGTGTAAGATACACGTCTTCACTGAGCGTCTTGAGGATCACCTGAATCGTGAAATCGTCGGGAAGCACGATAGGCCTGTTCGTAAGGGTATGCGAACAAATCGGCGTCAGAAGGATGCTTCCGAGAGAGGGATAAAGGATTGGGCCGCCCGCCGAGAGAGAATATGCAGTGGAGCCGGTGGGCGTCGAGATGATCAGCCCGTCGGCCTTGAAGGTCGTCACGTATATGCCGTTTATGAAGGCGTCGAGGTCGATTATCCGCGCAAGTGCACCCTTATTTATCACTACGTCGTTAAGCACCGTATACTCGGCGACCCTTTCGCCCTCCCGGATTATCCCGGCAGAGAGCATCAGCCTCTCTTCGACGGTGCAGGAATCGGAAAGCATCGTGTCGACCGCCTCGTATATCTCGTCCCTGTTGACCTCCGTGATAAATCCCATGCTTCCGAGGTTGACACCGAGTATGGGGATGCCCCTTTCTGCAACAAGCCTGCTCACGCTGAGCATCGTCCCATCTCCCCCGAGGACGAGGACCGCATCCACGAGGGTGGCTATCTCCGCTCTCGTAAAGCCTTTACCCCCAAGGGCCGCCGCGGTCTGCGAGTCCACGAACGTCTCGTACCCCTTCCGCTCCAGCCAGGGCAGCAGCTCCTTCAATATTTCCCGCGGCTCGGGCCTGCCGGGTTTACAGATGATTCCGATCTTCTTCATCCAGTCCCTCTATCGAGATCTCTCTCATGTCGTCTCCGGTGTCCTTTATCCTCACCCGTATGCATTCTTTCCCGCAGCGGTCCCCAAGTTTCTCGGCCCACTCTATGACCGCCACCGAATCCCTGCCGATACAATCCCAGATACCGGTTGCGTCGATGTCCTCCTCCTTCTCCACCCTGTACAGGTCGATATGGAACAAGGTCGGGCGGGCGGGGTACTCCGCGATTATCGTAAAACTGGCACTGGTAACGTCCCTTCCTGCAATGCCGAAGGCCCTTGCGATCCCCTTGACCATCGTTGTCTTGCCGCTTCCGAGGTCCCCGAATAGCGCGACGACGTCGCCCGGCTTCAGGCGTCTTCCGATGGCATATCCCAACTCCTCAGTCCGCTCAGGGCTATCGCTCGCCAGTTTCACCCATGCTTCCCTTGATGACTTCCATCTTCCCGATAATCCCGACGATCTTTCCGGCGTCTATTACCGGGAGGAGATGGATCCCCTTTTCGGACATTATCGTTGCGATCTCCTGGAGAGGCGTTTCGGGAGCTACCGTGACCACCTCACGAGTGCAGATCTCGGACACCCTCGATGCGGACATCCTCCTGATCTCTTTCTCCATCGAAGACGAACCTTCCAGGGGAATAAACGCATCAAAAAGCCTGATGATCGTCGGGATATGGAACCGACGGTTCTGTTTGATCAAATCGTTTTCCGTTACAATTCCGTACAACGTCCCGTCGGCACTGACCACTGGAGCCCCGCTGATCCCCCGTTCGATGAAAAGCCTGCCGAGTTCCTCGACCGTCGTTTCGGGCGATACGGTGATCACCCCCGTTTTCATGATATCCTGAGCCCTTACCATAGAACCCCTCTCTTTTTTTTATTAATAATATTAACATGGAACAGAAATATTTGTGACAGCCCTGCTGTCCGAAGCCGCCTGACAGGATCTCTCTAGCCTTTCCTTCTCCTGAGCAGTTTTTCGGTCTCCACGGCAAAGAAGACTATCGTTGATAGCGCGAGCGTCAACAGCAATTCCTGCAGAGTCAGCGGCTGAGTCTTAAAAACCGGGTTCAGAAAAGGAACATATACGGTCGCCATCTGAAGGACGAAGGTGAGAAGGACGGCACCCAGCAGCGGTATATTCGAAAACAACCCCATCGTGAAAAGAGATTGTCTTTCGGACCGTATCGCAAGAACGTGCCCGAGTTGGGTCAAACAGAGCACGGTGAACACCATCGTCTGCCAGTGGGCGTGTCCCGTTGTGATCGACCAGGCTTGAACAGAGAGGACTACGCCTGCCATCAAAAGGCCGACCCATATTGCATGAAGGCCGAGTCCGTGTGCAAAAATGCTCTCCCGGGGATGTCTCGGCAGTCTCTTCATCACATCTCCTTCTTCCGGCTCGACAGATAACGCAAGGGCCGGAAGTCCGTCTGTCATGAGATTTATCCACAGAATATGGATAGGCAGCAGCGGAATCGGCAACCCTGCAAAGGGTGCAAGAAAAAGCGTCCATATCTCTCCTGAATTAGTGGTGAGAAGGTATTTGATGAACTTCCTGATATTATCGTAAATCTTCCTGCCTTCCTTCACTGCCTTGACTACTGTGGCGAAATTGTCATCGAGAAGGATCATATGCGCCGCCTCTTTCGCGACGTCCGTTCCCGTAACTCCCATCGCAATGCCTATATCGGCCCTTCTCAAGGCCGGGGCATCATTGACACCGTCCCCTGTCATCGCGACGAACTGCCCTCTGTCCTGGAGCGCCTTCACAATCTTCAGTTTCTGCTCCGGCGCAACACGGGCGTATACCCTTACGTCTTCCACCCTCTTTTCGAATTCGGCAAGGGGAAGAGATGACAAATAGCTACCGGTCATTATTGATCCGTCATTGTCGATAATACCGAGCCGCTTTGAGATCACCCCTGCGGTGATCGGATGATCGCCCGTTATCATCACCGGCTTTATCCCCGCGGTCCTGCAGAGCGCCACCGCTTCTTTCGCCTCGTCCCTCGGCGGGTCCATCATTCCCGCCAGCCCGAGTATTGTCAAGCCGGTCTCTGCAATTTCGGGAGACGTATCTGCGGGTAACTCACCCCACGTCCTCATCGCGATGCAAAGCACCCTCAGACCGTCAGCCGCCATCCGCTCGTTTGCAGCGTTGATAGTATCCGGATCCGCGGGGACCGCGCCGGCCGATGTCATTATCCTCCCGGACCTCTGCAAAAGAACGTCGACGGCCCCCTTTGTAAAGGAAATATACGGCTCTCCCTCCCCTTCTTTTTTCCAGCGGTGAAATGTAGTCATACATTTTCTTTCAGCGTCGAACGGGATCTCGGCCACACGAGGATGCGCCCTTTCCAGGCCTTCTTTGGCAAACCCGCTGTTAAGCGCCAACGCAGACAAGGCCACCTCAGTCGGATCTCCCAGAAAATTCCCCGCCGAATCCCTTTTTGCATCATTACTGAGTGCCATCGCCGTTAACAGCCGCTGCAAAACCGCATCATCCCCCAGTCCTGAGGGCACAAAGTCGGCCTTTTTCCTAATACCTCCGTCGACAAACACTTCTTCGACCGTCATTCGGTTCAGCGTCAACGTCCCCGTCTTGTCCGAACAAATGTACGTGACGGACCCGAGTGTTTCTACTGCCGGCAGTTTGCGGATCAGTGCCCTCTGGCTCACCATCTTCTTTGCGCCGAGCGCCAGAGAGATCGTCACCACCGCAGGGAGCGCCTCGGGGATTGCAGCAACCGCGAGAGAGATGGCCGTAAGCAACATGCGGACAGTCGGCTCCCCGCGCATGACCCCCATAACAAAGACAATGCCGCAGATCACAAGGACCGCAACGGCGAGTCTTCTGCCGAAGGCTGCCAGCCTCTTTTGCAGAGGGGTCTTCACCACCACCTCCTCCTGGAGCATCGAAGCGATCTTGCCTATCTCGGTCTGCATCCCCGTGGCCACCACAACGCCTTTCCCCCGGCCGTAAGAGACAAAAGTCCCTTTATAGAGCATGTTTCTCCTGTCTCCTATCGGCAACGTCTCATCATGAAAGGCCGTATGCTGTTTTTCGATCGCAGCAGCCTCGCCGGTAAGGGCGGCCTCGTCCGTCTTCAGCCGGGCCGATTCGACAACTCGCATGTCCGCCGGCACCACGTCACCCTGCTCGACAATGACCATGTCTCCCGGTACAAGGCGCCCGGCGTCGATCTTTGCCGGCATTCCATCCCTCAGCACGGTCGCCACGGGCGCAGCCATCTTCTTTAACGCGGCAATCGCCTTTTCGGCCCTGTATTCCTGAACAAAACCGATGACCGCGTTCAGCGAGACGATCACGACGATGGCGATCGCGTCGGACACTTCTCCGATCAGTCCGGATACGACCGCGGCTGCAATCAGGACAAGGATCATAAAATCTTTGAACTGGTCCAGAAAGAGGGCAAACGGAGGCCTCTTCTTCTTCTCCGTCAGCAGATTAGGACCGTATTCTTCCAGTCGCCTGCTTGCTTCTTGATTGTCGAGCCCCTCCGGCCCGGACTGGAGGCTTTCGAAAACTTCACCAGCCGTCTTTAGATGCCAGTTCGTCTGCTTACGAAAAGTGTCTTTCATGTTCACAGTTACATGGTAATAAATACGCGACCGTCTGTCACTTCTTTTCCGGAATGAGGAAGGTAATTTTTTTTAGGATAGAAGAAGAATATGCGGGCCAAAAAAAGCGCGGGTCAGCCCCGCGCAATTACTGTCATTAATAGCACGTCTTGACGAGACTACGCTCCGCGTCTCATCGCTTCGAGCCGCGCGATCCTCTCCTCTATCGGGGGGTGAGTGCTGAAAAGGTTCACGATTCCTCCGCCCCTGAACGGGTTTACAATCATCATGTGAGAAGTCGCAGGAGTCGCATGCATAGGTATCATCTGTGAGCCCTTTGCCAGTTTGCGCAGGGCGTTTGCAAGCGCCATAGGGTTGCCGTTGAGTCTCGCGCCGCCTTCATCCGCTGAATACTCCCGGGAGCGCGAAATCGCCATCTGTATCAGCATAGCCGCAATCGGCGCCACGATCATCATCACGAGCGACGCGACAGGACTACCCCCGTCGTTGTCATCACGCCTCCCTCCTCCGAAGATCATCGCCCACTGCGCCATCTGCGCAAGATAGCTGATCGCGCCCGCGATCGTGGCGGCGACCGTTCCGATAAGTATATCCCGGTGCATCACATGAGTGAGTTCATGCGCCATCACCCCGGAAAGTTCCTCCTCGGTAAGCAATTGCATGATCCCCTCCGTCGCGGCGACCGCAGCATGCTGGGGGCTTCTCCCCGTTGCAAAGGCGTTCGGCGACATATCCGGAATAATATAGACCTTCGGCATCGGCATCCCTGCCTTCTGCGACAGCCTTCTCACTATCCTGTACAACACCGGCGCCTCGGCCTCCGTCACCTCTTGCGCCCGGTACATCTTCAGCACTATTTTGTCGCTGAAAAAATAGCTTATAAAGTTCATGGCGAACGCTATGACGAGCGCAATAGTCATCCCCGACCTGCCAGCAAGGGCGGCCCCTCCGAAAACCAGGAGAAGGGTCAGCAACATCATAAGCATGATTGTCTTCAATCCGTTCATATATTCCTCCGCAACTATTTCCCAAATTAAAAAAGCCTTATCCCGAAATCATGCTATATGAATCGAAATAAAGGCCTGTTGTTTATTGCTTTCCTCCGGTTTGGCCGGCGCTTTACGCACGTTTTAACCGGCATCGCTCATGTTTAATTTTAGAACATAAACCCACTGACCGTCAAGACGGGATGTCGATCTTCACCTCCCGTACCTCCCCTTCACGTATCGTGTATGCCCTTGCTTCGGGCCTGTCAATGTCACCGAGGCCCACGATAATATACACAGCAGCGGAATAGAAAGCGAGTTCGATATCCTTGCCGGAGGGATATGGCAGAGACTGCGGATGAGAATGATAGATCGAAACCATCGTTTTCCCGTTCTCCCTCATCTCCTTCATCGCCATAAACTGGGCTCTGGGATCGACCATGTAACTCACCGGAGAACTTTCGACGTTCGGCATCTCGTAAATTTTCTCCGCAACACCGTCCCTGCCCGAGAAGATGCCGCATGCCTCGTGGGGATAGACCGACTTGCAGTGGGCGATCATCCTGTTAAAAAGCTGTTGCGACAGTCGTATCTTCGCCATGCGTTGACAGCTCACATCGCGCAATAGCCTTCATTGTAATCGATAAGCTCCGTGATGGTCGGCTTCGCGCCGCAGAGGGGGCAGGAGGGGTTCTTCGGCACCCTTACCTTCCTGAAGGTGGTCTTAAGCGCGTTATACATCAGGAGTTCACCTTTTAACACCTCTCCCTTCCCGAGTATCAATTTGAGCACTTCAGTGGCCTGCAGTCCGCCTATGACGCCAGGGAGAACGCCGAGGACCCCGGCCTCCTGACAGGAAGGCACCAGGCCCGGGGGCGGGGGTTCCTCGAAAAGGCACCGGTAGCAGGGTCCGTCTCCGGGCAATATGGTTGTCACCTGCCCCTCGAACCTGAGAATCGCGCCGGTGACGAGAGGCTTTCGCGCCATAAAGCACGCGTCGTTTACGAGGTACCTCGTCGGAAAATTATCGCTTCCGTCGACCACAATATCGTAATCCCTTATCAGATCGATAATATCGTCTTTTGATATCCTTTTTTGGATTGCCACGACGTTTACATCGGGATTCAGCGCTTCAAAGGTCCTCTTAGCGGACTCCACCTTCGGCATCCCGATAGTCTGCACACTATGGGCGATCTGCCTCTGGAGGTTGCTCATTTCGACCGTATCATTGTCGATGAGCGCGATCGTTCCGACTCCGGCAGCTGTGAGATAATACCCTACCGGACAACCCAGCCCGCCCGCGCCGATGATGAATACCTTTGCCTTAGCGATCTTCGCCTGCCCCTTTCCTCCGACTTCGGGAAGGATGATGTGCCTGCTGTATCGCATCAGTTGGTCGTCCGTGAAATCCATCAGTCCTTGTCCTTTCTGATCTGCAGCACCCAATCGGTATCGCTTACCTTTTCGACCTTCAATACCTTCTGCCCATGGTCTTCCATGGACTTGGGTATACTCCTTGACGCCTCCTCGTAGTCGAGAAGTATCTCGAGCACCTGCCCTATCTCCATCGATTCAATTGCGAGTTTCGCCTTCACAAATGTGTAAGGGCAGACGAGCCCTTTTATGTTGATCTTCTTGTCAGGGATTGTATCTTCCACCTCTACCTCCGCGCGTATATTTCCGTCTATTTGTTTTTTTTATTAAATTATAGCCCATATCCCCCGATTTTTTCATTGTTGTTTTACTTGCTCTTTTTCCGCTGCCTGTCCGCGCAAGTGAAACATTTCGCTTGATAAATTCATCCCCGATAAGTAATCATAGTGTATGCGCAAATACGTGCTTTCAGGAAACGAAGTTGACCTTCCTGTCTATTGGATTCATTGCTAAACGTAGATGCCTTCAACTTATTTTGAGGGGTGATTTTGCCGGAACCTTTTTCGTCAATGCCGCAACTGGTAATTAAAGGGAAAAAAGTACCCCTGCCGATCATTCAGGGCGGCATGGGGGTCGGAGTGTCCCTCTCGCCTCTTGCCAGCGCTGTTGCCCGTGAAGGGGGAGTGGGCATTGTTTCGTCCGCCTGCCTCGACAGACTTGTCTCGAAACGAACAGGCAAGAAGGTAAACACCTATGAAGCCGCATATGAGGAGGTTTCCCTCGCCAAGGCATCGGGTGGTTTCGCCGGCATTAATATCATGGTTGCCCTTGTCAGGGACTACGAGGCTTCGGTAAAGGGGGCAATAGACGCCGGAGCGGACTTTATCATATCCGGCGCCGGACTTCCGCTAAGCCTGCCGGCGATAAAGGCGCCAGGCGACACCGCGCTTATCCCTATTGTATCATCCGCCCGGGCGCTCGAACTCATCTGCAAGAAATGGGAGAGATTCCGTTACAGACCCGATGCAGTCGTGCTCGAGGGTCCGCTTGCGGGAGGGCACCTCGGATTCAAGATAGACCAGATAGAACTCGAATCGAACAGGCTCGAAAACCTTCTTCCCCCCGTCAAGGATATGGCGATCAAATACGGCGACATTCCGTTGATTGTTGCCGGGGGGATTTACACACACGCAGACATAGTAAGGTTTTTGGGGATGGGAGCAAACGGAGTACAGATGGGTACGAGGTTCCTGGCGACCGAGGAGAGCAGTGCATCGGCTGTATACAAAAGCGCGGTCCTGGCTGCGAAAGAAGAAGACATCATTGTAGCTCGCAAACCGGCATCGCCCTGCGGCCTGCCCTTCAGGATTATCAAACAGTCGCCGATGTACGTCTCCGGACTAAAGAGACTTCGTCCTCCGAAATGCGACAAGGGGTACGTTCTTCTGAAGGATGACGAAGGAAAGTTTACCCGCTGCCCGGCGAAGGAGAGCAATGAAAACTGCTTCTGCATCTGTAACGGCCTGCTGAGCTCTGCGGGGTATAACCCAGACAAGGAAGAACCTCTCTATACAGTGGGTACGAACGCCAGCAGGATAGACAGGATCGTTCCGGTCAAGACCCTGATGGACGAACTCGCCGGAAAAGTCCTGGCTTCGACCCCTTAGCGCGACTGCTGCTAAATAATCCTTACCTCTCATCCCCGTGCTTTTAGCGCAGTCTGCCCGAAGTTCGGATAAAGCATATCGCCTTCGGTATCGGCAGCATCTGCCGACGGTATTCATAGTCGCCGCCCCTTTCGATCGAAATTCGTCGGCTCTGCAGTATTTTTTCTTCTTTCCCAAGAGGGTTTCACCGGTTTCTTTGTCAGATGAAATTTTTCTGCATGAGTTTGCCTGTTATTGTTGACAGAGGCTATGATTATCTGGTAAGGTTAATCAGGTAGATAGATGATCCCTCCAAAATAATTTATCTACCACCCTCCATAGATAGGCCGGTTATCCCCGATCCCCAGCCGGCCTATCACTTAACCCTAACGTTGCATAAAGTGTGTGTATTTAGGCCGTCATTCCCGCAGTCTTTAGGCGGGAATCCATTCTTAAGAAAACATGGATGCCCGACTGAGGACCTCGGGCATGACGGAAAAAGAACTATGACCTGGAACATTCGGTGAACTCCAACATAAGGAGTGTCATCAGGCTCAAAAGGGCACTTTCAAGTCTTTTCTGGAAATTCTCATCAGGGCACTATTCTCAAGGGTTCATGAATCCGATTATGCCGCAACCCTCTGAACCTGTGAAACACGGATTCTCGTAAGGATTACCTTTGCCTCTTTGGTCATGCTCACTCCATTCCATTTGAGTTCTTTAATCTTTCTCAAAAGCCCGTCAATCAAGCTTTTGTGGCTGTTAATTTACAATCTTTATGCAACTGGAAGGTTAATTTCTCCCAAAATCGAACATTGTTATATCAGATTGCAGGCTCTTATTATCCGACTCAGGCCTGTGTTATTAAGCTGGATGGAGTACTGAAATTAGCTGCCCCCGCCAAATTGCCTGCTTCATTTCAGGTTTCAATTTCGTATGGAAGTCCTTCTCACGGTTTCTATGTAACCATGAAAAGTGCATCGATTTAACGACACTCTCTGGAACGCAACTTGCTAAACCTACATCTGTAAATAACGCCCTTGAAAAGATCTCAGTACGACATTGTGACGGACATCAGAGAATTCCTTCCACCCAACCCCCAGGCGGATTAGCGGTGCCTTGAGGCCAGGTTCTCCTGCGTCAGCGGTCTTATGGAAGACGTCTCCCTATTCAGCAGAACTTTATCGGCTGCGCGAGGCGGGGGATACGCACTTCGAGCGGCTTTTGCAGCTGTAGACCGGGATGTGGATGAGGACACCTGAGCGTTCAGCCCGAACCGGACCTGGAAATTCAGGAGCGCCCGGACCTGCACTTCCTGCATGAGAGGGGTAACATCGATCTGGACGAAATTGTCCTGATCGCTGGAGAAGAAATCCAACGTCACGAACGAAGTCGGCGTCAGGAGCGGCGCATCGAAATCCGCCGCGGAGAGGTCGCGGAACGGGTACTGCACAAGATCGACAACCGTGGGGACGACCGACTCAAAATCCACCCGGTTGACCAGGACCTCAAGGGTTGCGGAGACGATTACAGCATCGCCAGGGACGATCGGCTGCTCGGTGACACCGTCCAGGGGGAAAGTAAGGAAGGCCCGAAATTCCGGCAGATGGTCATTAAAGCTGTCCTCTCCGAATGAGACCTCAGGAGGACTCGTGGTCACTGTATAACTATTGAGGACCGGATCGAATGCGATATTCCCGTCCGATGAAATATCGCTCAGAATATTCACCGTGACCGGATTGGACGAGGACGGAACAGTGTATGTCACAGTCAGAAGAGGCGCCGTTTTGTCGGAACTGTCGTCGATAGTTACAAAACCCGGGCCGGTAGGTCCGTGATGGTGATCGTGATCATCGTCGCCACACCCGGCCAAGACTGCCGACAGAGCTAACATTATCCCCGCGAGAAAGAAGGTCTTCAGCGTCCTCTGGCTTGCCACGCTTTTTAAGCGCGAACTGATGGAGAATTGTCTTTTAGCTTTAGACGAGATTAACACTTGAATCTGCCATATTTCTTCTATAAGGTTGTCTTTATCGGGATTGTTTCTTATACAACTTTTTTATCATATAAAAAGCCAGTTGTCAACTCACTCGCTGTGAAACTTTAGATATAGCGCTATACGGGAAGTATCAATAACTGAAAGGCGCTGTTCAGTAACATCTTTTCATTTTCCATCCGCAACTTTGAAGTGCAGATTATTTCGGTAATTGATAGTTGAAAAGATACAAAAAGGAACGCCCAATAGAAAGGTGCCAAGTGGAAAAAGGTTAGCTATCTCCGGCTACTGCTCCTGACAATTTAAAGCAGCACTTCACAATATCTATCATAACAGATTGATTTTAATGGTGCCCGAGGCCGGACTCGAACCGGCACGCGGTTTCCCGCGAGGGATTTTAAGTCCCTTGCGTCTACCAATTCCGCCACTCGGGCAGGCGTAATAAGATACAAGAAAAAGGAGCGAAAAGACAATTAAAGACGGCCGCAGCTCAAAAAAAAAGCCGGAAAAACCGGCTTTCTTCTTCTGGGGAAACTCCGCTGGAAATTATTTCTTCTTGATGTAGAACTCGATAACGTTGCCCTGCTCTTTAGTCTCAAGAAGCTCGTGCCCGAGTCTCTTCAGCAAAGCCGGAATGTCGGACTTCGAGCCTGCGTCGGTGGATATGACTTCGAGTACCTGTCCCGACTGAAGAGTATCGATCGCCTTCTTGGTCTTCAAAACGGGCATGGGGCAATTCATCCCCTTTGTATCCAGTACGACATCTGCCTTAATATCAGCCATGCTATCCTCCTGTAATATCTATTGTCAAGCAAACAATAAACTATTAAACAATATTCCGCGCCTTTTGTCAACCGGAACCGGTCTTCTCCTACCCCAGAAACGAAGATCGATGATACTGCTGCTGAATCCGGCCTACTTCAACATTTTGACGAGGTCCGCCACAGGGATGGCCGCAAGCGTCATCAACTGGACCGAGCCGCGAGCACCCAGTTCAAACGACATCTTCATGACAGCTTCGTTATCCTTCGCCTCAACGATATTCACAAAGTCGTAAGGGCCAAGCACCGAATACTGCTCCTTCACTTTTATTCCCATTTTTTCGAGTTCCTTGTTCACTTCGATGATGCGCTTCGGGTTCTCCTTGATCGTCTTTCTCCCCTCGTCGGTCAACGTGCTCAGAATAACGTATGTGGCCATATTTCCCTCTCCTTTCGCGGTTTATATTTCCCTCTTCTCCTAACTTATACCCCCTTTAAGGGACTGTGTCAATCGACTGACAACCCTCCACCGGCGAAAAAAAGTACAGCCAAGAAGGCAACATGCCACCTTAAGTGACACACCCGCAGGGACGATTTGACATCCGTCCCTATTCATGAAAAAATTGAAATATGTGGGAATATACGGACAAGGTAAAAGAGACATTTCTCAAACCGAAGAACGTAGGCGAAATCCCTGATGCCGACGCGGTCGGCGAGGTCGGAAGCATCATCTGCGGAGACGCTCTGAAACTCTTTCTCAAACTCGACAAGGAGACCGGCAAGATCACCGATGCTAAATTTCAGACCTTCGGCTGCGCCTCTGCCATCGCGAGTTCCTCCGCGCTTACCGAGCTGGTCAAGGGAAAGACCCTCGCCGAGGCCCTGAAGATCTCAAACCAGGACATCGCCGATTTCCTCGGCGGTCTTCCCGAACAAAAGATGCACTGCTCCGTGATGGGAAGGGAGGCACTC
>JAKAIZ010000190.1 GCA_021814065.1 Nitrospirota bacterium | reverse complement strand
TCGACCTCATCATCCCCCGGATTGTGAAGGCGATAGAGAAGATCCGCAGCGCTGTCTCGATAGAAGTGCTGCCGGGCGCCGAGATCACGCATGTGCCTCCGGAACTCATCCCGGACCTTGTCAAGGAAGCGCGCCGTCTCGGCGCGAAGATCGTCGTCGTCCACGGAGAGACGATCGTAGAGCCGGTCAGGAAGGGGACGAACCGCGCTGCCATCGAGGCGGGAGCAGATATCATCTCCCACCCTGGTCTCATCTCGACAGAGGACGTTCTTTCCGCGAAAGAGAAGAATGTGCTTCTTGAAATAACCTCGCGGAAGGGGCATTGCCTGTCAAACGGGTATGTGGCAAAAGAGGCGATGCGGTTCGGCGCCCCTCTGTGCCTCAACACCGACAGCCACAGCCCTTCAGACCTTATCACAAAGGACACTGCTCGCCGCGTGTTGCTGGCGGCGGGGATCGAAGAGAGCAGGATAGATTCCGTATTTGAAAATTCGAGACATCTGATAGAGAGAGTATTAAGGAGGATTTGATGCCAAGGGCGATTAAGAAAAAGAGCAGTAAGAAAAATATCGGCGCCGAGACCGAGGTCGTGGATAAGCTTGCCGACATAAGGGACCAGCTAAAAGCAAAACAAAAGACGGTGCTCACCTACGGCATAATCGTCGCAGTCGTGGTCGTTGCGGTCGCCGGCATGTTGTTTTACCGGTACAGCGAAGGGGAGAAGTCACGACAGCTTGAGTACGAGGCGTACAAGATCTATTACAACGAATACCAGAAACAGCCCGCTGCCGGCCAGGAACATTTCCAGAAGGCCCTTGACCTGTTCCAGCAGGCATATCGGAAAAGGAAATCCGCGAGGGTCCTTTTTTATATTGCGAGTTCCTACTCCGAACTCGGCAAATACGACGAGGCATTGAAGGACCTCAATGAGTTGATAAAGGACTACCCTTCCGACAAGGATATCCTGCCCCTGGCCTATCAAAAGATTGCGGACATTCAACTCAGAAAAGGCGACAAGGATGCTGCTCTCAAAACACTCAACACGCTTTACCTGTCGGCCGGCAACATCTATAAAGACCTCGCGCTCGTGGAATCCGCCAGAATACTCGAAAGCGAAGGCAAGAAGGAAGAAGCGCTCGCCAAATACAAGGAACTCGCAGAGAAGTTCAAGGATTCACCCTACCTCGCCGAAGCAGAGGCAAAGATCGGAGAGAAAAAAGCCGGCTAACGCGCCGCGATCAGCCTATTTTTGGTGTGTCGGGAGGCCCTCTTTATAGAGGGCCCTTTTTTTGTATGCTTGTAGGAGGTTTTCTTTATCATATTATGTTTGTAGGAGCCTTTTTTTATCATCCTGTGCTTGTGGGAGCCTTTTCTTATCGTCTTGCTGGATCGGTATGAGGCTTTTCTTACCATCGTCCTGTCATCGCGGTCGACAGTATAAAGCTCCTTCGGCGGGAGATAGATCTTGCTTCCGGCCTTAAGCGGCATGATCTTTTCCATCGAATTGAGTGAAAGGATGACTTCCGTGGGAACCCCGGTCCTCTTCGAAATCTTTTTAAAGGTGTCGCCCTTTTTTACCGTATAGTGTTCAATGGTGAACCGATCTCCGTCGGGCACAGCCGAGAGCCGTGCAAGGAACATTTCCCTCGTCCCCTGAGGGATCTTCAGGATATAATTCGGGACATCGGGAGGGGTACACCATCTTCTCAGTTCCGGATTCAGTTTCTTTATCGCAGCCAAGTCAGTCCCCGCGCACTCAGCGGCCACCGCCAAATCGACAGGGGAATCCAGTTCGACCTCGTCGTAACTCAGCGGCTCATGATATTCGATGTCCTCAAATCCGAAATCTTTCGGGTTGGTGGCGATAAGGCCTGCTGCGATAAACTTGGGTACGTATTCCTTGGTTTCATCCTTGATATGCCGGGTACCGACGAGGTCCCAGTAACTATCGGCCTTGCTCTGCCTCATTGCCCTGAGGATCTTCCCCTCGCCGGCATTGTAGGCCGCCATCGCCAGGTTCCATGAACCGAACATCCCGTACAGGTCCTTAAGATAGTCCGCCGCGGCCTCCGTAGATTTAACGGGGTCTCTCCTTTCGTCCTTCCACCAGTTGATTTCGAGCCCGTATCTCCGGGCGGTAGAAGCGATGAACTGCCATGGACCGACGGCCCTGGCGATCGAATAGGCGTTGGGGTTGAAACCGCTTTCTATAAGGGAGAGAAAAACTATATCTTCGGGGACGTCTTTCTTCCTGAGTATCTCTTTCATCATGTCGAGATATTGGCCCGACCTGCTGAGCCAGAGGGAGAACTTCTCCTTGATCCTCGTGCTGAACAAGCCGATACTTCTTTCCACCGCCTTCGACGCGGTCTCATTCGTTCCATACGAGGTAAACAGGGAAGGTTGTGTGGGCGCCGTATTTTCGGGCTGCACTTTCTCGGGAACCGTAATCACGGTTTGAGGGGCTGCCTGTTTTGGGGCTACTGCCGGCATCTCCGGATTTGTCTTTACTGTGATATCCACCTGAGGCGTCTCACTGCCCGCAGTCGTCTCTTCGGCGACGGAAAAAGCCGGGAAAAGAATAAGGAACAATATCGGCAAGAGAAGCACAAAAGAAAGTTGTCCTGAATTTTTCATAACGGACTAATTTTCGTCTAAAAAGGCCCTCTCTGTCAAGGGAAAAATCTTTTATTGCGACATATTTTGTCACTTTGGCAGGTCTGATTTTTGCGTACCCCACGCAACTGAAGCGCAGATGCCTCCATGTCGATTAATGCTATCATTATCAGATGCGTGACAAAATAATCTTCACCCTCGGCACTGACCGCAGGAGCCGGGAAGATTTCATCGAAATACTTATGGGCTACGGGATCGAGGCCTTTCTCGACGTCAGGAGTTTCCCATACAGCAAACTCCCGCTCTTTCAAAGAGACGAGCTCGAATCGCTTCTCTTATCTCACGGGATCGAGTATCACTTCCTCGGCAGGGAGCTTGGCGGCCTCAGAAAAGGCGGCTACGTGGCCTACCTGGCCACAGAGGATTTCCGGAAAGGGATCGATAAGGTAGAGGCGATCGCCGGGGAGAGGACCTCGATCATAGTGTGTGCCGAAAAGCTGCCGTGGAAATGCCACAGAAAATGGATCGCACGGGAGCTCCACAAAAGAGGATGGACCGTGGAACACATTATCGAGAAGGGGAAGGTCTGGGTGCCGAAGTGAGGCGGCATGGGACTCATTATCCTGCACCTTAGAATAATCGCGGGGCTTTATCTCCCTTTTCTATCAACTTCAGCAATCCTTCGTACGAAACGGTCTTGACCCCGAGGTCTTTTGCCTTGCGCAGCTTTGATCCGGCTTCCTCTCCGACAACAAGAAAGTCAGTGCTCGCAGAGACAGCCGAAGAGGCATGACCGCCGTGCTCCTCGATCAGGTCCTCGACCTCTTTCCTCGGCTTCGGGAGGGTCCCTGTGATGACGAAGGTAAGACCTTCAAGAGGACCAGCGGCCTTCCTCTTCCCTTGATAGTCAGGATTCGATATTTTAAGGTTGTGTTCTTTGAGCATGACATCAAGGAGGTCCAGATTCTTCTTATCGTTGAAGAAAGTCGCGACGGACGCGGCGATCTTTTCCCCCATTTGTTTAATATCCAGGATATCTTTCTGCCCGACGTGATAAAGTTTTTCGAGACTCTCGAAATTCTTTGCCAAGAGTTTTGCCGCAAATTCCCCGACATGTATTATCCCGAGCGCGTAAAAAAAGCGTGCGAGGGTGGTATTCTTTGACCTCTCTATGGCGTCGATCAGGTTCTGCGCCGACTTCTCGGCAAACCTCGGCAGGGCGAGCAGATCTTCCTTCCGAAGCTTATAAATGTCCTCGAAATGCTTTATAAGTCCCCGGGAATAGAGGAGCTCGACGTTCTTTTCCCCGAGGCCCTCGATGTCCATTCCCCCTCTCGAAGCGAAGTGTATAATCTTCTCTTGTATTTGAGCAGGGCAGTGCAGCGACGTGCACTTCACTGCGACTTCGCCTCCTTCCCTGGTCACTTTAGACCCGCAGGCAGGGCATGTGTCGGGTATCTGGACTTCCTCTCCCCGGTGGGGCTTCTCGTCCCTGATGACCACCGATACAACATGGGGGATAACGTCTCCCGCCCTTTCCACAACGACCGTATCACCCTCCCGTATATCCTTTCTCCTTATCTCGTCCCAATTATGAAGCGTCGAGCGCGTTACCGTCACGCCGCCGATCTTCACGGAAGGCTTGAAGATAGCAAATGGCGTAATCACCCCCGTCCGGCCGACGCTCCAGCGAATTTTATCTATTCTGGCATTCTCCTGATGGGCGGGGAACTTATACGCGATCGCCCAGCGGGGCTCTCTCGTCTTTGTGCCGAGCTTCTGCTGAAGCCCCAGGTCGTTCACCTTCACGACCGCCCCGTCGGTCTCGAAGGGGAAGCCCTGTCTGCCCTTTTCGATCTCCGCTATCGCCGCGATCACCTTGTCGACCCCTTTGGCGATCTTTAGCCTCGCCGGCGTAGGAAAACGCGAGTCCCTGAGCCACGCGATGAATTCAGAGTGGCTTTCGAAGCTGATGCCCTTCGCCCTCCCCATTCCGTAACAGGCGAGATAGAGCTTTCTCCCGGCAGTAATCGAGGGATCGAGCTGCCTGATCGAGCCCGCAGCGGCATTGCGCGGATTGGCAAAGACAGGTTCGCCCTTCTTCTCTCTCTCTTTGTTGAGTTTCTCAAACTCTGCGAGGTCCATGTAAACTTCGCCCCTGATGTCTATCTCCTCAGGCACTGTTGCCCCCTCGATCTTGAGGGGAACCGACCGTATCGTCTTTATATTCCGGGTGACGTCTTCACCCTCATATCCGTCGCCCCGCGTCGAGGCGGTGATGAGAATACCCTTCCTGTATGAAAGTTCAAGAGCCAGCCCATCATATTTCGGCTCAACGGTATAGTCTATCTCCCCGCTGACGCCGAGAAGCTTTCTTATCCGGCCGTCAAATTCGCGCACCTCGTCGTGGGAAAAGGCGTTGTCGAGCGAGAGCATCGGCTCTGCATGCCGCACCTTTTCGAATTTCTCCTGGGGCGCAGCGCCGACACGCTGGGTAGGAGAGTCCGGAAGAATATAGTTATAGAGTTCTTCCAGTTCCTGCAACTGCCGAAACTGGCGATCATATTCAGCATCGGAAATTACCGGCGCATCTAGAACATGGTAGCGGTAGCTATGGTAATTGAGGTCCTTAACGAGCTTCTCTATTTTTTCTTTTATGTCTTTATTTATGTCACCCGGCATAGTAAAGTCCCCGTCACATGGATAAATATTCTAATACTCTATCACAAAAAATAATACAGGAATACGGCAAGAATCAGCGGTTGAAGATGAATATGGAAACTATTGCGATACGAGCCGGAGGGCGTGAATTGTGTGAGGATTTTGGATGTGGTCTGTATGACTGAGAGTCCGCAAATATTCCTATTGATTAATTGTGCGGAATTCTGGTAGAAAATATAGCGGATCAAGATGGGGAAAAGATGGAACGAAGAGTGACGAATAGATGGTATCGGGGAAAAATCAAGAAGAAAGACCTGACCCCATTGACGTTCCTGTGAGGAATGCCGGGTAAGGCGTGAGTTCAACGAGTTGAAGTCCTGGCTGCGTCAGAGTCTCAAGACAAAAGAGCAGGAAGTAGTTGAAGTGAGGAAGCTCATCTATTAATATATATAAGGAAGGAGGGAAGGGATCATGAAAATAATATCAATTGCTTTAGCACTTTTACTATTTTCTTCTGTGGCTTTCGCCGGTGGCGTCCAGAAATATGTTGATGACGACGGCGTCATGCATATTGGCCAGCGACCGACACAGTCCAAGGGCGCAGCGGTTACCGTCATCAAAAAAGATAGCGTGATTTCTGATGCGCCGGCGTCTGTGAGTAAATGTGAGGTCCATGGGTTAGCTCTTAAAGAGA
>JAKAIZ010000189.1 GCA_021814065.1 Nitrospirota bacterium | reverse complement strand
CATTCACCAGATTGCTAGTGCCGACGGACTTCACCACGACGCCGGAAATATCCTTGTGCAGATGGAGAAAATGGAGGGCCATGGCGCCGAAATAGTTCATCGGTATCTGCCTGTCGCCGTCGCTATACCGTATCCGGTCGCCGTCGGGGTCCATGATCACGCCGAGTCTGAATTTCGCAGGGCTGCCTTTCAGGACCCTTTCCACCCCCGCCATGTTCCCTTCTGAAGGCTCAGGCGCCACACCTCCGAAGAGGTAATCGTCCTCGGTCCTTAGGTAGACCACTTTTTTGCTTGCCCCCAGAATCCTCTGCGCCCGCCCCCTTGTCGCGCCGTGGACGTTGTCGATGCATACTATGCAGTCGGCCCCGGCCAGAAAATCGCGGACCCTGTCTGTGTCGAGCGTTTTACGCTCACGTATATATTGGCCATAAAGTGACGTAAGATCCGTCTTTTGGGCGTCGCGGGATGCCCTCTGCATCATGGGAGCCTGACCCGCCATCATCCTGTTTGCGATCTCCTCTATCTTTGTCGTAATCTCCGAACCGGCGGGGCCGCCATCAGAAGGATTAAATTTAAAGCCGGAATAATTCGCCGGGTTATGCGACGGCGTGAGGTTGATCGAGCAGGCGGCATGCAGCATCTCGATCCCCGCCGAAAACTCAGGTGTCGGCGCCTCTCCAGCATACCACGTTCTGATGCCTTCACTTTGAAGAAGGCCGATCACCTCCATCGAGAATTCTTCTCCGAGGAACCGGTTGTCATGTCCGACTATTACACCACGCTTTCGGATCTCGGAGAAATCAGACACCCCCATCGCCTGCATGACATCCGCATCTGCGCGCTTGAACATATCGATGATCGCCCCAGTAACAACCCGCACGTTATTGAACGTGAAGTCAGTGCCGATCTCGCCTCGCCAGCCGGACGTGCCGAAGACGATCTTCGCGGGCGCGGTGTTCTCCCGCGCGAACTTCTCTATTTCGGAAAGGAGCCCCCTGTTTTTCGAGACATCGGAGAGTATCGCCCTCCAGCAAGACGCCGCGTCTTTATATTCATGAGCCATGAAGCCCTCCCGATCGGTAATTTGGTTGGTCTATTGTATCCTAAGAGGTGTATAGCGGCAACCGGAGCCGTGCCGCAAGCACATCTCTTCTAAGAACCTCGCTATATATGATAATATATGGGACTTTTTTGATTTCAGGAGGAAGAGATGTCCAAAACATATAAGATCGCAGTTATTCCGGGGGACGGTACAGGACCGGAGGTGGTTTCCGAAGGCGTAAAGGTCTTAGACGCGGCGGCCCGGCGGTTCGGCTTCAGGACCGACCTGCACTATTTCGATTTCGGCGGCAACAGGTATCTGAAGACCGGAGAAACGCTTCCCGACAGCACAATCGACGAATTTAAAAAATGCGATTCGATCTTTCTCGGCGCAATCGGGCATCCCGAAGTGAAACCAGGGATACTTGAAACAGGTATCCTCCTAAAGATCCGTTTCTCGCTCGACCAGTATATCAACCTCAGGCCGGTAAAGCTTTATCCCAACGTAGAGACACCGCTTAAGGACAAGGGGCCCGAGCATATCGATTTCGTGGTCATCCGGGAAAACACGGGAGGCATATATACAGGACTCGGAGGGGCGACCCGAGTCGGCATGCAGGACGAGATCGCTACGCAGCTCATGGTGTACGACCGGCGTACGGTGGACCGCTGTTTGAAGTACGCCTTCGAGCTGAAGAGGAGACGCAACGCCATTAACCCCCGATATGCGGAAAAACCGATCACCCTCATCCACAAACGCAATGTGCTCACCCATTGCGGAGACCTCTGGTTCCGCGCCTTCGAGGAGATGGGATCCGCAGAGTATCCGGAACTCAGGCGGGATTACAATCACGTCGATGCCGCAAACATGTGGTTCGTGAAGAACCCCGAGTGGTTCGATGTGGCCGTGACGGAAAATCTTTTCGGAGACATCATCACCGACCTGGGAGCGATGATCCAGGGGGGGCTCGGGGTTGCGGCTGGGGGAAACATCAATCCCGACGGGGTCTCGATGTTCGAACCCATGGGCGGCAGCGCTCCCAAGTATGCGGGACAAAACGTGATCAACCCGATGGCCGCGATCGGTGCCGTGATGATGATGCTCGATTCGCTCGGCGAATCCGGTGCGTCGCAGGCGGTCGAGGCCGCAATGATTGCGGTCATGCAAAAGATGAATAGCCAGAACGCAGGCAAGATGGGAATGGGGACCACCACAGTCGGCGACAAGGTCGCAACGCTCGTCGCAACGATCTGAGCCGGGAAATCAGCGAAACGGCGTCCGCAGGACCGAATCTTCCCGCTCGTCAGGTCAGCTGAGAACGAGGACGTATCCGTCCCCGGATATGCAATAATGACGAACTGCCGAAGTCCATATTCCTGAAATTTACGAAGACGCCTGCCACCCTGTTGAGTACTTCTGCGACCGTATGTCAGCTGCTCTCGCTAAAAAAAATCAGAAAAAACACGATAGATAACAACGCGGCCTTGGCCCGGGCGACGGCAACTTGCGCCGTGCAAAGATCCCGCCGCTTTGAGTATAATATTGAATTCAAATCTTGCTTCCGAGGGAGTAACTTATGATGCGAGTGGGTTTTGTAGGATGGCGCGGCATGGTAGGTTCAGTGCTGATGGGCCGCATGCGCGAAGAAAAGGATTTCGATCTCGTCGAGCCGGTCTTTTTCACGACCTCGAACGTGGGAGGCAAGGCCCCCGAAGTCGGCAAGGCCGCGCCCTCGCTCAAAGACGCAAAGAAGATCGACGAACTGAAGGTGATGGACACGATCGTCTCCTGCCAGGGTGGCGAATACACAAAGGAAATCTTCCCCAGACTGCGGGCTGCCGGCTGGAACGGCTACTGGATCGACGCTGCCTCGGCGCTCCGCATGGACAAGGATGCGATCATCATCCTCGACCCGGTCAACAGGAACGTGATCAAGGACGGCCTCGCCGAGGGTGTAAGGAACTATATCGGCGGCAACTGCACCGTCTCCCTTATGCTTATCGCCCTCGGCGGTTTATACGAAGCGGGGCTGGTCGAGTGGATGTCGGCCATGACCTATCAGGCGGCCTCCGGCGCCGGAGCCCAGAACATGCGCGAGCTCATCAGCCAAATGGGGTCGGCGCACAGGTCGGTAAGAAATCTCCTCGAAGATCCCTCAAGCGCGATCCTCGAGATAGACCGCACGGTCGCCGAACATGTCCGTTCCGAAGAATACCCCACGAAATTCTTCGGTGCGCCCCTGGCCTGCTCGCTTATCCCGTGGATCGACGTGCAGCTCGAAAACGGCCAGAGCAAAGAAGAATGGAAGGGCCAGGCGGAGACGAACAAGATACTCGGCCGCCAGGATAACCCGATCCCGATCGACGGCATCTGCGTGCGCATCGGCGCCATGCGCTGCCACAGCCAGGCGCTTACACTCAAGCTCACGAAAGACGTGCCGCTCGACGAAATCAACGACATGATCGCCCGCCATAACCAATGGGTAAAGGTGGTACCGAACGAGCGCCAGATCACGATCCGCGAACTCACCCCCGCCGCGGTGACCGGGACGCTCACGGTGCCTGTGGGGCGTCTGCGAAAGATGAACATGGGACCGCAGTACCTTGCCGCCTTCACCTGCGGGGACCAGCTCCTCTGGGGCGCTGCAGAACCCTTGAGGAGGATGCTCAGGATACTTGTGGAGAGTGTCTAGTACGTGGCGGGCACAAAAAGTGCCCTCAGGAAAATGAACCTATGCGAGAAGAAAGCAATGCCGCTCATTCTCGACGGGTTGTCACCCGTCTCCGAGGCCACCGCCGCGCCTCACCGTTCCGGTGAGTCAATACGCGTCGCTGATGCCGCTCGAATGCAGTCTTCTCGCATATTTGATGGCAAATGAGGGGCCTCATCTCTTTGCTTATTGAAATAATCTCCAGGGTAGCGGATGAATCACGCAGATATCATCATCAGAGCTGACCACGTCCTCACGATGGACGGGGACCTTACCGTCATGGAAAATGGCGCGGTGGCTGTAATCGGCGAAAAGATCGCGGCAGTAGGGCCGGCAGATGAGATGCTCGGCAGATATGTGTCCACTGAAGTGATCGGCGGGCCGGGCTTCGTCGCATTTCCGGGCCTTGTGAATACCCATACACATTCCCCAATGGTTTATTTCAGGGGGCTTGCCGACGACCTGCCGCTCAAGGACTGGCTCGAAAAACATATCTGGCCCGCGGAAGAGAAATGGCTGGGTCCGGAATTCGTCGGTGATGCCGTGGAACTCGCCTGCCTCGAAATGCTCAAGTCCGGCATTACCGCCTTTAACGATATGTATTTTTACGGTGACCGGATCGCAGCTACTGCAAAGAAGATAGGGATGAGGGCGGTGGTGGGCGCCGGGATACTCGACTTCCCGACGAGGACCGCGCAGACTCCGGCAGAATATCTGGAAAAGGCCGAATCCTTCATAAGGGACTGGAAGGATGACGAGTTCATCATCCCTTGCGTTGCGCCCCATTCACCCTATGCCTGCAGCGCAGAGACCCTGCGCAGGGCCAAGGCTTTGTCCGAGGCTTATGGGGTCCCCCTCCATATGCATATCTCCGAGACAGAATGGGAAGTCGCCCAGATCATGGCCCTGCACCGCAGCCGGCCTGTCACATATCTCGACTCCCTCGGGTTTCTGGATGATACCGTTACCGCCGCCCACTGCATCTGGCTCGAGGACGAAGAGATCGAGGTCCTTGCGAAAAAGGGAGTCTCGGTGGCCCACTGCATGGAGAGCAACCTTAAACTGGCATCGGGATTTGCCCCGGTGGTGACGATGCTCACCGAGGGAATAAGGGTAACTTTCGGGACCGACGGCGCGGCAAGCAATAACGACCTGAATATCCTGAGCGAGATGTCGACGACTGCCAAGGTCCATAAGGCGCTTGCAAAAGACCCCACTGTACTGAATGCCCGTCAGGTGGTTCTGATGGCCACCCGTTGGGGGTCCGAGGCGCTCGGGATGGGCGGCAAGACCGGAAGCATCGAAACCGGCAAGGCTGCTGACATCGTCCTTGCCGATATCAGAAAGCCTCACCTTACGCCGATATATGATATCTTTTCCCATCTCGTCTATTCGATGAGCTCCGCCGACATCGATACTGTGATCATAAACGGCCAGGTAGTCCTTAAAAACCGTTCGCTGGTCACCGGCGATGAGGCCGAGATCATGAGGAAGGCCGCATCCTGGGGAAAAAAGATCAAGTCAGGAAACACGGTGTAGCGAAAGGTGAACCAACCAACGCGACTGCTCTTTATCGGCGATTCACTGATAGAGTTTTTCGACTGGGAAGGGCGTTTCGCCGAAGACGTTGTATACAATTTTGGGATCGCCGGCGAAACCGTGGAGGGTCTGAATCAGAGGATCGGCGCGATTATTGCGAAGGTATCAACTCCCGACTTTGTCTTTGTTATGACCGGCATCAATAACCTCGCCATGGATGACCGGGACTTTGCAGTTACCTACGCAGCGGTCATCGAACAGCTGAAGAACGCCTATCCATCGGCCCGGATTTTCATCCACAGCCTCCTGCCGGTTCTTGCGCCCTTTCTTCCAAATGACGAGATCAGGGAGATGAACAAGGTACTGCGGGCCCTTGCAAGCCGGGAGGCAGTCGGCTACTTGGATATCCATCGGCTCTTTCTGGACGAAAGGGGCGAGCCCAAGACGTCCTGTTTCGAAGAAGACGGTGTTCACCTCAGTAGCGCGGGATACCGGATATGGTCCGCCAGGATAGAGGAGATCATCAGCAAAGCAGCCGGGGGTTAATGTTGCGTAGCTGGGGGTGGCAGACATACTGAATAACGCCATACAATCGGCAGGATTTGATTGTGATTCACGTAAACGCAACATTGCCGCATGATGTTTTCGTGAAAAGGTTTTCTGGTTTGCCTGCCGTTTCTTAGCGGAGCCTTCCACCTCGGGCGGATCCGCCGGGGCGGACGACTATGGC
>JAKAIZ010000188.1 GCA_021814065.1 Nitrospirota bacterium | reverse complement strand
AATTTGACGCCTGCTGAGTTCGCAAGACGGCAGATTCAGGAGGCCGCATAAAGCCGGGAATTTCCACTTTTGGTCGGCACAGTTTTTGGGGTAAGGTCAGTAGTAGTAGACGTAGCCATTGTTGAAGTACACGTCCCACGCGAAGCCCGGACTGCCTTCGAGGGGAGTAGACGACCAGTAAGCGTCGGCTGCCACATTAGGAAAAAAGTGTGTGTTAATATTGGGATAATAATTTGTATCAATGAGAGTTGTAAGCTCGTCTAATGTGGGCAAACGCCAGTCAGAATACCCAGCCAGCGGTAGAATTGCACAAAACGGTCCTGCTGCGTACCAACTATTAGTGCCGTTCTCACCCTGCTGCCACATCAGCCCTGTTATAGAATCAGTTACCGTGCCGTCATGGTTATCGATGAAGGAATTAGAAGCAAATGCATTAACACTACTGATACAGCAGAGCATGTAGACTAGTAACAGCCATCCGTCTGGATTTAACAATCTATGTTTTGTTTCCTCTTTACTAATCATCGCTGCCCTCCCGAAACCCCAAATTTCTCCAACAAAAAACCCCGTGCCAAAACGACACAGGGTTCATATACTTTTCTTTCTCAACGTCGGAAGTCCTGCTATCCATTATCCCTCCATTGTGGACCGGATTGCTTTGTATATAGCCGTCGTAGGCTTTTCTGCTCTTTTCGGGAAAGTAAAAAAAGAATATACAAATAGGCCTATGACTGTCAACAGCTGCGATTTTCGCCTACTTCCTATACACCGCGGACGTCTCACAAAAAGTGAAAAGCCGGTAGATGGAAAGCAGTAACAGAAAAAATACACGTAAAAAAGTAGCTTGCGCTAACAACGTGGCTTGAGCGCATTTCCTTGCCACTGGAGACTCTGAAGGTTCTAAATGGAAAAAATCGGTCATCTGTTACTGCTCTACATGTGGTACAATGACTGGTGGGTCAGATCAACTGAGGGCATAAGAGTTTGATAAAAAAGACAGAAATGATATTCTTAATAACTGCAGTTTGAAATCTATGAGTGCCGATGACCTTCTTTCTCTGCCAATCTAAACGCTATCGTCAGGCATTAGAAACATTTGATCCACTCAAGGGGACATGGGCGATAGGGATATTCGATCCTTGGCCAAAGAGCCTAATCGATGGCCGCCTTTCATGGTTGCGAATAACAGCAACGGTCATATTCCTGTTTATGCCAATGGTCTTATTCTCATCATTACCTTTGTCTACAACAGGGGGTAAGATGTTCGGCGCTGGTTCGTTTACCGCTGATATAGGAATATTCTCGATTCTACTGTTTCTGATCATAGCTGTCACCCTATTACCAATTGCCCGTCGAATCCTGGGAGATCTGATCAACGAATTGATACGACTTGGAATCGTGGATGAGGGACTCCGCAGTTTTGATCCGAAAACTATAGCGGCAAAGGGTCCGCTGCATTGGCTGGAATGGCTTTCCCGGGTTAATGGTTGGCGCGGACTGATCTGGTATTCACTAATGCTCATTGATCAGGTGGTCGTCTACTGGGTGGTAATCCTGCGAGACGCCAATCCAACCTGGCTTTCAGCTGATGCACTGCCGGGCAGCCTTTTATACTTTCTTTCGGTGGGTAGCAGACAACCCAACCTAGCAGGCCTCTGGGCATTTTTGATCTGGGGTCCTTTTATTCTCTATCTGTTAGTCGTGATCTCACGTTTAGTAGTTGTTTTCGCATGCCTATGCTCTGCCGTGGCGCTTAACCCGAATCTCGTGATCTCACCCAATCATCCTGACGGAAGTGGAGGGCTTAGTATCATCGGCCATTGTGCATTATTCTTTTCTCTTTTTACATTTGCCTTGGGAGTGGACCTCGCAGGCATAACGATTAATGAAATAGTCATCAATAAGGTTTTTAGAGCTTCGGCTGTTAGCAGTGCTAATCTTAAACTAATATTCGTGCTGTGGCTTCTATATTTGGTCTTGGGAACGGTGCTTTTCTTTGTGCCGCTTGCGCCTTTGCGAGGTCGCATGCAGGAGGCCAAGCGCTTCTATATTCTAAAGGCCCTGCAACTTCGCTTTGGCGCTGAGCGTCGCCATCGGTCTGCCCTCGACAAAGGTGAAGTCAGATCTGACGCCATTCAGGAAATCGGGGCTTTGGATGGCTTGATTCGGACGGCTACATCAATGGCTGTATGGCCATTCGATCATAAGAGCTTTATGCGCTATGCGGGTCTATTAATCTCGCCGCTGACTCCGCTTGTTCTCAACCGGATACCACATGTTTTTGCCTGGTTCAAGACCTATCTCGGTTTATAGTAGAAAATAGATACCATCGGGCTTTGAAGTATTTATTCCATGAGAGAATTTGCAAGAAACACAACAAAAGTGGTGTCCAGTAGGGTTTCAAAAGAAATGGCAAAGCGCCTGTGGGCACTTGCTCAGAGCAGGAATGTAACTGTCGGGACTTATTTAAGGGTTTTGATAAGGGAATATCTCTCGGGCCAATCCGGCATCAGGATGCCCTAATTTTTCACGGATTTCTGAAATTGCGCCATTTGCATACACGCAAACTTTTTGAGATAATGAAAAATAAATGGCGGAGAGGCTGAGATTTCCGCCTCAGGCGGACCCGCCGGGGCGGGCGAACCAAAATCTTCACGGTAGAGTTGCCCCTACAACGATTTTTCCGCCACAGGCGGACTCCCGCACTTCGCGGGTCGCCGAGGAGACGCCGGGGCGAGCAAGACCGTCGCCTTCAATTCAATTTCAATGTATCAGAAAATTATGGCGGAGAGGGTGAGATTCGAACTCACGGTAGAGTTGCCCCTACAACGATTTTCAAGACCGTCGCCTTCAACCGCTCGGCCACCTCTCCACTATCCCTTTCAGCCACTCTCTGCCCGCACCTGTCTTAAGATACAACTCTCGTTTGCGGGCCTCAGAATAGCTTCCAAACTCCTCAACATATATCAACTGAACGGGCCTTGTGTTCTTTGTCGTCCTCACCTTCCCTGCATTATGTGCACACAGCCGTTTCTGCAGGTCTCGGGTCGACCCCGTATACAGAGCTTGATTACTACATCTAAGTACATACACAAACCCTTTTTCCATCAGTCGATCCAAAAGCAGATCCGAACCAGCTGACAAGACTGTCGCCTTTCCGCCACAGGTCGCCACGGCGACTCGCCGAGGAGAGCGGATCCGCCTTAGGAGGACAACCGCTCGGCCACCTCTCCGGGAAGAGTATTATATCAAATGTCAGGGGATAAATTTAATCGTACGGATGTTATATACTATATAGGTATAACAACTCGATATTGTGAAATATTCTTAATTTGACTTTTAGGGTCAAATTTTTTTAAATTTATCGAAACGCAGAAGAGGTAGTGTATGAATGAGTCTGTCTTCTCTCTGATACTCCACGCGGGCATCGTAGTTAAGGTCGTCCTGTGCATTCTCCTGTTCTTCTCGGTCGTCTCATGGGCGATCATCTTTTTTAAACAGAGATACTTTTCGAAGGCGAACGGCGAATCGGAACAGTTCATTAGGGCCTTCAGGGCAAACAGGGACCCGAGGAATCTCTTCAAGGCGACAAAGAACCTTTCGCTGAGCCCTATCGCGAATGTTTTCAAATCAGTGTACACCGATGAGGTGAACAGGGACAAAGGTGAGGTGAAACGGATGCTCCGGCGATATGAGACACTCGAATCGGTAAAGCTCGAAAGATATCTTAATTTCCTGGCGACAACAGGTTCAACTTCACCGTTTATCGGCCTTTTCGGCACGGTCTGGGGCATCATGAGTTCCTTCCACGGGATAGGGTTTGCCGGCTCGGCGTCCCTCGCAGTCGTTGCACCCGGCATTGCGGAGGCGCTCATTGCAACCGCGGTCGGCCTTGTGGCCGCCATACCGGCGGTAATCGCGTACAACTACTACCTGAGTATGTCCAGGAAGATGATCATCGAGATGGAAGACTTCTCCGAAGACCTGCTCGAAATCTTCACAAAGACGGGCGAATGAAGACTAACCGGGACAAGACCGTCCTTTCCGAGATCAATGTGACCCCCTTTGTGGACGTCATGCTCGTGCTGCTCGTCATCTTCATGGTCACCGCCCCCTTGCTCCAGCAGGGGATAGACGTGAATCTTCCCAAGGCGAAAGGCAAAGATCTTCCGCCGGAGGAGAGGATTTCTCTCGTAATCAAGAAAGACCGAACGATTTTCATGAACGATACGCCGATCACAATCCCTCAGATGCGCCGGAAACTCGAGGCGATCAGCAAATTGAACCCGAATATTTTTCTGAAGGCCGACAAGGACGTGCCCTATGGGCTGGTGGTCGAGGTCATGGGCGAGATCAAGGAGGCAGGGATAGAAAAACTCGGGATGATCACCGAACCGAAGCTAAATCTGAAATGAAGGGCCCGAGCCTGCAGAGGTCCGCAGCCCTTTCTGCGGGTCTCCACATCACCTTCTTTCTGCTGACGTTTCTTGTCCTGAGACAGTCCCATGACATCGTCATGCCGTCACCCTATGTGGTGAACCTCGTAAGCCCTGGGAGGACCGCACCCAGGACAAATGCAGCACCTCCGGCGGAATCCGTAAGTGCGCCGGAGACGACGGCCGGTCCTGCGGTGACTGAAAAGAAAGAGACGAAAACGCGTGTTGATGAAAAGACGGCACAGAAGGAAATAGAGGACAGCATCGCAGCGATAAAGGCGAAGGAAAAGATAAAAAAGAAGCAGAACGAGTTTGACAAGATAAAGAGAGAACTTGCAGCGATCCGGGCAGGTAGCGGCAAGGCAGGGACGCAATCCCGGCAGCATGCCGCTGCTGCGGGTCCGACACAGGGCTCCGGACAGGGAAGCTACGTCGACAGAGTTGCGGGCGAGATACATGACGAATGGCAGTGGCCGGATTATATGAAGAAAGACCTCGAGGCGGTCATATCCATAAGGATCCAGAGGGACGGTACGATATCCCAGATGAAATTCGAGAAAAAATCGGGAGACAGGCTCTTCGACCGGTCGGTCGCTCAGGCGATTGCAAAGGCAAGCCCGGTCACTCCGCCCCCATATGAAATGGAAATAGGGGTAAGGTTCTATCCATGAAGCGGATCTTTCTTATCTTTCTGCTTTTCGCATTTCACTTTTTACCTTTGACTCCCGCAGAGGCAAAAGTTTACATCGACATCACTTCCCCTGCGGCGATGAAGGTCCCTATCGCGATCTTCGACCTGCCGGGCAGCTCCGGGAAGGAAATCTCCGGGGTGCTCAGGGACGATCTCGTCTTCACCGGGCTTTTCACGTATGTCGACAAGGCGGCGTATGTCGAGTCGCTGTCGCAGCCCTTCAACCCGGCCAACTGGAGGCCTCTCGGGGTCGAAACGGTCGTCAAGGGGACAGTCTCCGAAGGAAAGAATCTGACGGTATCCGTCAGACTTTACGACGTCACGGACGGGAAAGAGGTTCTCAACAAAGAGTACCAGTCCGAGAAATCGCTCGTAAGGCCGCTTGCTCATACGATTGCTAACGACATATATCGTGCACTGACGGGTCAGAAAGGCGTGTTCCGTACGAGGATCATGTTCGTGGGAGAGCGTGCCGGCGCAAAAGACCTCTACCTCGCTGACTGGGACGGCCACCGGAGCAGGAAACTCGGCCTGAAGGCGTCCATAATCCTCTCTCCGCACTGGTCGTTCGACGGCAACAAGGCTGTCTACTCGTCGGAACGGGGTAGACAATGGGGCATATATTTGTTAGACTTTCAACGGATGACGGAGAAGAGGATCTTTGTTTCCAGGGGAACAAACCTGGCCGGCGACTTCTTCCCCAACAAGAATGCTTTCGTTTTTTCCTCGTCAAAGGAAGGTGCGCCGGACCTGTTCACCTACAATATCGACAACGGCAGCCTGACGAGAATCACGTCTTCTTACGGCATCGACGTCTCGCCGGCGGTTTCCCCTGACGGGAAATTTATCGCGTTCGTTTCCGACCGGGGCGGAAGCCCGCAGATTTATGTCATGCGGTCCGACGGCAGCGAGGCCAGGAGAGTGACATTCGAAGGCAACTACAATACCTCCCC
>JAKAIZ010000020.1 GCA_021814065.1 Nitrospirota bacterium | reverse complement strand
AAAGTGTTCGCTACTTTTCCGGAATTACTGTTCGATTTCGACCGGAATAGGTGTTCGATTTGCTCCGGAATGACTGTTCGACATGACCCGGAATTCGCATGCAATGTCCGCTTCAGATCCTATGCAATACTGGAGATCATAATGGGAGGTTTTAAGTGGCTATATTTATGTGGATAAAGTTAAAGCGGATTACATATAGTAAGCGTACTTAGGATTTGGCTCTGTCCCTTCCGGAACCTCTTTGAGTACCTCCCCAACAAGCCGAGCAAATCGCATAGTAATCGGGGCAGCCCCGTCCACATTTGCCGTATTCCAGTTCATTTTCGTCATCTTCCCTCCTTACTTTTAATGGAAAGCAATAAAACTCGACAAAAAATTATTATCGGAAAAGGCGAGGTCCTTCAGGCGTTATCAAGAATGATTTGGCTATTGAGAACTAATTAGTGATATCGCTATAATATGGCGAGATTGAAAGGAGGGCGGTATGCAGACCAATATTGTTGGGGAAAATAGCAGTAGACCTTTTATAACGCTTTTTGCGGAAACACGCGGAAAATCAATTCCACTTCCTGGTAAATACGACGAAGAACTTCAGGTTGTTGTTTCGAATAAATCTGGAGGGAAAACCCCTTTAATCAGGGCGTACAGTCATCCTGAAACATTTACGAAAACAGAGAGCGACAGAGAATCTGATGAAAGCCCTTCTATCCTTTTAGAGACCGTGACGAAGACCGCGGCGGCAAGAGAGTCTGACGACGCTAATATTAAGCATCCGCCCGAATTGGTAACAAAAACCTTCGTTCAAAGAGAAGCAGACGACGAGCGATGGTTCTTACTCGAATTACAGACAAAAACAAAAGTGCAACGCGAGGGCGACGATAATCAGTTCGGATTCTAAAAAGGTTGTACTGGTCTTAACCAATCGTGAGGATATAACGGCAGACTACGTTATCCTGGAACTTCAGAAAAGAGCAGTCCCCTTTATCCGAGTGAATACCGAGGATTTCCCGCAGTGCCTAAAACTGTCTTTGAATATCCGTAACAACAATTTTATCCGAGGAACGTTTTTAAGTGACACTATTAATCTTCCGTTAGAGGACATTCGCAGCATATGGTATCGACGACCATCTTTGCCCGCCTTTGATGACGTCGAGATGGATCCCGGGGTTCGAGAATTTTGTACTAAAGAGAGCTATTACGCTCTTGAAGGACTATGGGCGTCTCTCGATGTATTCTGGGTTAGCGATCCCTTCAACATCAGGAAAGCGGAAAATAAGTCTTTTCAGCTTCACCAGGCATCGGGAATTGGGTTCCTTATTCCCCGCACTCTGATTTCTAACAATCCGCAGGAAATAAAAGGATTTTTCGAACAATGCGAAAACGGAATCATAATTAAGCCTGTCAGAACAGGTATTCTTCAGATAAACGAAGAGGAGAAGATTATTTTCACCAACGTCGTAAAACCCTCTGATATGGAGCACCTCGACATGGCGTTGATGGCGCCGTCAATTTATCAGGAAAAAATACCGAAAAGATACGATATAAAAGTCACGGTGATCGGGGAGAAGGTATTTGCCACTGAAATACATTCCCAACAATTCGAAGAAGCCAAGATAGACTGGCGAAGAGGCGAAAACCCGGATATCCCTCATAAAAGGCACGAGCTGCCTTCAGATATTGGGGAGAAGTGTGTTAGGTTAAACAAAATGTTAGGGTTGCAGTTTTCAGCTATTGACCTTGCCTTGGATGCAGATGGGCAATACTATTTTCTCGAGATAAACCCAAACGGCCAGTGGGCATGGATAGAAGAGCGCACGGGTTATGAATTAACGCGACATCTGGTTGATCTGTTATGTCAAAATTGATACACGATATAAGAGAATTCTTCTGGCCTCTACTTGAGGGTGAGGCAAAGCATTATCAAATAGCTGTGGAAAAGATACAGGAAGCGCTGAAGGATGAAAAGGATAAGAACAAGATTGATGAGCTTCTTGGTCTCAGCAAGTCACTATATGACCGTGAAGAAAATCGCAGGAGTACAGTGGAAGCTAAGGCTACCACATTATTAGGCGCAACCGGTTTGACGACGACGTTGATAGTCAGCTTCGGGAAATCCCTATTTTTCGAATTCGACAAGCTGGGAACCCTCACTGCATTCGCATTTGCCTTATTTTTTATAATCACTCTGCTGTATTTCTGGAGGACCATTTCTTATTCTTTGAGGGCCCTTAGTAGATCCGGATTCCAGACCATGTTACCCCATGAGATAATTGAAATGAAGGACACTGATGAGTGCGAATATAAAAAGAAGATTGCAACACTGATTCTTGATAAAACTGCCAAGAATTATCCTCCTACTAATGTAAAGGTCGACTGGATGGTAATGTCCCAGGAATATTTTAAGCGTGGCATTCACACGATTATTATTGGAACGATAGTATTATCGCTCTTAGTGATCCTGCATTGGGTCTGGCTTCATAGGACCAATTATCCTTTGCCATTTCTTGAAAAACAAAAAGTGGAAAAGTCTGAAACTCAGAAGAGCGATATCGATACTTTGAAGGAACAAGTCAACAATTTGAAAAATGAGAATGCTGAGATTAAAGATGAAAATGAAGCCTTAAAGGACGATGTGGAAGAGCTTCGAGAAAGAACGGAAAACGTGCAGAAGCCAACGGTTGGGGGGAAAAGCAAGAAGAAACCCATCACGGAGTAACAAGTAATGAATAGTTAGATTCATGTGTGAATCAATTGAACTCATATCTCTCATCGCCCAATGTGATGATGGTCTTCATTCCTCTGTTCATTAAATCCATGGCAAGATTGCAGGGCGTCGAAGAAGTTGATGGCCACATCGCAGCATAAATGTTTAGCCCCCCGTAGAAACAGAGACGGAATAAGAATAGGCCGAACCGATCAGTATCAGTAACTTGATAAGTGAAAACACCAGGATTTAAACCATAATGCGGTTTCCCTTCGAGTTCTATCTCCGTCCCGCGTTTTACAAACTGGTTCCACGTCTGCGGGTTTCCTCCGTCGTACTTTAGAAAACCGAGATGAACGTGAACACGGCCATGAAAGGGAGAGTTAAAGTGGTGGAAGTGTAGTCCGTAGGCAATATGCTCGAAGCACTTAATGAGCCTTTTGACGTCTGGAGTTCCCCAGATAACTTCGATGAATTTGTTTTCCTCCATCTGAATTCTGTGGACTTCCTTCTTCTTAATAAGGACCTTATCGAGTAGACGATTTGAGCTCCTTCGGATTGCTCGGTCTACTTTCCCAAGCTTGTGCCTGTAGCCAATTGAGTTATTTCCAATAATCCCGGCCAGGCTTACCATGAGAAACTCATCATCGTGACATTTTGCCAAATTATGAAGATCACATGACGGAATAGCCATTCTAATGTCTCACAATTAATATACCAACCGGAGGTACCTTTCTCCTTTATCGCAAGACTATAACATACTCGTGAGAATGTTCTACGAATAAATAATGAAAAGAGGCATATTCGCAAATCATGTAGACCTTTATCGTGTTCAGCATCTTCTTGGGCATAGCGATCCAAGAATGACGCAGGGGTATGCACATCTTCTGCCGGAGACTTTTAATACGATTGATGCCATAGAGGGAAAAGGGTTTGTCACAATTCTGTCACAAGAGGGGAAAAAATAAAAGGGGCTGCTTTCGCAACCCCCTGAATTTGTTGGCGTCCCTAGCGGGATTCGAACCCGCTTATATGATTTCGCGATTGCTTGTTTCTTTTTGAAATCGAGGCCCCTTTTGCGATCTTTGCCAATTGTACTCCTCATAGACGGCAGTATCACCAAGCATAGCGAGTACTGTGAGTAGAACTAAACCGCTGCGCGGTGGTTTCCTAGTAATGGGGCGTGCTGGAATAAGATAAAGTTTTTTCTGGGGTGCATAGGCTGTCCCGTTATCTCCCCCTTGTTGAACAATCGAAGTTTTTTTACAATCTCCTTTTGCAGTCCCGTCGGCATGAGTCGTCGGATATTGTTTCAAAGGAGATTAGAGATGAGCAAGCTCAGAGAACAGATGTTGACAGACCTTCAGTTGAAGGGGATCACCCCGGGCGTCCAGAAGAAGTATCTTCGTGAGGTGAGCAACCTTGCTAAATACTTTGGCAAGTCCCCAGAGGAACTGGGCGAACAAGAGGTGAAGAAGTACCTGGTTCATCTTCTTGAGGAGAGGAAGTTGTCCAGGGGAACGTACAGAAATTACGTTAGCGGCATCAAGTTTCTTTATAAGACAACCCTGAACCGCGAGGAGGTAGTCGAGAAGATCCGCTATCCAAAGGACAAGAAAACGCTTCCTTCTGTCTTCGACTTGTCGGAGGTTAAAGCCTTACTTTCCGCAGTAGAGAATCTCAAGCACAGGGCGATTCTAACGATCATGTATTCCGCAGGACTGAGGTTAGCCGAAACCGCGCGGTTGAGAGTAACCGATATCGATAGCAAAAGGATGATGGTGTGGGTACAGCAGGGCAAAGGGGGCAAGGACCGTTATACCCTTTTGTCCGAGACTGCCCTTGACTGCCTGAGGCAGTACTGGAGAAAATATCATCCCAAAGAATGGTTATTTGAAGGACAAAAGGAAGATACCCATATAGGTATGACTGCGATAAGGCAGATCTTCCTTGCTGCCAAGAAACGCGCCGGGATAACTAAACCGGCAAGCCCACATACATTAAGGCACAGCTTTGCGACCCACCTGATCGAGGCAGGGACAAGCCTTCATCATGTACAGTTGCTGCTGGGGCACAGATCTCCGACAACAACCACAGTCTATCTCCATGTGAGTCGTCTGAATCTGGCACAGGTCACCAGTCCCCTCGACATAATCTCGGAAGAAACACAGTAGATAGTTGTCGTTCTGATGCGGACGTCTCACGGCGTCGAACTGGCGGATATCTTTCGTCAGCACGGCCTGGAGTACAGGAGATCTCACTCCATGCCGCTCAATCACCTGCGGGTAATGCGTGCCGTCGAGGTATGCAGGACCGCAATCCTGGGCGGGCATAAGGACAAGTGCGACAGTTGCGGCCATATCGAGATATCGTACAACTCCTGCCGGAACCGGCACTGCCCAAAATGTCAGACCCTGCAGAAAGAGAAGTGGATAGAGGCCCGCAATGTAGACCTCCTGCCTATCCAATACTTCCACGTAGTCTTTACCATCCCCTCAGAACTTAATCCGCTGGTCATTATGAATCAAAAGGTAATGTACAATCTCATGTTCCGCTCTGTCTCCGAAACACTTATGGAACTCTCAGCCAATTCTAAGCATCTCGGGGCACGCATTGGCTTCATGGGCGTACTTCACACCTGGGGACAGAACCTTTTGGATCATCCTCATATCCACTGTGTTGTTACCGGCGGAGGATTGTCTTTGGACGGTAATCGATGGGTGTCATGCCGTAAAAGGTTCTTCATCCCAGTCAGGGTTATGTCTGCCTTGTTTCGGGGAAAGCTCCTTGCCCATATTAAAAGCAACTTTGAAGCAGGGGATTTTATCTTCCCCGGCGGTATTGGTCATCTTAAGGAACCTCATGTCTTCGAGAGCTTAAGAAGACTGCTCTATCATAAAAAGTGGGTTGTCTACTGCAAGCCCCCTTTCGACGGCGCCGAGGGTGTTCTTCAGTACCTCGGCCGATATACCCACAGAATCGCTATCAGCAATAACCGGATCCTTACGTTTGACAACGGTACTGTTACCTTCCGATGGCGTGACTACTCTGACGGCAGTGAACAAAAGACCATGGCGCTCAAGGTCGATGAGTTCATACGAAGATATTTGCTTCATGTGCTGCCCAATCGCTATGTGCGAATACGTCATTTTGGTTTGTTGGCAAACAGAAGACGTAAAGATAACATTACCTTATGTCGTGAGCTTTTCGGAACTTGCATACCCATTACAAAAGAAAAGGAGACCTGGCAGGAACAATTACTGAGAATCTGCGGTATCGATGTCACCACCTGTCCTGTTTGTCGGAAAGGCAGGATGTTCAGGGTCGATGAGTTGCTGCCCTCCAGATGCCACAGCCCGCCGGGTCAATGCTGCCTATGAATACTGCTGACTACTTGAAAATATCTCTTCGCGAAAAAAGCTCTCCCTTTCGCCATAATCCCCTATTGCCTGAAATCGCCCCCAGATATGATCAATGGCCTCTTCTAATCCAGATGAAGTGCTATTGCTCCATGCAACCTGATCCGATACAACTCAGAAGTGCTTACTCACCAGCCAAACGATATCTTTCGACATAGGGAAAAGACCCACGAGCCTCACTGAATCGCCATAGACGGCGCAACGGCATAGTTCTTCATGCGTCATTCTGCAACTATCGCAGCAGAATGACGCTTACTCGCACTTTTTCGCAACGATGAGTACGTGCAAGAAATCAATCTCCCCTAAATAGACGTAGGAATCTCTCGTACGCTTTATTTTTCCTCCTCTCTTCTTTTACTTCCTTCTCACTCTTTTCATTCACAAGGCGAGTCGTCCTGTATGTCTCATGCCCCGTCCCGACGGGGACGATGTTTCCCACTATGATGTTCTCCTTCGTGCCACATAGGGCGTCTCTGCTCTTTCTGATCGCGGCGTTTGCAAGTACAGAGGTGGTATTTTGGAAAGAAGCCGCGGAGAGCCAGCTATCCGATAGGAGGGCGGCTTTTGTGATGCTGAGGATAACCGGCTTTGCTGTGGCCCTTTTACCAGATACTTTCCCATTCTCCTCGATAAAGGCATTTCTCGATATGACCTCGTCCACCACGAGGTCAGTATCTCCGGCGTCGGTGATCTGAACCTTGCCCAGCATCTTGCTCAGGACTATCTCAAGGTGCTTATCGTTGATTTCGACCCCCTGTGATCTGTAAACCTTCTGCACCTCATCGATCACATGAGCCGCCGTTTTATCCGTTCCCAGTATCGTCAATATGTCCCTGGCGTCAACAATCCCGTCCACTAGTATGTCGCCGGCCTTTACGAGTTCGCCGCTGTAGAAGTTCAGTTGCTTTTCTATAGGGATGTGATAGATTCTCGAGGTTCCGTCTTCAGCGACGATTTCGAAGGGTATTTTTTGCCTCTTCGGAGGATGTACGGCGAGTTTACCGTCTATTTCAGCCATAACGGCGGGATCCTTAAGTCTTCTTACTTCCAGAATCTGGAGGACCCTCGACAGACCACCCGTGATGTCGGAGCTTACGGAAGCTTTTTTGGGGAGCTTTGCCAGGACATCGCCCACTTGCGCGATTTCTCCCTCGTCGACCGCCAAGAAAGCTCCGATAGGGAGCACGTACTCACTCTCGCCCACAACTATCCTGGGAACGAACTCCTTTGAGATCGCGATTATGAACCTGAGGGTTATGCCCGTCTTATCATCCGTTTCCTTTCTCATTGTGACGTTCTCGACGATGTCCTCGAAGATCACCTTGCCTTCGGAAATACATATTATGGGCTTCTGGAATGGGTCCCACTCGGCTACCTTTTCTCCCCTTTTCAGCAGACTCCGGTCAGTTACATAAAGTACGGAGCCGTAAGGAACCCTGCCGATATCCCTTTCCACCCCGTTTCTGTCGACTATTGCCTTCCCTGTTCTACTGATAACTATTTCGCGGTCGCCGGCGCGTAGAGTCTTCACATCGATGAACTTGACACTTCCCTCGTCTTTTGCTCTCAACACTGATATGGCGCTTTGTCCCGACGCAGCGCCGCCGCTATGAAATGTTCTAAGGGTGAGTTGCGTGCCAGGCTCGCCCAGAGACTGTGCCGCGATGATCCCGACTGCGTCACCGACTTCGGCCAAGGCCCTTTTCGAGAGGTCGTAACCATAGCACATAGCGCAGATTCCTTTCTTCAAGTTGCAGGTTATGGGGGATCGCACCTCGATCTCCGTGATGCCGGTCTGTCTGATTGTTTCAGCCATGGCTTTTGTGATTATTTCGTTGGGCCCGGCTATCCTCTGTCCTGTCGAGGGGTCGACTATGGTTTTTACTGTGACCCTCCCAAGAGCCCGGTCGGCCACGGGGATCAGCAATTCGTCGCCGTCATACAGTGCCGAAAGTACGAATCCCTTTAGGGCTCCGCAATCCATGTCATTGATAATCACATCATGCGCCACATCGACCAGTCGTCTCGTGAAGTAACCCGCGTTTGCCGTCTTGAGTGCTCCATCGGCTCTTCCCTTTCTCGCGCCATGGCAGGAGAGAAGGAACTCGTGATAGAGGAGTCCCTCTTTGAAATTGGACTTTATGGGAATTTCAATGATCTCTCCGGTGGGTTTTGCCATGAGTCCTCTCATGCCGGCGACCTGTCTTATCTGGTCCCTTGAGCTCTTTGCTCCGGAATCAGCCATCATAAAAACGGAGTTGAACTCTTTCATCTCGATTCTTTCTCCCGCTGAAAGCCCCTGATTTTCGTGAATGCCGAAGTTTTCCATCATTTTGGCGGCTATGCTTTCCGAAGCCGTCATCCATGTGTCGATGACGCTGTTGTGTTTCTCCTCGTCCGTAAGCATCCCTTTGGCATAGCGGCTGGTAATTTCTCCCACTCTTTCCTCCGCCTCATGTATGATCGCCTGTTTCTCCGTCGGGACGGTTAAGTCATCCATGCACAAAGAAATACCGGCGAGCGTGGCAAACTTAAACCCGATGTCCTTGATCTTGTCGAGGATGGTGACAGTGGGGGCCGGGCCGACCTTTTCGTAACACGTCTCAAGCAGCATTCCTAAATCCTTCTTTTTCATGGTTCTGTTCAGCGTTCCGAAGGGTATCTCAGGAGGGAATATCTCGCTAAAAAGGACTCTTCCTGTCGTTGTCTCGACCAACTGGTCGTCAATCCTCACCCGGACAACGGCCTGTAGATCAACAATCTCTCTGTCGTAGGCCATGAGTACGTCGTCTTTGTCCGCAAAGCATTTGCCGGTGCCCTTAACATTAGCGCGATTCTTAGTGAGATAATAAACGCCGATCACGATGTCCTGGGAAGGAGAAACACTTAGCTTTCCGTTGGCGGGTGAAATGATGTTGTTCACAGAAAGCATGAGAAGCGTGGACTCTATCTGGGCTTCCAAAGTCACAGGGATATGGACCCCCATCTGGTCTCCGTCGAAATCCGCATTAAAAGCTGAGCAGACAAGTGGATGTAACCTGATCGCCCTCCCGGTGACCAATACCGGGGAAAATGCCTGTATACTCATCCGGTGAAGCGACGGGGCCCTGTTCAAAAGCACAGTCTTTTCCGCTATTTCATATTCGAGAGCTTCCAAAGCCGCTGGCACTCTCTCTTCGACCATTGTCCTTGCGTGTTTCAGGGAAGAAGCATAGCCGATCCTCCTTAACCTGCCGTAGACGAAGGGCCTGAACATGTCCATGGCCAGATCCAGGGGCAGGCCACACTGGTTGAGCTTCAGGTCCGGACCGGGCGCTATGACGGATCTTCCCGAGTAGTCCACCCTCTTGCCGAGGAGGTTCCTCCTGATCCTCCCTTCCTTCTTTTCGATCATTCCCGATAAGGATTTAAGGACCTTCTTCCCGAATCTGTTCGTTGCGCCGCCTCTTTTCTCATTGTTTATCAGTGCGTCCACTGCTTCTTGCAGTAGCCTCATTTCATTCGCTATCACAACATCTGGAGCGCAGATCCCCTCGTTCTTCCCCTCGTAATCGTACATTCCGCAGAAAATCCTCAGCCTGTTGTTCCTGTGGATGATCCTCGAGTACAGGTCGTTCAGGTCAGAGCTTGCGGTCGTCCCATCATCAAAGACGATCACGGGTCTGAGATCAGGCGGCAGTACGAGGAGGTTTTCAATCAGCATCGAGCGGGGACTCGAACCGGAATTGCTTAAGTCCCTGGCCAGCATGAGCCTTTTGTTGACCCTTCTTGACGGGGTTCTTGCCCGGAGGTCCTTGATGAGGGCATGCAGGTCAAGGTCTTCAAGCATTCTCGCTATGAGTTTGGCGCCTGTGGAGGCCTCAAAGCCGCTGTCCTCCTTGGCCTCGAGAGTATACTTGAAATACTCGGTCCTGTTTATCACTTCCGACTTCTTATATCCGCTTTTTCCCGGCCTAGTGATCATATAGGCCAAGCAGTCGATGATCTGATCGAGCTTCCTGGGAGGGATGGATAGCAAAGTGGCTATGTGTTGTCTATACCATGGGTGCACCACGGGCGCGGCAAGCTCTATATGACCGAACCGCCTTCTTCTTTCCCTTGGATCACAGATGATGACTTTGCATTCCGGACACTCTATCAACCTCTTTTCGTGCCCTTTATGAAACTTGCCGCACGCGCATACTCCCTTGTGCACGGGTCCGAATATCCTCTGGCACATAAGCCCGCCAGAAACGGGCATGCCGGTCTTTATGTCTATTGTCTTCGGCCCGGTTACCTCGCCGTTCGAGAGGGAAAGCGCCTTCTCGGAACTCAACAGACCTATTGTTATTGCTTCAATCTCTGGTCTTGCGCTTGACTGTTCCGGCATTTCGACACATTATTCGTGCTTTCGCGACCTCTGCCCGTAGTCGTCGGGCACTACAGTCGCGTTTCCGCCTTCTATGGCCAGCCACTTCGTTTTCAAGAAGCCGTTCTCATGGAACTCGTAACTTGTGGCAAAGAAGGATCTGAGATAGAGTTTGTCGATCTCTTCCTTGCTTTCCTCATCCACTTTATTTTCTTTTTCGCTCTCGATGTACCGAGCAAAGCCTGCGCGAAGTTTCGCGATCCGCTGTGAATTCGGACAGATGAACATCGATATCCATTTCTTCCCCTCATATACTCGTCGTGCCTTTTCGGCGACTACCTCCACCTTCATCGTGCCGTTGTCCAACTCCACGGCGAAGTTCTTTATGTCCACCTCTTTTCCTACCTTGAAGAACAGTCTGACGTGAAGGTCGGGGTAGGGCATGTTCTTTTTTGCGCCCCGTGATTCTCCTTTCAGGTAGTTTTCATCCTCTATGTCGTACTGATAACCCAGCCTTCCGCCCTCTCGTTTGATTGTCTTTACAATATCTACGACCTGGAGTTCGTGAGATACCGCATATTTGTTCGGAAGAGCGGTCCTTATATGCTTGGGATTGAAGTTATGGTCCTGCACAAGCAGCTCGACGGCAAGAGGGGCAAGAACATAGAGGGCATATGCCCCCTTACCGTGTTTTTCCGGGTACAGACGGGAGGCGACATATCCTTCCCTCATGAGTTTTGAGAGCCGCACTTTCAGTGCGTCGGCGGACATGTCTCTGCTGTCTACGTCTCCTTTGGAGTAGTTCCTTCCGGGGTCTTTCGTCATGAATTTCCTGAGGTCCATTCTTATCTGGAAAGAGGTCGCGGGGCCGCTTGCCAGGGTCCGGAATATGTCAACGTCTCTCGGTGTTATAATCGGCATTTCTTATTCGCTCTCCTCCCGGCAGGTCATGGCGGAATACTTGTCAAGGAATGCGTTTATGCTTTCTCTGACGTGCCGATCTGCTTCAGTGGTTACGCCTGTGCCCTTCCTTACCCTGATGTTCAGGATCAATTCTTTTTCGGTATCCCTGAACATCCCATCACGTGAGATGATCGGGTCATTCATCCCTTTGTCGAATTTTCTGGTCAGCCACGGAATGCTTCCCTTGATGTCCTTTGAGAGTCTGTTGACTATGCGGATGAATTCTCTCCTGTTCGACTTCTGGAGTCGCCTGATATCAACGGCGACTTTCGAAAATGCCTCTGCGGTTGTGTAATCGATATTGGCTGCCTGCTGTTCGAAGATAGCCGCGATCTCAGGCACCGAATGAATTTCCAAGTGGATCTTGAAGTATCTCTCTACCGTTCTCTTATCTTTCCGAACGACCGCCGCGACGCCTTCTGCGTCTCCGTAGTCTTCTTTGGCTCCGACATAGCCATTCATGGTATCCATGAAATTCATGTCTTCTCGCTGGAGATTTTCGATGAGGGCCACCGCTCTCATATCGGCGTCGCTCAGCTCCTTTATCCTGGCCGGAATATCTTGAAGGCCGGCCATTCTCGATGCCAGCACCCTCCTTTCACCGATGCAAATCTCAAACAGGAACTCGGTATCCGGATGCTGTGTTCTTCTCACTATGATGGGTTGTAAGACGCCTCTTTCCTGTATGGAGGCTGACAATTCTTCCAGCGAGGCTTTCTTGAATGTTTTTCTCGGTTGAAACGGATTGGGCCTGATCTTGTCGAGCGGGATTCTTTCGACTTGATCGGTGTCCCCGGTCTTTAGGATGCTTTCCTTTGCCCGCTCAAGGTACTCCCTTGAACTGAAGTTTTTTTTAGCGTCTGTCTCCTTCATTGCTTCGGCTCCTTTCTCTGGTGGTTTGGATGAAGATATATAGATATTAAGAGCGTGTCTTGCGAAGTTGACTTATGGATATTGACGCGATAAACCCGGAAGGATCTGTTGCGACAGAGTGTCGCCGCTTTCCCCCTTTTTCTCCTGCCCTTCACGACCCCCTTTGCATCCCTCCTTCACCACCCCCTTCACTCTCCCATTTATTTCCCCCTTTACTGTGGGGTAGGACTATTTATTCCTTTTTCTGCTGATTCGTCGGATAGTTATTTCAATCTTCGCGCTCGCTGACTACCATCCTTTCCCGATATTACTTTTCTGTCCGCCTGAACCATTCCTTTTTCCTCTCTTTTCCAGCTCTGGCTCCCACACTTGAGTCGTCCTCCCAACCCCTTGATTTTTCGCTGGTTTGTAAGCATTTTGCGAGCAGCTCGTTTCCACTTTCTATTCCTCCTTTGTTTCTTCTGTATTTTTTCTCTTTTATTTCAGCTAGTTATATCGTATCTCTCTTGACTGGCTACTCTCATCCTCGTATAATCTAAGTAGTTTTTTGTTTAAAGCGTAAATAGTTGTCCTGCCTAAAGCTCTGAGCCTGATCGTGTGTACGGCCCATCTTTTTGACTTCCCAATGGCGTATCTAAGCCTTTCCAGCAAATTACCTTCCCCATCTTCGATTAATCCCCCTCGTTTCTTGTGGCACCCCCTCCGTTCGTCCATTTTGAAAATCGCCTTTTCATTGTCGGCGTCTTTTCCCGGTGCGGCCGTCTTTGCGTTGGAAGGGGCTTGACTATCTCGCACGGAAGACATAATCAACAATCATGCAGAGAGCCGTTACCCAAGAAGCGGTGACATAAGGCGCGACGTCCGGCCACTCCACAGTCACCACCCTGTCGTCTCCCTGTTTCACCAATTCCTTCTCAAGCTTCTCTCTTACCTTCACATTGAACGGATGGTAAGAGTTCATCTCGCTCCATGGCTTCAGAGGATCGTTCAATGGATTGGCATGAAAGACCATCAACGCCAGTATCCAAAGACTCAGAAGCTTTGCCCAGAACATTCCCGCCATCCTTTCCCCTTTTTTACGCCCTAAGCAGTTATTGCTTCTGGAAGGATTTTGTCAAGTTGGTCCCCCACTTTTTTTGACGGCAAAGTGCCAAGCTCGTCCCGCGGGCGGGAAATGTTTCACACATAAGAGGTGCCTTATCGGAAGGTTAGTTTTTTGTTCGTTGCGGATGTAATACCCGAATCGGTTTCTCTCCGAGCGTGACGACTCATTGAATAACCTGCAATACCCTTGGAAGCTTCCGGACGTCCGGCGATTTGCACAGCCCCAAAAACACTTCGTAATGAAACCCACAAGAAAAGAAAGGAGATTTTCATGTTGGTCAAGGTAACGGTTGTGAAAGACGATAAGGAAAGAAAGTACAGCCTCTCTATCGATGAGCTCTGTCACATGCTCATCGACTGGAATCCCCTCCAGGGACCCCTATATGTGACTTTTTAGGACTTCACTTTAGCCGCATCGAGAAGGATCCCGAAGCAATACCTTTCAGGCTTTTCGGCGAGACAATCCCAAAGAAAGTGCTTACTCGGAAGAACAGCCGACGACTGTTGACAGTCGAGGAAAGGCAGAAAGCGCGTCTTCGACGTGCCCTGCCAACGACACTATGTCAGATAAGGAGGATAGTTTATGAGAACGATTTCAGCAGCAGGCGATGCAGTAACATTCATGTCCGACGAGAAGGAGATTGATGCCATCAGCGGAAAAGTAGTAGAGATTATGAGGGGGCATGGGTATAGCAGCGTTGAGAAGCTCGGAAGAAAGCCTTTAACCGCGCTCATCATTCAGCTTGAGTGCAGAAAATGGGAGAAAGGGGAGCGGAGGCTGATCATAGAGGAGGGCATTCGCCTCTTAAACGAGTCCATTTCGAAGTGTCTTCTGGGGCAGAGGTAAACTCAACCCGACGGAGCCCTCGTCCCCAATAGTGTTACGAGCATAAGAAATTCCCCCGCCTTTATTCCACCCACTTCGGGGGAGTGCCTACCTTCCAAGAGACCTCAAATAGTTCCATCCATCGTTCGCTTATACGCGCTCCCCGACCACCTACAAATGTCGGAAGTGCAGAAATCAGGGCGTAAGACAAAGTCTCGTTTCAATACCGGCTCCTTTGGAGACGGATATCTCAACCCCTAGAAATGGAGGTAGTTATGACAAGAAAAACTTATCTCGCGAAGGCAGGATCGCCGACCCAATATTTCTGGAGCAGCGCATTTGCAGGTACTCCCACCGTCAGCAAGGACGATGCAAATGTCGTCGTCGAGATTCAGCGGTGCGGCTGCAAGAAGATCGAGGAGCATAGCGAGTTCTCCCGACACAAGGAATACGAGGTCTGCAATAGGCATCTGCGGCTGGGCATGCTCCCGAGACGCAAGGAGGTCATTGCGGTTGAGTTTTACATGTAATTCGGCGCACGGCGTGAGGCCCTCAATGAAGAAGAAAAACGAGTGAAAAGGAAGGGAGAAACAAGATGAGTGAGGTAGGAACACAGGATATCAGGAAAGCGATCGAGAGATACGAGTACTACCGCAACGGTCTCGACAGGCTGAGCTGCTCCTCCGTGAAGGTGAGAAACCTGAGGGTGAGAAGGACAAAGCCGATAACGGCTGACGTAACGCTATGTTTCGGGGAAGGCGAGCGCGAGGAGACCCACCGCAACTGGGAGTACGCTCTCGATTCGATGTCCGCCCGGAAGCCAGAGGCAGCGTAACGGTGTTTGGAATGAATCCGGAGAGCCTGGAATTCCTCCTATATCTGGAGGATCCCGGCTTCCTTTTTCGGAGGTGAAATTGATGTCAACGGCAAATGACCGCTCAAATTTATCACTAAGCGATCTGACTAGCACGAGGTGTGGGAAAACGATATCAGGAAGAGATGAGCACATCCGCACGGCGGCCGAACTGCGAAGGGTGCGGGATATCCTCTCGATGGGACTTGCGGACGCCCATAACGTTTCTGTTTCCCTCTTATCCCCCGAGATGCTGTTCAGATAGCCCATCCCGTCTCATCGGACAATTGTCACATCCTCAAGACCCCGTACCACAAGTCAACAAAATCACTTTAGAAAGGAGATAGTTATGTTTATTGCATACGTGAAAGGGATTCTTCGCCTGATCCCGATATTTCATGCCGTAAAGAAGTCCACAAAGGTCGCGGCCCTGAAGAGAGGCGAGGTACCGAGATATGAGAAGTTCAGGTTCGCCCTCGACGAAATGAGATGTCCCTTGTGCGGCAGACGCCCGCACAAAGGCCTGACAGCCCAACTCGGACAGAAAGCCCGTTCAGAGGGCGTGATGGCCTGCGAGATGCACGGGCCCGTCAAAGCGGAAATCGTCATTTCGCTCCATACAACTCCCGAAAAGGCACATGCCGCTTAACGTGACGAGTAGGAGCATCAGAATTACCGACCATGCGACCGCAAGGTTTCTGGAGAGATGCCGTTATCTTCACATCAAGGGAGATGCTGCAGAGCTTCGTTATCTGCTCTCCACGGCACGACGGGAGGGCAGACCGAAAAATAGGACCTCGAGGCTGCATTTCCTGAAGAGGGAGATCTTCCGCGGCAAGACTCTTTATCTCGTGGCAGATGGCTGGAGGTTTGTCGTGTCGGGCAGGATGCTCATCACCGTCGAAAGAGTCAAACCACATGAAAATGACATGGGAAAGGAGGGAAGATCATGCCGGAGAACAAAAGATCGCGCAAAAAAACTGTCTGGGGACTTGTAGAAGAGGCGAGAAGTCTGAGTCTCGACCCAACCACCGCCATCGGCGAGCTGATAGGGAAATATGAGAATCGCATACGTACCCTTGCCAAGCTGGCCCTTTCGAAGGGGATGAACGAAGGGCTGGATGAACTGATGCAGAGGGGCGTACTGGGCTTGCTCCTCGCCATCAACGGATTTGACAGAAGGCGCGGCGCGGCGTTTTACACTTACGCCAGCCAGTGCATAAAGGGCCTGATGCTTAAACGCGACTGGCTTTCCGGAAGAGGCGTTTCCCTCGATTCCAGCGATGGCGATGATGAAGAACCGCTGTACAACGTGATCCCCTCAAATCACCCCGACCCCTTCAAGGCGGCCGAGATCGGAGAAATGTGGAAACTCTCGGAAAGGTTGCCGAGAAGCCAGCGTATCGTCCTCGTTCTCAGGTACAGGGAAGGTCTGACCCTCCAGGAGGCCGGCGCAAGGATGGGAGGCATCTCGAAGGAGGCGGTGAGGCAGTTTGAAGAGAAGGCGATTGCCAATATAAAGAAGCTGATCGACGGTACGGCGGCCTGACCGGGCGCCTCACGGCTAAGGACAATAATAACTTTTGCGGGGATATGCCGCGAGGATACGCCTTGACTGCCAGGCGTATCAACTGTTACAATGATAGTATCATTAAAGTGGAGTAGAGAAAGGGAGGTGAAATGGTATGTCCAGCCTTGCATTGAAAGACAGGAAAGGAACTGATGAAGCCAAGCGAAGGGAGAGTCGTGTCGCGCTCGCCAAAATGGTTATGAAGCTTTTTGATCTCTGGAAGCTGAGCACTCAGGATCAAATGGCCCTTTTAGGTCTCTCGGAGGGCTCGCGAATGAGCCTCACCCGCTATCGCAAGGGTGAGCCACTCGCTGATAACCGTGACCTCTTAGATCGTGTAGCGGCTCTGCTGTCCATTCATCAGTCCCTTCGTATTCTGTTTTCTCAGAATCGGGAACTCGCATATAAGTGGCCTGTAACAGCCAACCGGGCCTTTGATGGCCAGTCACCCGTGGAGCTCATCCGCAAGGAGGGCTTTTTGGGTCTCCTCATCGTCAAACGTCGTCTCGACTTTGAGAGGGAGCGGTAATGTTTGAGGGCCTAATTGAGAAGCTTGTCGACTTCGACGACGACGCCTTCAGAAATATAGCCGCCATCGTCGAGGACGTCTTTGATGATCTGAGTGATGATCCGCAAGACAGGGCCTTTGGGGAGGCGCTGCTATCAGAAAGGAAAGATCAGCAGGATTCCGAATCCCTGGCCATCATGAGGCCTTTTACCTATGGGACCTCTTTGAGTGACTCTCCTTATGCAGCGTTCCCTACAAGATTCAGTGACGGCACTCGATACGGGGTTTGGTATGGGAGCCTCGATCTGCTGACGTCAGTATACGAGACGGCGTACCATTTTAGAAGGCGAATCACGGACATGCTGACAGCGATTGAGGAAGAGGTGGTTTCCGAACGAAGGGTATTCCTCGTCCATGTCGGGGGACTCCTGGTTGATCTCAGGAACAAACACCATAAGTTCCCCAAGCTCCTCGCAAGGGCGGATTATTCTTTCACTCACGCCGTCGGCGCCTATCTCTACGACAACGGGCAGAACGGCCTTCTTGTCGAGTCCGCCCGTCATCGTGCCGGGATTAACGCGGCCGCCTTTAAGCCTGATATTCTGTCAAATGCGCGTCATCACAGCCATCTGATATACAGATGGATGCCTGGAGACTCAACGATACGAATCGAGAAGACTCGCGGCAGGCTATGGAAATCTGTAGAGGTGTAGACAGAGACGTTCCTGTCTGAGCTTCTCCGCCTGACCTCTGCTTTACAGGCGGAAGAGTGCGGCTCGACTTCCCGTAACCGCTCGAAGGCCGCATGAATCTGCAGATTAGATAAGGCGAAAAAACCGATCTTCAAACAGTCCCTTCGAGTAGAGGTCACTGTTCCTCCCGTACGTCGTTCTTTCCGAAGTGTTTGCCGAGGGAGAGGTGTCTCCCAAAGGAGGTGAGCAAGTGAATTTCAAAGCTGAAGCGCAGACGTTGAAGAAACTCTGTCGTGTGTTCCATGCGGGCGAATATCCCATCGCGTTCCGGGCGCATCTCGGAGATCCCGGGCATGTCTGCGTGAGCGCCTACGACGGCGTAAAGTTCATCCAGGGCTCGTTTGACGCGCTTGTTATCGAGGCGGGCGAGGTCATCTCCTCGTCGAAATATCTCGATAGGGTAGTGCGCCTGGAAGGTTCAGTAACGATGAGGTATCTGAACGAAGACATCATGATAAAGGACGGTATCAGGCTTTTCCATATACCTCTCATAACTCCGGACGGTCCTTACTTGATTCCCGATGACAGGAAACCCCTTGGGTCCATAACCATGGAACTCGACGCGATAAAGATGCTTATCAGGAGGGTTCGCTTTGCCACAGGGTCAGGGGAGAAGACTGGTTTCGACTGCGTCCTGCTGGAGTTCGGCGATTTCATCCGGGCCGTAGGGTGCGACAAGAGAACTCTCGCAGTGGCCAAGATGCTTCAGGGAAGCCCGTACAGAGGAACTTTTCTCCTTCCCAAGCAAGGGCTGGATGTGATATCGAAGCTCGACGGAGACATGACGACCCTCACCCTGTATGAAAGAGGGATAGGCATCTCCGTGGGCGGAGAAGTCATGTTCGATATCTACATACCGGAGAGGGAGGGACCGTTTCCTATCTACGAGGAGATCCTCAAGGTACCGGTGAATACAACGATGCGGTGCCTCAAAGAGGAACTGATGTCTGTACTGAGCGATGTAAGGCTCCACTCCGACGAGGTGAGTATGGTGTTCACCTATGTCTCGTATGCGAAACAGGCCCCACGGTTCCGCGCGCGCGACGACAACGGAGCACACATGGAGAGATCATGCGGCCAGTGGGAAGGAAGGGACCTCCGGATAAAAGCCAACGCGCGGGTAATCGAACAGGCCGTCGGGAACATATCCGGAACAGTGACATTCTCGTTCTCGAACGATCTGGGGCCTTTTTCGATCTCAAACGACAAGGATGACTACATAGCGGTGCTGCAATCGTACGCGCCGGGACGCAAATGAAAGAAGGAGGTTGTCATGCACAACAAGACCAATACGCGTTGCGAAGCATGGAGGCTCCTATTTTGATCGGAGCCTTCGTCAGGCAGCTCCTCAGCAGAAGGAGGGGTCCGCAGAGGAAGGTCTTCGAGGTGACCGGGGACTATCCCTGCCTGCCTTTGGGGGATCTTCCCTGCGAAGACCTCGATATGCTCAACCCTCTGCAGAGCTGTTTCAAAACCAATTACAATCCGGGAAATAACTGTGTGGTAGTAAGCAGTACGGGGTCCGGCAAGACAATCATCGCCTACATCGGGGGATGTTGCTACCTCAACGAGGGCAAGCGGATGGTGCTTACTGCCCCCACAAGAGAGCTCGTCAAGGAACTCTACGATGATGCATGCGGCGTTTTCGGACGCCAGGTTGTGGGCCTTTACAATGGCACTGACAAGAGCGTCGAAGGGAAGTTCGCAGTGGTCACCACACCGGAGGGATATCTGAGTGGCCTCAGGGGAAACAGGGAATGGGCCTCAAGCGCCTCCCTTCTTATAGTGGACGAGGCCCACAACCTCATACATCCATCGCGCGGATGCAGTCTCGATGCTGCGATGACGATGTTCAGGCGCATGGGGGGAAGGCTTCTTCTCATGTCCGGCACCTTCCCCAACGCCGACGAAGTGAGCCTGCATCTCGGCGCCGACCTCTTCATATCCCGATACGAGAGGACCAGGCTTGTAAGGAGGGAAATCCATGCCCCGGACGATCTCGAAGCCATGCCGAGGGCCAAGAAACTCACGGAAGCCATGGTGCCCACCGATTCGGGGTACACATACAACAGGAATTCCCTGCGGCTGCAGAAGCTCAGGGAGTTGCTGGAGGAGAAGAAAGGGGCCTCGGCGATTGTCTTTGTCCCGACGAAGGCGCAGGGGTACTGTCTTTCCCACGCCCTGCAGGTGCCGTTTCATTGCAAGGACGTCCCCGATGAGGACAAGAAATCGATGACGGCCGATTTCAGGGCCGGGAGGATAAAGACGATAGCGGCGACCGATACCCTGAGTCAGGGAATAAACACCCCTGCCGACATCTCGGTAGTATGCGGGGGCAGGAGAGGAGGGTATTACCTGGATTCGAACGACGTACGGCAGAGGGAAGGAAGGGCGGGCCGTGGGAAGGACTCGGCCGAGTCTTTTCTTATAGGGGACAAGATTGAACTCTTCCACATGAAAAAAGAAGTGTACACGAAGACGCTTCCCCTTCCAACGGAAGAGATGCTTCTTACCCTTCTATGTATGAAGAATATTACCAGGGATGAGATATGCTCAGCGCTCCTATCGACCTTCGCAGCCACCCTGATGAGCAGGCAGAAGGTCATTGAGGCCGTGAACCGGTACATCAACTTCCTGAACGCCTGCAGGATCCTGAGGGAGAAAAACGGGGAATTCAGGCTTACCGAGGAGGGCGCTCTTCTTGCCCGTTACTTCATCCCTCCGAGGGCGTACATGGGGTACATAACGCTTGCCCGAAAGCTTACGGACTCCGAGATGAGCGACATCGAAAGGGGCTGCATCCTCTTGTCCACCTTGATCCAGAGCCTGCCCTCTCAGGGATGTCCTCCGCGCTACGAAAAGGACTTTCAGATGAAACTCATCATGATGGAGATGGACAAGGAACTCAACGCGTCCAAAGCGGGCATCCTGAAGCACTACCTTGAGAAACCCTCCGCGATCCCCGCTTTCCTTGGCGGATGCATAAAGGAGCTTGAGAGGTGGCTCGGGATGCTCTCCGACATGGAAAAGTACAAGATCCACGAGCGGTCCCCCGGGAAGGAGTGGATGGACGCTCTCGTCGAGGGCCTGAAGATCAACATTCTCAAGATGCTCTCAAGGAAGAAGCCCCAGCCTTCGACTGAGCGACTTCCCTTCGAAGGCAATGGGACTTCATAGAGGGGCACCCGGGGGAAGGTAGCTTTTTCAAAGTGAAGCGAGGCTTCTGCCTATCTTGTCCCTTGCACTCAAGTAATATAGACATGATATCGAGATATTGGAGACAGTAACAGGGAAAAGGCATGGAGGTGAAGATAGCATGAGAATACGAGGATTTGAGGCGGTTTCCGCCTTCGAAGGGAAGGGGATCAACCTTCCACGGAGAAAGACGAAAAAATCGGCTGCATACGATCTGGAGGCGGCCGAAGACGTAACCGTTCCACCGGGGCCGGGAAGCATAGCAGTCGTTCCTACTGGAGTAAAGTCGTATATGCGAGACGACGAGGTCTTGAAGGTCCATGTCAGAAGCGGCATCTCCTTCAAAAACAGCGTGTCTTTGCTGAACGACGTGGGTGTCATCGACGCCGACTATTACAACAACCCCGACAACGAGGGACATATTCTTGTCGGGATCGTCAACCATTCGCAGGCGCCTGTGCGTATAAAGAAAGGCGATAGGGTGGCGCAGGCGATATTCGAGAAGTATCTCCTCGCGGACGGAGATGATGCTGAAGGAGAAAGAAACGGTGGCATCGGTTCAACGGGCAGATAGGTTCTTGAACGCTCGAAGAAAGGAGGATATCTTCCTATGGCAGCAGTGGCTGTGACAGAACAGGACAAGTCGATCGATGACCTGATCCAGTACATCTGGAGCCGCAAATACCGCTACGAAACCGACGAATCCCTCGATGCCACGAAAGAGCGCATAGCCCGCGCCGCTGCACTGGCGGAGCAGGACGTAGAATCGTGGACTCGGAAGTTTCTCGGCCTTATGGACGTATTCCTGCCGGGAGGGCGCGCGATCAACTCTCTCGGAACGGACAGGAGGAAGACAACGGCCTCTAACTGCTTCGTGTCCCAGGTGATCGACGACAGCATGGATGGGATCTTCGAGAGCCTCCACAAGGCAGCCCTCACGATGCAGGCAGGGGGAGGCGTGGGGTTTGATTTCAGCACCCTAAGACCTAAAGGCGCGGTCGTGAAGGGAGTGGGCTCGACATCCTCGGGGCCGATCTCCTTCATGAAGGTATTCGATTCCATGTGCTCGTGCATCGCTGCGTCAGGTCATCGCCGCGGCGCCATGATGGCGGTCATGAGGGTCGATCACCCCGACATCGAGGAATTCGTTACTGCGAAGAGAGGCGACGAGAACGGGGCTCTACAGAACTTCAATCTCTCCGTGCTTGTGACGGACAGCTTCATCCAGGCTGTCAAGGAAAACAGGGAATGGGGGCTCGTCTTCAACGGTCAGGTCCACCGGACTATCGCGGCGAAGGACCTCTGGAACCAGATACTCCAGAACGCATACGACTATGCCGAGCCGGGCGTCCTCTTCATAGACAGGGTGAACAATCTCAACAATCTCTGGTATGCGGAGAGCATAACGAGCACGAACCCCTGCGGCGAGCAGCCTCTCCCTCCCAACGGGGCGTGCAACCTGGGCTCCCTGAACCTCGTCAAATTTGTCGAAAATCCTTTTACGGCTGAAGCCTGCTTCGATGAGGTCCGCTTCGCCGAGAGCGTGGTCTTGGCCGTAAGGTATCTCGACGATGTGATAGAGGTCGCTTACATGCCCCTTAAGGAGCATCTTGAAGAGGTGCGGGGCAAGAGGAGAATAGGTCTCGGAATCACCGGCCTCGGTGATGCCCTCTGGATGCTCGGGATGCAGTATGGCACCCCGGAGTCTGTCGAGTTTTGCAGAAACATCGCCAGATTCATGAGGGACACCGCGTACAGGACCTCCGTCGGGCTTGCAGCCGAGAAGGGTGCGTTCCCTCTCCTCGACAAGGAGAAGTACCTCGACGGGGCCTTTGTGAGCAAACTGCCCTCGGACATCAAGGATGGCATAAGGGAACACGGCATCCGGAACAGCCATCTCCTGACAATCGCGCCGACGGGTACAACAAGCCTCCTCTGGGGGAACATCTCCTCGGGGGTGGAGCCGATCCTTTACCTCACAGTGGAACGCGAGATCAGGGAGACCGATGACAAGAAGAGGAAGGTCACCATCGACGACTACGCCTACAGGATATGGAAGAGCGTGAATGGCAACGGGAAGGACCCGGAAGTGCCCATCTCCTCCCAGATACCGGCGAAAGACCATATCGACATTATGGCGGCCTTCCAGGAATTCTTCGACGCTTCCATCTCGAAGACGATTGTCTTTGACCCCAATACGAGCTTCGAGGACTTCAGGGACGCCTATCTGTACGCCTATGAAAAGGGACTCAAGGGGTGCACGGTGTACCGTGATTCCGGAAAGCTCGGCGCCGTGGTCAAGGCCAAAGACGACGGTTACATCAAGCCGATGGATCTGCCCCGAGAGAGGATAAAACGGGCTATCCAGGTCGAGATCCCAAATGAAGGAGCCTATGAGGTCGAGGTAACTGTCGTAGAAAACCAGCCCCGCGAGGTTTGGCTGCATGCCCCCGTGGAGCAGAGCGCCGCCGCGCTCATCGAGGCGGTCGTCCGGCTCTCGAGCATCATGCTGCGCTGCAGTATCGACCCAAGGGACGTCATGAAGCAGCTGAGAAAGGCGAATATGAGCTACGGAAGCGTCAGCAATCCTCTTGCGTACATCGAGAGGGCTCTTCTCAGGGTGATGGGGTCTGTCGGAGTCAAAGACGCTCAGGCGAGTGCCGGCTCTAAATGCCCTTTATGCGGAGGAGTGGTCGTCATGGAGGAGAGTTGCCTGAAGTGTTCCTCCTGTGATTGGAATAAGTGCAGTTAACTGCGTGAAGTCGAAAAGTTCGTGTCCAAGACGACGCCAAGGGATACGCCTCAAGGAGGAGAGGGCATCTAACAAGTCCGTTTCTGCTTCACAGAGACGCTGACAACATCGAGATTGACTAACGAGATGGTCATTGAGTAATTGCCACAGTTATCGTAAAATGGAGAAGCAGCGGGCAGAAGCGGACTTGTTGATTTTTTCGTCGGGAGCCCGTGAGATCCTGTGCGAAGACGAAGAAGAATTCGCCTCAATTCAAGCTGTGCGAGACATGCAAGGTGATATGGATAAACAATAGCGAATTAGCCTAAAATGTAATAAACAACCTATAAGGAGTCAGACCATGGCTACAAAGACAGTGAAACTGGAGATTCCGTTTCAAAAACTTATTTCTATCATAGATCAGCTTGATCAGGACGAAAAACTGATCCTGAAAAAGAAGCTTGAGAAACAGAAAGTCACCACTTGGCAGGAAAGGTTCGGGAAGGCTCTGCAACAGCTCGGCAAAAAAAATGTCCGATTTTCGGAGAAAGAGGTTGCCGCGGACGTGAGAAAGGCGATTGCAGAGGTTCGCTCCGGTGCGAAAACTTAGAGCGGTTGTTGATACCAATGTTATCGTAAGCGGTATTATCTCCCCGAAAGGCGCTCCTCGAAAGATTCTCGACCTGGCAAGAAGAGAAATCTTCAAAGTCGTTTCCTCAATCGCCATCAATCACGAGATTCTCAATGTCCTGCACAGAGACAGTATCTACATCAAATACAATCTCACCGAGGATATAATTGATGATCTATCTGCATTTCTGTATGAAGGGACGGCTTTAATGGAAGACCAGTATGCCGTATCAAAGGTCAGGAAAGACCCGGAAGACAATAAGTTTATCGCGTGCGCCCTCGAAGGCGAGGCTGACTATATCGTATCAGGCGATGATCATTTGCTTGGCTTGAAACATTACAGAGGCATTCAGATCGTGGATGCGCCCGGCTTTTTGAAGGTTCTGGGGAAGTAAGTGTCCAAAGCCTTGCGTCGATTGGGATGATGAAGGCGGGATGTCCTTTCTGTATGAGTTAGACAAATCAAAAGGAGATATCCGGTGAAAGTGATCATCGTGATAGAAAGAGACGAAGATATTGAGAAGCTCGTGAAGGCTTTCGAGGGACAAACCATCATTGTCGTAAGGCCCCGGAAAGACAAGAATAAGATCCTTGACGAGATATCCAAGAAGTATAATGTGAAGCTTCCTAGAAACTATAAGTTTGATAGAGAAGCGATACATGCCAGGTGAGAAAGGAGTAGCGCAAGTCTAAACTCACAAAACCAGCAATAGAAACCCTGTGAAAGGGGAAGTGGAGAACATCTGCTTCCCCTTTCTTTTTGACGCGAAGGAGGTTGAAATGGGCAACGATATCATCAGCATTATCAACCCTGAACTGAGCGTCTTCAGGGAACATGTGTTACAACATTCTTGGTGCGTATGATTGATGGCAATGCGCTTGTTGAGTGAATGTTGGGATAAGCGTAAAATGAAGAAAATCAGATAGTCAGAGGACTAATAGAGGATATTCTCGTATGTATCCCAAGGAGGATTGGCAGAAGAATCGCTGGACAGAGGGCTCTTGGAAATTGAAGAGAATGCCATGCGCTTAGCCAGGTTGCAAAACGGCCACGTGCGAAACATGGGGATGTATGAATAATGAGGAGGTTTTTGATGAAGATAAAGGAACAAACTATGAAGGACTTGGAGCAATTGGAGCCGGCAGAATTGCATGTCGTTTATGAGCTTATACAGTACTTGAAAGGCAGGTCGGTCAGGAGGCCATCCGGGAAGGCAAAAGAATCTTATCGGAAGGTCAGGGAGGCTCTACGAGCCTGCGAGGGTTCTATGAGCGGTGATATTATTCAGGCCAGGCAGGACAGGGTATGAAGCTCATACGACAAGTGACGAAGCTGTCGGATCGATTGTAGCTGACATCGGCTGATGTTCTCAAAATAGGCTTCAGCTTCTGAATTGCGCGCAATGTGGTGAGAAAGGAGTAGAGCGAGTCTAAACTCACAATGTTGGAAATATAAACCCTAAGAAGGGGAAGTGGAGAACATCTGCTTCCCCTTTCTTTTTGCCCGAAGGAGGTTGAAATGGGCAAGGATATCATCAGTACGATCAACGCCGAGCTCAACGGTTTCAAGGACAAGGGCTACAACATCCCGGGGACCACGGTCATAACGACCAAGCCGCCCTTTTTCAAGCCCGTCATCAGGATAGTCGAGATCGATACCGCCATGGACTCGAAGGGGAGGATCACCGGAAGCGACATATACCCCGTTTCAGGCGGTAAGTACGCCTTCACCTTCGCTGCCATCAAGCGCTTCATCGACGCGGGAAGGATAGAGTTCGAGAAACCCGAGATCGACATAAACCCTGAATTCGAGACCGTCACCGCATACGTCAGGGGAAGCCGTTTCGATATCGAGGGGACGGTAAGAGTCCAGAGCGACGGTAAGACGATCAATATCCCCGCCCGGGAAATCGAGATCACGGAGACGTACAGCAAAAGGGGAGACGCAATCGCGAAGAAGGAGAAGTGGACGGAGGAGAGGCTGAGGAGGTACATCGACATGAACGTGAAGTCGTACATTATTCAGCTCAGGAAGTTTGCCGTCGAAAGGGCGATCTCAGGCGCCCAGGCCAGGGTCGTTACGAAGCTGCTCGGTATGAAGCAGGCATACCCTCTCGGTGACTTGAAGAAGCCGTTCGTTGTCCTCAGCGTCATTCCCGACATAGACATGGAGGATCAGCGTATCAAGGAGGTCGTTACCCTGAACGCGATCGGTCTCAGGGATATCTATTATCCCGCAGGCAGCGCCTTGCCTCAAGTGCCGCACGGGCATGCACCTGAGCAGAGAAGTGTAAAATCGCTATCTTCAGGAGCCTCACGGAAGGTCAATGAGGCGAGACTTCCTCAGGTCGAGGACTTTCTTGAGTTCCCCGTCGAGAGGCAGCGGGAGATTCTCAGGAAACTGGCCATGACGAAGGGGGTCTCTTCTCCCCTCCCGGTGGAGCATATGACAGAGGAAGAAAGGAAGTCCTTCTATGAACGGGTCCATGCAGCAGCCTAAGACCGTCATAGCCTTTGACCCGGGATTGACCAACACGGGGGTCGCGGTAGTAAGGGGTGACGCCCTTCTTTTTTCCGGCACGTTGAGACCGAAGGGGAACGGTCTCGCCGAAAGGCTCGGCGATCTGATGGAACACACGGAAAACCTTTTCGAAACATACGGACCCCAAAAGTGCGAGATCGAGGTCGCTTCGCATTTCAGCTATTCACGGTCGAGGGACTCTTGGACGGGGAAGGAACTCAATATCAAGGACCTCATGAAAAACGGCTACGCCACCGCAGTGATCATGGCCGTGGCCGGCAGGAGAAACGTGCCCACCGAGGAGAGGCAAGCGCATACCTGGAAACTGGTCAGGGGCAGGAACATGGGCAAAGACGACATGAAGAGGCTGGCCTGTTCACTCTGTTCCTCCCTGAAGGAAAAGAAACGGTTTTCTTCCCACGAAGCCGAAGCCGTCTGCATGGCCTTCCTCGGCCGGTGAAAGAGACGGTCTTCAGGGCCGTATTCAGGAATAGCCAAGCCACGCAAAAACGACGAGACGGTTACCCCAATAAGGGTGGTAAACCCAAAACGATTACCGACCAAGGAGATTACTTTATGGAAAACGCGGAAATTCTTGAGCAGGTGAGAAAGTTGCTCAAGAGCAAGTCTCAGAAGAACTTCCAGGTCGCTGAGACGAACTTCCGGATAGGCAAGGCCCTGTCCGAAGGCAGCGACATACAGGCCGTCGTAAAGGCACTTTCTGCAAGCGGGACCAATGTAAAAGAGACGTTCCTTTATGACTGCATGAGGGTCTTCAGAACGCTCAAGACCGAAGATATGCTCAAGGGACTCAAGGACAAGCTGAAGGGAAACCTTACCTGGGGTTTCCTCGTTTACAACTGCACCAAGGCGCCTTCAGGA
>JAKAIZ010000019.1 GCA_021814065.1 Nitrospirota bacterium | reverse complement strand
AGAACGGCGACTATATGGCAGAAGACGACATCGTGAGATTCGACGACGAATATGGAAGGAAAGATAAGGTAATGGGTAAGAGGTAATGGGTAAGAGGTAATGGGTAAGAGGTAATGGGTAAGAGGTAATGGGTAAGAGGTGGCGAGCCGTGACCTATAACCTATAACCCGTTTTTTAAAAATGGTCGACAAAAAGATATTCAGACAATATGACATCCGGGGCGTATGGGGCGATGATCTGACGCCCGAGGCGGCGCTGCTCATCGGAAGGGCCTTCGGCACCCTCTGCAGGGAGGCGTGCGGAAAGGAGAAGGTCCTCCTTACGGTCGGCAGGGATGTGAGGCTGAGCTCGGCCGCGATCTCTGAAAACCTGATCAGGGGCATCGCCTCGACCGGCGCGGACGTGACCGACATAGGCGAATGCCCGACCCCTGTTCAGTATTTTTCGCTCTACCGGCTCGATGCCGACGGCGGGGTGATGGTGACGGGCAGCCATAACCCGCCGGAGTATAACGGCTTCAAACTGAGCATCGGCAAGGAAACGATATACGGCAGTGAGATACAGCGCATCAGGCAGATCATCGAGAGCGGAAGGTTCGCTGAGGGAAAGGGAAGGACTGAAAAGAAGGAGATCATCGCCGACTACATAGACCACCTAAAAAAAGATTTCCCTGACCTCTCCGGCATCAGCGTCGTGCTCGACTCAGGCAACGGCACGGCAGGCCTTGCGGCCCCAGCGCTTGTCGAGGGGCTCGGGGCGGATGCTGTCAGGCTCTTCTGCGAGCCCAACGGGAATTTCCCGAACCACCATCCCGATCCGGTCGTTCCCGGGAACCTTGCCGCGCTGATACGGACGGTGAAAGAGAAGGGCGCGGACATAGGGGTCGCCTTTGACGGAGATTCCGACAGGATAGGCGTGGTCGATGCGGACGGGGAGATCGTCTGGGGCGACCGTCTCATGATACTCTTTGCCAGGGACATCCTGAAGAGGTCTCCGGGCGCGTCGATCATCGGCGAGGTCAAGTGTTCGCAGATACTGTATGACGATATAAGGCGGAACGGCGGCACCCCGATCATGTGGAAGACCGGCCATTCGTTGATCAAAAAGAAGATGAAGGAGGAGAAGGCCCTCCTCGCCGGCGAGATGAGCGGCCATATATTCTTCGCAGACCGGTATTTCGGGTACGACGATGCGATCTACGCTACGCTCAGGCTACTCGAGCTGCTGAAGAAAAACGGCAGGCCGTACAGGCTCAAGAGGCTGCTCAGGGGGCTTCCCGAGGTCTGGTCTACTCCCGAGATCAGGTTCGACTGTCCGGATGAGAGGAAGTTCGGCGTGGTAGAGGAGATGCGAAACGCCTTTGCCGGCCATGATGTCAATACGATCGACGGGGCAAGGGTCAACTTCGGTGACGGCTGGGCGCTGGTACGTGCCTCGAACACGCAGCCTGCGCTCGTGATGAGATTCGAGGCCGAAAGCGAGGCGGCGCTGAAGAAGATACAGGCGTTCGTGGAAGAGAAGTTGGAAGAGACGATAAGAAAGGTGAAAGGTGAAAAGTAAGGACAATAGACTAAGAGGATAAAAGGTTAATAGGCAAAAAGGTGAAGAGACAAATAAGGAAAAAAGTTTTGACCTCTTACCCTATTAACCTATTACCCTATTAGGGGCCGTCGAACTATTGACCGGTTGAAGCTTGTTAGCCTGCTCGCTTGTAAGCTTTCCAATCTAAGAACGTTGAACATCGAACTTTGAACGTTAAACATAAGACAGAGGGAAGAATTGAAAAGGAAGAATAATCGTATTCTGACTGAGTTGCTTGGGGCTGTCGAAAACAGGAAGGCCTCGGTCGGTATCATAGGCCTCGGGTATGTGGGGCTTCCGCTGGCAATTGCATTCCACGGGGCCGGGTTTGTTGTGAGGGGGTTCGACGTTGACTCGAAGAAGGTCCCCTTGCTGAAGGCCGGGAAAAGTTATCTGCGGCATATCCCCTCCAAAGAGATCAGGGCGATGGCCGCCTCCGGCAGGTTTGTCCCTACGGACGACTTCTCCCTCATAAAGGATACCGACTGTGTCTGTATCTGCGTTCCGACGCCGCTGAGCAGGTTCAGGGAACCCGACCTCTCATATGTGATCAAAACCGCGGAGACGATCGCCCGTTTTCTGCGACCCGGCCATCTCATCGTGCTCGAAAGCACCACGTATCCCGGCACCACCGAGGAAGACGTAAGACCGATACTCGAACGCACCGGATTGAAGGCAGGCAGGGATTTTTTCCTCGCCTTCTCGCCGGAGAGGGAAGACCCGAACAATCCGAAGTTTTCCACGTCCACGATCCCTAAGGTCGTGGGCGGCACCTCGCCTGCCTGTCTGAGGGCCGCCCAGGCGCTCTACGGGAAGGTCATCGGAAAGACGGTCCCGGTCTCTTCGACGCGTGTTGCGGAGGCCTCCAAACTCCTCGAAAACATCTACCGGTCGGTAAACATCGCGCTGGTGAACGAACTAAAGGTCTGCTTCGACAGGATGGGCATCGACATCTGGGAGGTGATCGAGGCGGCAAAGACGAAGCCGTTCGGTTTCCAGGCCTTCTACCCGGGGCCCGGCCTCGGCGGCCATTGCATACCGATAGACCCATTTTACCTCACCTGGAAGGCGAGGGAAATTGACTTCCATACGCGGTTCATCGAACTCGCAGGCGAGATCAATACCGCCATGCCCTATCATGTCGTCTCCCGCGTCATCGAGGCGCTCAACGCTAAGGGCGAAGGTGTGAGGGGTTCGCGCATCCTCGTGCTCGGCATCGCCTACAAGAAGGACATCGACGATGTCAGGGAATCTCCCTCCCTCAAGCTGATCACGCTGCTCAGGGAGAAGGGCGCGAAGGTCGATTATCATGACCCCTATATCCCCAGGACGAAGAAGACGCGGGAGTACGACCTCAAGATGGCCTCGGTGCCACTGACGCCGAAGAACCTCGGCAGGTACGACTGCGTGCTCATCTCGACCGATCACTCGGCCTTTGATTACGCATTCATCGTAAAACACAGCAGACTAGTCGTGGACACGCGGAACGCCGCGGGCAGGATAAGGTCGAAGAAGATAGTAAAGGCGTGAAAATTCTCGTTACAGGCGGGGCCGGATATATCGGCAGTCACATGGTCAGGACCCTCGGGGAGCAGGGGCATGAGGTCGTGGTCTACGACAACCTCTCGACCGGCCACAGGGAGTCGGTGCTGTACGGAAGGCTTGTGGTCGGCGACACGGCCGACACCGCTGCGCTCGACCATCTCTTCGGGGCCGAAGGCTTCGACGCGGTGGCCCATTTCGCGGCCTCGATCGTGGTGGAAGAGTCGGTCAGGGAACCGCTGAAATATTACCGCAACAATTTCTGCAATGCGGTGAACCTGATCAGTGCCTGTCTGGAGCACCACGTCGACAAGTTCATCTTCTCATCCACCGCGGCAGTCTACGGCATACCCTCCGAAAACCCTGTCACGGAGAAGTCCGCGTTAAGCCCGATCAACCCTTACGGCGCTTCGAAGGCGATGGTCGAGCAGGCCCTCAGGGACGTAAGCGGGGTATCGAGCCTCCGGTATGTTGCGCTCAGATATTTCAACGTCGCAGGCGCGGATGCCCTGTCGCGGATAGGCCAGAAATATAAGGACGCGACCCACCTGATCACGCTTTCCCTAAAGACCGCGCTTGGTCTGAGGCCGCAGCTCAGCATATTCGGCACTGATTATAACACGCCCGACGGCACCTGCATCAGGGACTACATCCATGTCGACGATCTCATCGACGCCCATGTCCTGGCGCTCGGCCATCTCGCTTCTGGCGGCGGCAGCAAAGTCTATAACTGCGGGTACGGCAGCGGATATTCGGTGAAAGAGGTGGTGGGGGCGGTCAGGAGGGTGACCGGCATCGACTTCCGGGCGGCAGAGACCGGCAGAAGAGAGGGAGACCCGCCGGCCCTTGTCGCGGATTCGGCGCTGATCAAAAAGGAACTCGGCTGGAAGCCGTCGCGCAACGACCTCGACTTCATCATCAGGACTGCCTGGGAATGGGAACAGAAACTGCAAAAGTGTTAAAGACTGTTCAAAGTTCTGAGACGCTAACAAGCTCACAAGCTGACGAAGACCGTTCAATGTTCAACGTTTTAAGTTTTGCAAGTAGGATTAAAGGGATAAGGGCTAAGTCCTCCCAGTCTTTTCGCCTATTAACCTTTTATCCTCTTGTCCTTTAGCCCCTCACTGGCACTCAACGTGGAACTTAGAACTTAGAACGTTGAACAGTTTTTTACAATTTCAACAGTACCATCCCGGATTCGGGGTCGAGTTCCCTTCGCGCGGTGACTCCTTCTATCTCGATGACCACCGCCTCAAGCACGAGGAAGGTCTCGGAATTTTCGCGGAGGCATCCCACCTTAACCATATCTTTCTTGCCGAAGGCCCCGTGAAAATGCACCTTTGGAGTCTCTCCCTGCCAGAAGATCGTCCCCACGCCTAACACCTCGTGGCTTTCTCCTAACTTCTTCCATACCGGCGTCGGTGGGAATTCGTCCTTCTCCGGCCCGACCACGATGCTCCCCTCCCGCATGCCGCCCACCAGATACAGGACCGCCGCCCTGATCTTCTCTCTTTTAGCGAGCTCGACAAGGTTCCCGATCACATCGTCATGGTCTTCGAACCGCACTATTACGACCCTCCCGGGCCTTCCTACCTGATATTTCATATCTCCTCCTGTGTTTTGTTATGAACTTCGTGAATAAGTGACGTTATTAGTAAAATCTCCCTGCCCCTCTTTGCCAAAGGGGCAACAATAATTAGTTTACCCTAACGTTGCATAAAGTGTGTGTATTTAGGCCGTCATTCCCGCAGTCTTTAGGCGGGAATCCATTCTTAAGAAAACATGGATGCCCGACTGAGAACCTCGGGCATGACGGAAAAAGAACTATGCCCTGGCGGTAACATTCGGTGAACTCCAACATAAGGAGTGTCATCAGGCTCAAAAGCCCGTCAATATGGCTCTCTTATCCCTTATCCCTTTAATCCTTCTTTAAAAAAAGCCGGATTGACATGTCGCCCTGTTTTGCTATGCTTTATTCAAGTAGCGGCAGTTCGCACTGAAAAGGCATGGAAAAACCGAAGCAGGATAAAAGGCACCGCAAGAGGTTCGTGGTCGAGGACATGGAAATCCACGGCAAGATGGTGTTTGCCACGGAAGTCAGGGTCCTCAACATAAGCGTCAGCGGGATCTCGGTGAAGGCGGACCGCCGCCTCGACATCGGCAAGGATTATTCGCTTAAGCTTGTCGAAGGGGACAAGGAGATGTCCCTGAAGGGGACGGTTGTCTGGTCTTCCATCAGCGGGAGCAGGGAAGGCCCGCAGGGCGGGGCGGTCCCGCTGTACACTGCAGGCCTGAAATTTTCGAACCTCGTCACCGACAAGATGACGGAGCTCGCCCAGTTCATAGGGATGCATCTAAATGGGGACGATCATCGGCTTGGGGGTCTGCGCGTGGCGGTATTGGGGAAGGAAAAGGCGATCCTTGATTATCCTTCACAGTACCGCGTGAAGAAGCTCAGCCTGAGCGGCATGCAGATCGAAAGCACGCAGGCTATCAGACCGGAGGCCAGGTTCCCGATGGAGATGTCGCTTCCCGAGGAGGGGCCGATCCGCTTCACCGGCAGGGTCACCTCTTGCCGGCTTGTGCGTGACGAGGGCGCGGACCATTACGACATAGGGATCGCCTTCATGAACATGACCGAGAAGGACATCGACCGGCTGAAGGAGTTCATCAGCCTCCTCCTGCGCATGAACGATATGACGTAGACTGCGTTCCCTGCTGCATGAGGAAGCCGACTGTAAGCGTGTCAGCCATCCCATCCCGGTTCTAACGGCCGTTTGTGTCGTATTGCATCATCTGCGCCGCCCCCGCCGAGATCAGGTTGCCGTGTCCCTGGTAAGCACCGAAGTTAGGAGTATAGAGGCAGGTCTCGCCCCCTTCACAAAGCGCATTACCGTTACCTCCGATTTCTACGGCGTTACGGAGGAAAGTGTTGATGCAGGAATTACCGGAATAATATGAACCCGGAACCGCTGCGGTGCAATTTGCCTGGCTTGTGGGGCCGGGGCTTACCTGCCAGTATACGGTAATTGCATTGCCGGACAGATTCTGGGGAATGGCCCCTCTGATAACCGTGTCGGAGGAGATAAGCGACCAGTCCCAGATCCGGCAGGTCAGGTTCGCGGAACAGCGCCCCTCGTTGCCTCCGGCAGGGAAGGCGCTCAGGTTGTCGAGTCCCCATCCCCTATATCCGTTCTCGAATCCCCTCCAGTCGGTGATACTATTGTAGACCTCCGTTCCGGTTGCGCCATCGAGGTTCGTTGAATCGGCCGGGACCTTTGCAACGAAGGACGAGGCTATACTGATTCCGGTAGTGAGAGATGCATTCGAAGCGCCGCTATTGGCGCAGGTCCCATTTACGAGCCCATCCGACGGACCGGTAACATTGCATGCCGCAAAATAGTTATTGCCCACTTTCAGAAGGCCTGTGAAAGTGTTGTAGACATAAGAAGTGGAATTGATGTCAATGCCATAACCGCCGTTATTGGCTGAAGAGAGGTTTTCAACTGTATTGCCGGTAGAATTACTATACAAGCCGAGGCCGTAACTGACGTTGGCGGCGGTCACCACATTCATGAGGATGTTGAACGATGATCCGGACAGAACAATCCCGGTGCCGTAGTTATTCGAAGCGGTCACGTCAGCGAGGACATTGTTCGGCGAATTATTTATAAGGATACCGGTCGAGGCATTATTGAAGGCTGAAACGTTCAGCAGTCTGTTGTTGGCGCCGCCGAGGGACAGCCCCTTATCCCCGTTGTTTGACGAGTTGACGCCCTTTAGTGTATTGAAAGACCCGCCGAGACTGATGCCGACCCCTGTATTGTCTGAGGCCCTGACATTCGAAAAAATGTTGTACGCCGAAGAAATGCTGAACCCGTTAGAATTGCTGTTCGCCGAAACATCTGTCAGCGCATTATTGTTTGACCCTCCCGCAAATATAAACCCGTCCTGGTGGTGCGAAATCGAGACGTTCGAAAAAATGTTATTGGGGGAGCCGTATATGTAAAGCCCTTCATATCCGCGATCGGATGAGAAATCCGTCACTTTGTTATTTGAGCATCCGTAGAGGTACAGGCTATACGCACCGCTATGGGCCATGCTGTTCGCAACCCTTGCATTGCGCAGAACGGAAAAATTCGTGTTTTTGAGCATGACGGCCATGTTGCTTCCGCCGCCCGTGCCGTCGCCATTGTTGCTTGTGTCGAGACTTCCTTCTATCCAGAGGAACTTATAAGAAGGATTCGAGGAAGCGTCGATCAAATATGAAGAATATGAGTTCGTGTGCAGTGTCACGGAAGGGGCCGTCAGGAGAGACACTTTATCGGCCGTCATTTCATACCCCGCTGACGGATTGACGGTCGCGACATAAATAGTCCCCGGACTTGAAAGGTTCCCTCCTGCGTTATTGACGACTATCGGATTATTCCACCATACAGCAGACGACGCTGCGAGATACGGGCTTCCGTTGTAAGAGACTGTGACGTTGTCTGCCTTCCAGACCGGCGGCCCGGAAAAATCGATCAGGTCGGAAAGATACTTGCCGTCCTTCAGACCCGTTGAGACCATACGGACAGGATTGACGCTGCCATCGCACACCCAGTCGAATGCCCCCAGCGCGTCCAGAGCTGTAAGACCGTCGCAGGTGGACTTCCCAGCGACGTCTACCTTCCGCATCTCGCCGCCATGCAGGCAGGCATTGTAACCGCCGATCTCAGTCCCTGCGCAGGCCGTATCTGTCGCCGCAAATATGCTGGAACGATCATTCTTCACATAATCGTTCCAGTTGAAACCGTTTGCAACATAAAGAGGCAACACGGCACCGCTGAGGGTAACGACCGTCAGCGTCGTGCTCCCCGAGATCAGGGTGACGGGGTCTGTTGCGGTAATCGTGGCTGTGCTCACGCCTGTAGCAGTGGCAAGCCCGGCGGCATTAATGATTGCGACCGCTTCGTCGGAGGAACTCCAGTTGACTATCGAAGTGAAATCCTGAGTGGACGCATCAGTATAAATGCCGGTCGCGGTGAACTGTTGAGTCGCTCCGATGGCGATAGTCGGGTCCGGAGGCGTTACCAAAATCGAGACAAGCTCCGCTTCCGTCACGGTGATGCCGGTACTCCCGGAAATATTTCCCAGCTGCGCACTTATCGTCGTTGTTCCCACTGCGGTAGAAGCAGCGAGGCCTTTACTGCCGGAGGCGTTGCTTATCGCAGCAACGGCAGTGTGCGAAGAGTTCCATGTAACGGAAGTGGTTATGTCAAGAACGCTGTTATCCGAGTAAGCCCCCATCGCAGTAAACTGAGCCGTTTTGCCCAATGGGACGGATGAGTTCGCAGGGGCTACAGTTATTGAAACAAGCCTGACTTCCGTAACCTCAAGGGTAGTACTTCCGGAAACGCCGCCCAGTGTGGCGGTAATGGTGGTAGTGCCTTTGAGATTACCTGTTCTTATAACTCCGTATGAATAAGGATCGGTACCTGGAGTCGCCACGGCAGTATCAGACGATGACCATTGAGCGGGCAGCGTGACGTCCTGCGTGACATTGTTTGAATACAGGGCAGTAGCGGTGAACTGCTGCGCCGTGTTCATCTCGACTCTGGGGTTTATCGGGGCCACTGCGATAGAAACAAGCGTTTGTCCATAGGTAGCAGACTGATGGCAACTGCTGGCGCCGCAGTAACCGCCGTTCGACCCGCCCCAATATACCGTTGCGCCCCTGTGGCAGCTTACATTAAAACATTGGCCCCCGGAAGGCAGCGGAGAGTATGTGAAGGACACAGGGCGGCCGGAATTGGGAAGCGTCTGGCCGCTCGCCTGAAGGTCGTAGCTGCGATTAACGTGGGCGCTCTTCAGAGCAATACTTGTGTCGTCAGTCGTGGTGCCGGAGTGACAAGTTTTGCAGGTCATCGTAAAAGCCCATGCTGCGTTGTTATAAGGAGACGGATGACTTGTCTGATTCACGTGCGCGGCGTGGGTGTTTGCCTTGGGCGATCCGTTCGGATAATTTGGCATGCCGTTGCCTGTTCCGGACCCATGACAGGAATCGCAGGCAAGCGGGCCTGGAGTGCCCCATGTCGGAGAGGTATTGCCCGGAACTGTCCCTGTTGATACTGATGTGCCGTTGCTGTGACAATACAGGTTCGAACAGCTTCCATATGTCGCACTCGGAGCAGAGGCATTAGTGGATCCGCTCGCAGCGTCATTATACTTGCCGCCGTTCGTCCTGCCGTCGCCGGTGCTGAACGCCCAATCCACCGCACCGTTTACGTGTTGTGCAGCGTCAGTATTATGACAAAGTGTGCAGGCAAAGGAATAGCCGCTTACCGCACCTGCATGCTTGACATGACTGCCGAGCTGAGGAGGCACTGCAGCGGTGGCCCCGTGGCAGGTGCCGCACTGGCCCGTAGCTCCAATATTCCAAGTTGGAATATTATTGGTTCCGCCGTTGCCCGGCATAGTAGAACCGTGGCAATAGACGTTGCTGCAGGTCCCGTTCGTGCCGGGACCGCCTGCATTGACGCCGCCCACGGTATAACCGTTGACATAGGAGGCGAGAAGCTGTTTGTATCGTGCTGTACTGAAATCGACCGTAGCGAGATTGAAGCCGATCTGGATTACCTTGTCCAGGACCACGTTTGAAATCATACCGCCCTGGTGACAGTTGGCACAGACGAGCCCGTTGGTGGTCACGTGTGCAGCGTGAGCGCCGGGATCGGTATTGCCGGTCTGCAGAGCCGGGTTGTTCCCGTTGGCTGAACCGTATGTCATCGTGACCGCCGCATTCGGAGGATAGCCGTGGCAGATGTTGCAGGAAGGTTTGAAACCGCTCAGGTGCTGGTGACAGTCCTCGCAGTTTGTCTTGTCGTTATGTCCTGTGTCTCCGCTTGACGCCGACCAATGGGTAGTCTGGGTGTGACATACATAACAGACGCCTGTTGTCTTATTGACGGAGTCTCCAGGGCCGTTTGTCCCGCTGTTTCCTCCAAGCTTTACCACGCCCCCTACGCCCTTTCCGCCGGGGTTGGTATAGTCTATATAGTCCATGACATTCTTGCCGTAGACGATCGCGTAGCCACCAGTCTCTACATATTGCTCCAGTACGTCCCCCTGCACCTCAAATATGTTCGTATTCCTGGTGTCTGTTGCGATCTTGTAAAAGAAGGGATAGTTCTTGTCAGGCAGGAGATAATACCCGTAGTAATTCTCCGTAAGTGTCTCGGCAACCGTGATCTTCGTCCGGTTGCCGGTTTCCCAGCTGCCGATGGTCAGGGGCGGAGATCCTGTCACAAGATAGGTCAACGTCCCCCATGCCCTCGTCTGTCTCTGCTGATGAGGGTTGTGACAGGTGACGCATTCCGTCTTCCAGCCCCCCTTTACCGACCAATAGGCGCTTCCAGTCGTCGAAGCAGAGTGGGTCTTCACCCCGGGGATAGCGGACTTGCTGCCGTCATGACATGCGTAGCACCTTCTGTTGTTGATCGTATTGTCGGCAGGGTCAGGAGGGTTCTGTACCGTTGTCCATGGAGGCGTCGCCGAACTTTGCATCCAGTGGCAGTTGGCGCACCCAATCCCGTATCCGGTCAGGTTCGTATGGGGCGCGTCAAGGGCAAAGGCAAAAGATGCACTGAAGATAAGAAGTGCAAAGACGTGATGCGCTATTCTGCTTAACCGTTCTATCACATATCCCCCCTGATGCGACATGGTAAAGCCCGGGCCGGTATCCGGCACGATAGTTGAGAATTTAGAAATAATATAAAAATCTAACTATAGTAGCAATTTGACTGCCCAAAACTACAGTCAATAATGCTTCTAAATTTTTTTCTACCGGATATGAAAAAAACTGGCTAAATCTTCGCTATTCAGGCGGAATGCAAGGTCCGTACGAAGATGTTCGAAGACAGTCACCCCGGAATTACGTCCATGCCTGCCTGGCAAAGGCCCCGAGTGCGGCCTTTTTTTGGGTATTTTTTGGGTAAATGGCATAGGCCATGCGTCAAATGCCGCATGGATAGTTCGTTGCGGTACACGCGAAATGATAGAATCAACCATGCCGCACGTAATTCCATTGAAGAAGTAAATGGTGGGCGATGCGGGTTTCGAACCTGCGACCCCTGCCGTGTGAAGGCAGTGCTCTCCCACTGAGCTAATCGCCCTTTTAAAAAGTGGACAGTTGTTACTCCGGCAACTACACAGATGAAGATTCAACAACGCTGTCATTCCGGCTTGTCCGGTCATCCTCGGCGACTCGCCGGGGCGAGAATCTTTCTTTTCAGAAGGATTCCCGACGCGCTTCACTTGCGGGAATGACAATCTTTAAGGTTATTAATTGCCGAAGTAATAATAGTAAAACAAAATAAAACAGAAACGTCAACTCTCTGCCGTGAAAAGTGAAAAGTAAAAGGCGCTGTCAAGCCCTCAGGCTAACAAGCGACCAAGCTGACAAGCCTGCTGGCTGATAGGCCTTTTATCCCCTTAGCCTCTTGTCCTTTTAACCCCTCACTCCTTGCTATTCACTCCTCACTTTTTTCTTTACCTCTACCTGTCTTTTACGTTCTTCCAACACTGAAATAATTAAATCCCAGCTTCTTCATCTTCTCCGGCTCATAGATATTCCTCAGATCGAAGAAGTACGGACTGCGCAGAGTTTTCCTGATCTTCGAAAGATCGAGGTTCCTGAATTCGTTCCATTCGGTCACTATGACTACGCCGTCGGCGCCTTTGGCGCATTCGTAAACCCCGGAAGCGTACTTTACCCTGTCCCGAAAGATCTTCTTCGCATCGTCCATCGCGACCGGATCATACACCCGGACAGAGGCCTTTTCCCGAAGGAGATGCTCGATGACAAAGATGGCCGGGGCCTCCCGCATGTCGTTCGTATTCGGTTTGAAGGAGAGGCCGAGAACCGCGAAGGTCTTGCCGCCGACCTTCCCTGTGGCCTCCCTGATCTTCTCGACCATATGAGCCTTCTGTTTCTCGTTCGCGTCTACTGCGGACCTCACTATCCCGAGTTCCATTCCATTGTGCTCCGCGAGTGCCAGCAGTGCCCTCGTGTCCTTCGGAAAGCAGGAGCCGCCGTACCCCGGTCCGGTATGAAGGAACTTTGCCCCGATCCTGTGGTCGAGACCCATGCCTTTCGACACGGTCTGGATGTCGGCGCCGACCTTTTCACAGAGCTTCGAGAGCTCGTTGACGAACGATATCTTCACCGCGAGGAAAGAGTTTGCTGCATACTTGATCAACTCGGCGGTCTCTATATTAGTGATCACGAAGGGAGTCTCGATGAGATACAGAGGCCTGTACAGATCCTTCAGGATCGCTACGGCCTGTTGGCTGGAGGCGCCGACAATCACCCTGTTCGGTCTCATAAAGTCCTCGATTGCAGAACCCTCCCTCAGGAATTCAGGGTTTGAGACGATGTCGAAATCGACCCGTTCGGTCAGCTTCTTCGAGATGATCTTGCGGAGCCGCGCCCCGGTGCCAACCGGTACCGTGCTTTTGGTGACGATAACCTTATAGCCTTTGATCTCGCCCGCTATCTCGCCGGCCACTTTTTCGACATAGCTCATGTCTGCCGAGCCGTCCCCCCGCGGAGGCGTGCCGACTGCGATGAAGATGACTAGGGAGGACTCCACCGCGTCCCTGACCTTTGTCGAGAAATTGAGCCGGCCGTTTTTCAGGTTCTTCTTAACCAGTTCCTCGAGCCCGGGCTCATAAAAGGGCACGAGGCCTTTCTTGAGGGCCTTTACCTTCTTTTCGTCCTTATCGATGCAGGTAACAAAGACGCCGAACTCGGCAAAGCAGGCCCCTGTGACGAGTCCCACGTATCCTGTGCCTATTATTCCTATATGCATGGATCCTCCGAAGACATATTATACATGTAAATACTGCAAAAAAATATCTCGGCAGCAAGAGACAGAGGTGAAGAAAAATTCCTTGCCTGCAACACCTTCAAGCTCCTCAACGCGGCCAGCCAGCCTTTTTTTAGGATAACTCCGGGTTCGAGACGGCATTAATGTGGATCATATTGATTCTTGTTGTCATTGCAAGGATTTTTCGAAGTTTCTGTCTCGTCTGCATTGCAGCCGAGGAGAATGGTCTCATCATTTTCTTTCGAGCAGTCCATAAAAGACCCTCTCCGTTTCTTCCACGGTCCGCCGGATATCGAAACGCTTCACTTTTTCCCTTCCGTTCGATACAAAGAGGTCCCTTTTGGTTTTGTCGTCGCGCATGATGCGGATCTTTTCGGCAAGTTCCCGGCTGTCGCCGTGTCTGAATAGCAGCCCGTCGACCCCGTCGGTGATGATCTCCCTGATCCCCCCGCTGTCCGCGCCGATGCAGGGTACTCCCGCGGCCATCGCCTCGATGATCACTAATCCAAGGCCCTCATTCGGTGACGGCAGTACCTTTAGGTCCATGATTTTATAAAAGGGAGCTATGGTATTTTGGAAACCGGCGAATAACAGTTTCGTTGGATCAAGACCGTTGTGCCCGGCAATCAGCTTCAAACTTTCTATCTCTTCTTCCCTGCAGGCTCCCAGAACGAGCACGGTGATATCTCCTCCGATATCAGCGAGAGCCTTAAACAGGACTTCGTGACGTTTAAGAGACGGTTTATCCCCCCTTGGGGTCCCGTGCAGTCCCGTACGCGCAACGATCCCGATGGTAAACTTCCCGTTCCCTGAGTACTTTTTCCTGATTTCTTCTACTTTGTCCGAAGGGACCTCATCGAAATTCTTCGAATCGATACCGCCGTAAACGGTGACAACTTTCTCCGGCCATATCCCGCCCCGGAGAAGGCTTTGACGGACTACATCGCTCACTGCGATATTCATGTCGAGAACCAGATTATAGAAACAAGCCCCGATATAAGGTGTCGATCCAGAAATACAATGCCTCGTAAAGACTGCTTTTGACTTCAGGCAAAGAAGTCGGGCCGCAACGAGCAGATGTCTTCCATGCGAATGGTGGACATTCACAATATCTACTTTTTCAGCCCTGCAGAACCTCAGAAAGGGAACAAGAGGGGACATGTCCATATTCCCTGAAAAATCAATGGCGTAAGTCTCGAGTCCGGCGGCAAGCACCTCATCCATTAAATAGTATATGGAGGGACATCCCCAGATTACCCTGTGCCCGCGACGTTTCAGCCCTTTGGAGAGATCAAGCGCAAGCCTGTCGGCGCCGCCCCTCCCGTCACCGGAAACAAGATTCATTACGGTTAACGGCCTGATTCCCATAAGGTCATTGATCTCCTTTTATTTCGTAAGACAGTCCTGCGCAGCATCTCGGCCCGACGCTAAAATGAGGCTTTTGCGTCCTGGAGCCAATCAGTCTGCACAGGGGCACACAGGAGCTGATCAAGGTCGAACCTTGATGTGCCTTCGTTGAGTTCGCCCCGGCAGACTTTTCTCCACGTGCAGAGCCTTTTCCCGTAAAGTGAAAGAGCAGTGGTGAGCGGCTGTTCACGGCTGGCCCCTTTCAGCGGAATGAGGGCAACAGAAGGTCTGCCCAGGACATTTGCAGCCCAGTGCGAAAAGTTCGAAACAGGGGTGGCAAGAATGACGGAACAGCAGGCAAGCGCGAAAAGATCTGCGACCGGATGTACTTCAGACCAGTGCCCCGGCCCTTTCCAATCGTATGGACTCGGGATTTCGAGCGTCATGATGTCAAAGTTCCTGCGAAGGCCGCCGTATGAGGAAGGGTCTCCGTTTGCCGACATGAAAAACTTTAGATCTTTATGCTTTTTGAGAAGTGCTCCCATCACTTTTTCGTACCACCAGAGGGGGACCGCAGGATACATAGTTGCAGTCGGGTCAAAATTGTTCTCCCCTTCCAATGCGAAATCGCCCCTGCGGACATGCAGGCCCACCACCGGGAACCCGCTGATCAAATCGAAGGTCTTTATGATTTGATCGGCCAAGTCGCTCCTGATCTTAACCTTTCTGGCCACTTCCATATAGATAGGGTCCAGAACGCCGGGAGGTCCGTCCTCCGACCGGCAAATAATATTTTTATTATCGAGGGTCTGAAAGGTCTCCTCATCGCATTGATGCAGACGGATGGCCCCAATCTTGGCCGGAATCCTTACCTTGCCGATAGTCGTCTCTTCCACGCGCAATGCGTCAAATTCCCGCCAGTCAAGCACTATCTCGTGTCCGTAAGCCTTTCGGATGGCGAAGACCAATGCGAGGGTCTCCAGATGAGCGGTGATGCCGTTATAGTCATCGATAAACACCCGTGGTGTGAGAACCGGAGTCAAGGCCCGAGCAATTAAGTGTTCAAGAAATCTTTTCATCCTCACATATTAGGATATCACAGCAATAAATTAACCATCAAACATGGGAATATGCCGGTAGTGTCCTATCAAAATTGGGACACTATCAATATGCCATTAAGTGATCAGGCATTGTACTTCCGAAAGAATTCCTTAACTATCTCCCATAGACAGCCTTCCAGATATCATAATACTCATGCGCCGAATACCTCATGAAGCCCTCGGCGTATGCTCCGGCACCTGAGGTGACCCCGCGGTAGCGGTTGAGGGAAATGGCCGCGTCGAGCCAGTCGTTCGATGCGAGCTGGCTCCTGTACCGGGAAAGGGCCTCCTTCTTAGCGTCGACCGTATCGGTAATATTGATCAGAAGGTTCGGTACGAGCGCGGTCCAGACCTCGCAGGCGCAGACCGTGAAGTGGCAGCCTCCCTTTTTATGAAGGGCCGCCAGGTGATGGTTCACCGCAAGGTGGTCGTTGTGGCGGTCGAAGAGCGACGGCAGGTAGACAAACTCAGGGTTATAGCGATCGATGATCTCCGACAGCCTTCCGGGAATTTCTGCGTTTTCGAGGAGTCTTTTCGACTCATACCCGAGGAATTCAAGATCGACGAACCCCATGACATCGGCCGCCTCTTCCGCCTCCCGTATCCGCTCTTCGGTGCAGTCTGCGAAGTAGACGACCTTTACGGCGTCTCCCGCAAGGACATGCTTTCTGAGGCTTCCGCCGGCCCCGATGACGTCGTCATCGATATGGGGAGCAAGCACAAGGACCCTGCCGCGTTCAGGGCTGTCCATTTTGATCGGGGACGCCTTCAGGAGAGGCGCCAGCTTTTCATAGAGCCGGCCCACATGTCTCCATTTTATCCGCGCCGGCGGTCTCATCTGTCTGCACTCCGGCGCATAATCACGCCTGTACCGCACGATTGTATAAAAAAATATCTAAAAGAGGGCGGGTGTGCTGAAAGACAGCCATAGTCGAGGCCCCTTTAAAAACGGTGGACAAACCAGACCACACTTTCAGAAAACGCCATGCGATGATTCTGCGTTTACGTGAATCACAATAAAATCCTGCCGATTGTATGGCGACTTTCAGCATGTCTGCCCTCCTACATTCAACATCATGTTATTTTATCCTAAATTAGTAAATGTAAACGAAAGATATCGTTCACTTCTGATCAAGCGACGCCAATACCTTCTCGAACCGTTCGCCCAGCGTTTCTTCCGAAAAAGCTGCTTCTACGGTCCGCCTCCCGCTGCGGGCAATCCCAGCTGCGAACTCGCCGTCGCGCAGATATCTTTTTATCGCGTCGGAAAGGGCCGCAGCATCCCCGGGGGGGACGAGAAGCCCGTTTTCCCCGGAGGAGATGAGTTCGGGGATCCCTCCGACGCTGGTGCCGATGACCGGCTTGCCCATCGCCATCGCCTCGATGATCACCATGCCGAAGGCCTCGTCGCAGGTAGAAGAAAGTACAAACATGTCCATTGCGGCGTACATCCGCTCGACGTCGCGGCGGATGCCGGTGATGACTGTCCTCCCGGCGATACCAATCCGCCGGGCCTCCCGGATGATCCCCTCCTTCTCCGGTCCGTCGCCGACAAAGAGCAATGTGACCGGTTGCTCTCCTGCAATACCGGCGGCCGCGCGGAGGAGTTCGTATACTCCTTTCCCCTGATGGAGCTTTCCTACTGTCCCGATCACGAAGTCTTGCATCCCGATTCCGAGTTCACCGCGGACCGCACCGCGGTCGATACGCGAAGGATCGAACCTGCTCAGGGACACGCCGTTGTGGATCACCTCGATTTTCCCTTCAGCGATGCCGCTCGAAAGAAGTGCATTTTTCACTGCCCAGCTCACTGCGACGACGCGGTCAACATGGTTATTGATCAGCCACCGTGTAGTTTTTCTGATGCGGTCAGTCTGATGCCGGACGAAGACTATCTTCCTGCGAAGGAGTTTTGCGGCGACAGCGGCGGGCCAGTATTCCTTCCCTGAGTTGGCGATCAATACACCGATATTCTCCCTGCGGATGATGACTGCCAGTTTGGCGATTGAGACCAGATCTCCAGCGTTTAAGACCTCAAGGTCCTCCACAGGAAGCGCGGCTGCTTTCATGTTATTCCTGACGTAACCCCTTGGGGAACAGGCAACGGTCACCTTATGCCCTTTTCCGGCAAGCTCCGACGCGAGCACGACCGAGTGTGATTCGATCCCGCCCCACCCCCTGCCGGCATTGACGATGAGGACGTTCATTCAGTCAGCCCTCTTGCGGTCTTCATAACCTGAATGCAGCCGCAGCAGAAACAGGAAGGGATTGGTGCCGCCCCTGATGAAGGAACGCCGTATTTCATAGGGGTCGCTTCCTTCATGGACGAGTCCCCTCTTTGTTGTCACGGCAAGAGTGTATCCGGCCTCTTTGACCATGTCGACTGCTCCCGGACCGTAGTCGCCGTAAGGGTAGCAAAAGAAATCGACAGGAAGCTGCAGTTCTGCTTCGAGACGGGACTTGGAGCCGGATATCTCGGCCCTGAGGGCGTCCGGAGAAAGGCGGCTCAGAAAGGGATGGGTCCGGGAATGGGACCCGAAGACCACTCCTTCTGTTTTGATCGCATGGATCGCATCCCAATCGAGGAGTCTCCGTTTCCCCATGCGCGGGTCTTCCTCCCAGCTGTTTTCCCTGCCGATGAGGTCGGAAACAAGAAAGACGGTCGAGGGATAGTGGTAGCGCCGGAGGACCGGATAGGCGTTTTCGTAAAAGTCCTGATACCCGTCGTCGAAGGTGAGCGCTACCAGTCTTTTCCCTGAATGGTCCCCCTTAATGAAGGAACGTACGTCACCAAGGGATACCACCCTGAATCCCGAGGTCTTCAGATACCACATCTGGAAACGGAACATCCCGGGCGAGACATACAACCCGAGGGGGTCCTTGCCGGCCTGGGGATCTGCGATATTGTGGTACATGAGCACGATGGCGCCGTTCATTGCGTCCTGTCTCTGCGCTGGAGTTCGAGGAGTTTCGCATACTTGAAGAAGGAGCCCCCCGCCTTTGTCAGTGCGGTCACGAGGCCGTCCATCCCGTCGAGAAAACCTCTTTTGACAAAGTAGATCTTGAGGAACATTCCGATTCCGTGATATACGGGAGAGATGCCGTTTGCCTTTCGGCCTGAGGAATAGAGTTCCTCCGCGATAACGGTGGAGTAGTCGTTGAGGGTCTTCAGCATGTCCGAGTAACCCGAGAAGGCGTAGTGGTCGATATGGGCATCGAGGTCAGCCACTCTTCCCCCGGTTGCCCACTGTTCGTGGACCGTGCCGCGGAAGGAGCCGAGATTTCTGTTGACCAGGCGTATCTGGCGGTCGGGCCAGTACCCCGAATGCCTCAGCCATCTGCCGTGGAGATAGTTCTTTCTCCTGAAGCGATATGCATCGGCCAGGGGGTTGCCGATCGCGTCTCTTATCACCGCCGCGGTCTCCGGAGGTATTCGCTCGTCGGCGTCCAGGATCAGCACCCATTCATGCCGGCACTTCCCGACTGCGCTGTTTTTCTGCGGACCGTATCCTTTCCAGTCCTCGACCGAGACCCTGCATCCGAATTCCCGGGCGATCTCCACTGTGCCGTCGGAACTGCCCGAATCGACGACCACAATATCATCGGCGAATGAGATACTTTTCAGGCAGTCCGGCAGGCGCTCGGCCTCATTTTTTGTGATGACTGCGACTGAAATATTGAGTGACATTATTCCTTTGCTTTTTCTTCCTTCTTTTGCACGATGCCGCCAAGGGTTGTTACCCCGCACATTCGACGCCGCTGAAGACTGATTTGGACCATTAAATTTAACATAAAAGCAATCGGATGAAAATGTATAATAATCCCGACCTAAAGATCGAAGGTGGTCGTCAATCCCTCATCTGCTGTTCGTCCAATGCTGCGGCAATGCCGGCAAAAAGGACGAAAAGGATCATCGTCGGAAAGACGAGTAACTGCGTATCAGTAAGACTTCCTATGATAAAGATCAGAGTAAAGACAAACAGAGAGAACCCCACAGGCGAATCAAACGACCTCCAGCCTGTTTTCAGCATCTCGAAGAGGAGCCAGCAGAATACGACCAGTCCCGGGATGCCGAAACTGACCAGCATGTAGAGAAAGCTGTTATGAGGGTGGTCGAAAAAAGGTAAAGATCGGTCTCCTTTGCAGTTTTCCCATATGCGCTTGAAGCCATTGGTCCCGATCCCCGAGATGGGATGTGCTTTTATATGGTCGAAGGCTATGTCCCACATATGAAGCCGCAACCCCACGGAAGTATTCACGTTCCCCTGAGAATAAAGAACAAGGTCTTTCCTGATCTGTGCAAACCGCCCCTGAACAACAGGAAAAGTGAAAAGTGCCGACACGACAATTGCGCTCAACATGATGATTTTCAGGAGATGTCTCCTGCCGGTCAGATTGTAGACAAGCAGCGGGGACAACAAAATGAATGCCACATAACCGCTGCGTCCCCCGACAAAGCCGATTGTGATGAAGTACTGCAGCATGAGATAGGCATAGACAAGCCGCCCTTTTGTGCTGTCAGCCTGCCTGAAATAAAAGGAGGCTATGAATATTCCAACCGTAAGTAGAAGCGTATAGGTAATCCATGGCGAGCTTATTCCGAGAAAGCCACTGGGTGTGCCGTATTTGAGCGGTAAAATATGGGCGATCTGGAAGAAAGAGGCAATGCTGTTAAGAAAGAGACCGGTTAGAAACAGGTGGATGCAGAGAGTGGTGAATTTCTGAGATTTGATGCCCCTGATGAGCGCTATCGAATAAAGCCAGTAATACCCCCTTACTGCGGTGCTCACTCCGTCAGCAGGCGATGGAGCATAAAGGAGTCCGATCCATGGCAGTAGAATCATACCGATTATGGGAAGGGCCGGTGCTGATTTCAGCCAAAGCCTCGTGTCAGGAAGGAACCTGCCGGACAGTATCCAGGCAGCGAGAACCAGTGCGCCGCATATTTCCACAGGGGAGTTGGCTATCGTCGAGAAGAGAAAAATTCCCGCATAGCCTGACATTATGAGGATCTCCGGATTAATTATTTTCCCTGACAAGCCCGTTCCTGCAGAAGTAGGTCTCCGACGAGACCGCGGCGGACAGGAGCATCCTGTTGCAGTGGGTAACAATCTTGTTCGTCGGGTGCCAGAGGTGGAAGCAGACTACCATGAAGGGATGGACTTTCTTGAGAAGGCCGAACCTGAAAAACCTGCAGGCGAGTTCCGAATCTTCATTCCCCCACCCCTCGAAATCTTCGTTGAACCCATTCACCGCAACGATGTCGCTTTTGAAGAAACTCATGTTGCAGGACTTGATGCCCTTTAACTTTCTGTTCTTGAATCCCGGGTAATAGGGGATCCGTATGAGGTGATGGGAATTCGAGATCTTGCCGGTGAGCGCCATCCTGAGCAGCGTGAGCGGCGAATCCGCGTCGCCGGGCGCGAATGACGCCACCGCTTTTTTATTTACGTGGATCCTCTTGCCCTGGATGAAGCATCCTTTTTCGGCAAGCCCAACATGGTCGGCGATAAAATATCTGTTCATCACACAGTCGCCGTCAAGCAGGATGAGGTAGTCCCCGGAAGACCTCCTGATTGCCTTGTTCCGTATCTTCGCCGCCCTGAACCCCCTGTCTTCCTGCCAGACATGGGTGACGGGAAAAGGCGCTTTTGCAGCAAAGCCCTTCACCCTGAAGGCAGTCTCCTCTTGGGAACCGTCGTCGGCGATCAGGACCTCGTCGGGATAGCGTGTCTGGTGCAGCGCGCTTTCGGCCACCTTCCGCAGCGCCGAAGGGTTGTTGTATGTCGTTATGATGAGCGATACCTTCACAATTTCACCGTGCAGGACTCGACTACTATTAGGTGTCTCTTAAATGGATGCACTTTCACGCAAAATCTCCCCTTGCCCCTCTTTGCCAAAGAGGGGTAGGTTCCTCCCTTTGGCAAAGGGAGGTTAGGAGGGATTTCCTGATGTTTACGTGCACGCTATTTCGAGCCCATCAATATTTTACAGGAATGACAGAACAAAAACCCAACAAACCCTCCTGTTCAGGCGGTCTCCTGTGCGCTGAACTGCAGGTCGTACAGGGCTTTGTATACACCGTCCCTTGCGTACAACTCGCGGTGAGAACCCGACTCAGCGATCCTCCCTTTTTCGAGGACGAGGATGCGGTCGGCCTTCTTCACCGTGGAAAGCCGGTGGGCGATCACAATGGTGGTCCTGTTTGCCATCAGATTTTCGAGGGCCTTCTGGACCATCATTTCGGAGGCGGTATCCAGCGAGGATGTAGCCTCGTCGAGGATGAGGATAGGCGGATTTTTCAGTATCGCGCGCGCGATCGAAAGCCTCTGCCTCTGGCCGCCTGAGAGCCTCATACCGCGTTCGCCGATCATCGTGTCATACCCCCGGGGGAGTTCGGCGATGAAATCATGGGCGTACGCCGCCTGCGCCGCAGCGACGATCTCCTCCCCGGCAGCCCCCGGTTTCCCGTATGCGATATTGGCGGCGATCGTGTCGTTGAAAAGTATCACTTCCTGCGTGACGATCCCGAACTGCCCCCTCAGGGAGGCGAAGGTGGCGGTCGAGATATCGACGTCGTCGATGCAGACTGTCCCCTCCGTGGGGACATAAAATCTCGGAAGGAGGTTTGCGAGCGTGGTTTTTCCCCCTCCGCTTTTCCCCACAATCGCGATGATCTCCCCCTTGCTTATCCGCAGGTTTATGCCTTGCAGGGCCTTTTGCCTGGCTGAAGGATAGATAAACGAGACGTTTCCGAAATCGATGCTCCTCCGGATGGGGGGGATATCTTCGGTGCCGTCTTTTTCTCCCGGTTCCGCGAGCAGTTTCTGGATCCGTTCGAGCGGGGGTCTCGCCTGCTGGACGCCGATATTTATCTGTGCGAGCCTCTTGGCCGGGGTATAGACGAGGAAGATCGCCGTCAGGAAGGAGGTGAAATCGCCCGCGGTCATGGCCCCGCTGATGATCAGCCTGGCCCCATACCATATTACGAAGGCGATCCCGAGTCCGCCTACCGTTTCCATGATAAGCGCCGCAAATTGCGATACCCTCGTGGCTCTCATGTTATCGCGATAGTACTCCCGCGTGATCTCCTCGAACCGGCCGGTCTCGGCGCTCTGCCGGCAGAAGGCCTTGATGATCTTGACCCCTGCGTAGCTCTCGCTCAGAAATTCGGTGATGAGGGATATCTTCTCCTGCGCCCTTTTGCTGATCCGGCGCATTCTCTTGCCGAGTGTGCCGACGCCGTAGAGCGCCAGGGGAAGAACGGTGATCGAGATGAGGGTGAGGTCCCATCTCCGCCAAAACGCCACCCCGAGAAGGGCCAGGGCTGTCGCGCCTTCTTTGAAGAGGTCCTTGACGGTAAATATCAGAAGGTTCTGCAGGGCCGTTACGTCGTTGATCACCTTCGATATCATTTCGCCGCTGGAGTTCTTGCCGAAGTATCCCATCGGAAGTTCGAGGCTGCGGGAGTAGAGGCCGTTTCTGAGGTGCATCACCAGTTTCTGGCTTGCCGACTGCATCAGGTATTCCTGAAAGAAGGTGAAGATGCCCCTCCCGAGGAAGATAATGAATAGCGCAAGCGGCAGGAGGACCAGCAGCCTCGCGTCCTTCTTTATAAGGACGTCGTCCATCGCGGGCTTCGCCAGCCAGGCCATGGAGGCGTTCAGTCCGGAGATGACGAGCCCCGCCACGATGGCGAGCAGTACCCTCGGCCAGTAAGGCAGCACGAGCCGGAATATTTTTCGGTAGTCTTCCACCAGGCTCCTTTCAGCGGTCTTCGAACGACGTCAGTCGCGGTGCGAAATTCCGGACAAGAACCATTATAATCGAACGAAGCCTGTTATATAAAGAAGAGAAGAGGGGCGAAAGCCTCGGTCTCCAAATCTCATGTCTGGAAACAGCAGGACAACTTATCCAAAACAGGGCAGATGTGCTGAAAAAACCGCCATAGTCGAGGCTCCGCTAAAAACAACAGAAAGACCAAGCCACCTTTAAGGGAAACGCCACACGTTGGATTTGCGTTTGCGTGTATCACAATCAAATCCTGCCGATTGTATGGCGTTTTTCCAGCGCATATGTCCTGGTCTTTACGTCGAAAGCAAAGGTTAGCAGAAGCTCTGCAGGACTACTTCTTCCCTTCTTTTCTGCGCGAATAATATTGCGCAAGCCGGTATGAGTCCCACGGCCTGCAGTCTTTCGCGGCGAACCCTAGCAGCCGCGCCAAGGCGCGGACCGTTTTCACGTCGGGCGCCTCGATCTCGAGAAACTCCGGGATGTATCCGTACATGCCGGAGTACTTGTCGAACTCGAAATGTCCGCCGCGCAGTTTATAGGAAGTCCTGTGCTTCTTCATCTCGAGCCAGACGGAAAAGCCCAACGATTCAAGTATCGATCTTGCCGTGTCGAAGTCGGAAACGCCAACCTCTCTTTCGTCTCTGATCTTCGCTCCCCGGTCGCCGACATGGCTCTTATAGGTCAAAACTGCTTTATCCCCCTCTTTCCGGAGTCTCAGGGCGCCCTTTCGTTTTCTTACCGATCCCGAAGAATCGTCGTAATAAAGAGCGTGTATCTCGTCGTCGAAGACCTTCCTGGCACCGAGTGCACGGAGTTTTTTTTCAATCTTTTCCCTGTCGATCTCGAGAATCTTAATTTCGGTTTCCCGCATCATGACTTATGCCTTCCATTATAGCCTATTCAATTACAGTGCAGAAACCTGGGCAATTTCCGGATATCCATTAAACCTGCAGTTTCAGGGTAACGTAAAAATGCCGCTTGAGGGCTTCTGTACACGTTTTCCCCGGCCCGGGAAGCGGTTTTTTTGGCTTGACAAAAAAAATAGTTCTTGATAGTGTTTAACACAGATTGTCTGCAGACACCACTACCAAAGGAAAGGGGGGAAAGAGAATGACGAAGACGGAACTTATCGACAAAATCGCATCAGGTGCTGGTCTCAGCAAGGCTGATGCAACGCGTGCTTTTGATTCGACTCTCGACGCGGTCAAGGCAGCGCTGAAGAAGGGGCAGAAGGTCACGATCGTCGGTTTCGGCACTTTTTCGGTTACGAAGAGGAAGGCCAGGAAAGGGCGCAACCCGCGGACCGGTCAGGTTATCAATATACCTGCCGCCAAGACTCCCAAGTTCACCGCCGGCAAGGCATTAAAAGACGCAGTAAAGAAATAAGCGATACCCCGGCCTAATGATAAGAAAGGGACAAACGGCTGTTTGTCCCTTTAATTTTTGTCCGGTATCTGATATGCTTTTTCTGTAAACCCCGTTTAAACCCGTCAAGAGAAGGAGGAGTGCATGCTTGCGGAATTCAGCGTGGTACCGATCGGTTCGGGGAGCAGCATAGGCGACAGGATCGCCGAGGTCCTGGCACTCGTCGATGCAAGCGGCCTGCCCTACAAGGTGAACCCTATGGGTACGGTGGTCGAAGGGGAATGGGACGAGGTGTTCAGGCTTATCAGGAAGTGCCATGCCGCGGTGATGAAAGAAGAGGAAAGGGCCATGACGTGCATAACGATAGACGACCGTAAGGGAAAGCCGGGGCGGCTCGACCGGAAGGTGAAATCTGTCGAGAAAAGGTTGGGCAAGAGCCTCAGAAAGTGACCGAAAAGCCTCGTCTCGTCGCAGGGATAGACCTAGGGCAGGAGACGGAACCTGTCGTCTCTTACGCGGCCCTTTTTGCAGCCGCGCAGGGGGCCTCAATTCGGCTTCTGTATGTCATAGATTATCTTCTCACCCCGCCTTCCTATCTTTCTGAATACGTTGAAGAAGAGAAAAAAAGGGAGGAGGCAGAGATGACCTCCTGGAAACTCCGGCTCCAGAGGGAAGGGATAGACGCGGAATGCGGTATTCTGCTCGGCCGGCTCCACGAGTCCTTTGTGAAGGCCATAGAGGAGACCTCCCCGGATCTCCTGGTGATCGGTTATAAATCGCATGTGATAAGACCGAGCAGTTCCGAGCGGCTCATCAAGTCCCTGAAGGTGCCTATCCTGGTCGTGAGGGGGGAAAAGGCCTCCGGCGCGGCGATCGGGCGAGTCGGCATTAAAAGGATACTCTGTCCGGTGGACTTTTCCGACAACTCCCGCAAGGCAGCGGCCGCCGCCAGGAAATACGCCTCTCTTTTCTCCGCCGACCTGAGCGTGGTAAATGTCGTGCCTTCCTACCTCATCAAGGAAAAGTGGCCGGTATGGAAGAAGCTGGATGAGGCCGAAAAGGAAAAATTCGATGAGACGGTCCGCTCCGAGGCGGAACGGAAACTCGATGCGTTCTGCAGGGATATTGAGATCGAGAAGAAGGGAGCTATAACTCAGGGGCATCCCGGAGAGGCGATCGCCGCGCTCGCCGGGGAGGGGGGGTACGACCTAATCGTGATAGGCGCCCGGGGCCTTTCATACGTCGAGAGCGTCCTTATCGGCGGAACGACCGAGGCGGTACTCAAATCTTCGCCCTGTCCTGTCCTTGTCGTCCATTGATGGTAATCCAGATCTCGTTTCTTCTTTTCGGGCTCGTCATGATACTTGCCGCAGCGGAATTTTTTACAAACGGCATCGAAACATTCGGCAGGAGGTTTTCATTCTCTCAGGCGGTGGTCGGCAGCATCTTCGCCGCTGTCGGCACGGCGCTGCCCGAGACGATCCTGCCGATGGTTGCGATATTTATGTACGGCGGTCATGCATCGAAAGAGATAGGGGTGGGCGCGATATTGGGGGCGCCGTTCATGCTTTCGACACTCGCTTTTTTTCTCGTAGGGTTGACCGCCTCTGTCGCGGCCCTCAATAAGAAGAGACCTTTTGAGCTCCGCGTCGAGGTCCATTCGGTCAGGCGCGACGTCTCCTTTTTTCTTGTGATGTATTGTCTTGCGATCCTTTTGCCGCTGCTCCTGGGCAGTTCGGTCCTTGTCCCGCTCGCAATCGCTCTCGTGTCCGGATATGTGTTTTACGCATGGCTCACCTTCCGGGGCGAAAGCGCCGAGATCGAGCACTCCGGTGAGATGTACCTCTGGAAAGCGGCGAGAAGGATCAGCCGCTCCCCTGCTGCGGCATCGCCTCCGCTTTCCCTGATCCTCCTCCAGATATTCATTGCCCTGGGGGTGATGATCAAGGGCGCCCATACCTTCGTCAGCAGCCTCGAACAGGTATCGGTGAGGTTCGGGATGGACCCCCTTCTCTTTGCGCTTCTGCTCGCCCCCGTTGCAACGGAACTGCCGGAGAAATTCAACAGCGTCACATGGACGTGGAAGGGGAGGGACACGCTCGCGATCGGCAATATCACCGGGGCGATGGTCTTCCAGGCGACATTCCCGGTGTCGGTCGGGCTTGTCTTCACGGACTGGAAACTGACCGGCATGGCCCTTTTTTCGGCGGTGATCGCCATCGCCTCCTCTGTCTTTCTCCTTGGGACGGTCCTCGTGAAGAAGCGGATCTCTCCGCTCACGATGCTTTTTTCGGGATGCCTTTATCTCGTCTACGCGCTCGTGCTGATACTGAGGTGAAAAGAGTGGTTAACCACGGAGACACTGAGTCACAGAGTAAAAAAATGGGGAAAAGGCCGGAATAAACCCTCACCTCAGTGGAGATATATAATGCTTCCTACCTCCCTGTTTGTTTCCTCAGTGTCTCTGTGCCTCTGTGGTAAAAGATCTGCCGCTACTTTGTTGCGCGCGAACTCATTTCTTGAACAGGTCCTTCAGTTTTTGCAGCGCATCTTCCGTTGCATTATCAGAAGAAGGAGACCCGCCCTCGCCGAAGCTGAAGTAGTCGCAGAAGTTCGCTTTGTCCCGGTTCCTCTGAAATTCTGCCTTCGGTTCCGTGCATTTGTTGTGCGCCGTTTCCGAGTAGAACCTGCAGTTCAGGCATATATGCAGGTCACCGCCGCATTTGGGGCATACTGACTTGCGGGTAAAATACTTGTCGACCGCGACTTCTTTTCCGCATAGTGCACAAACCTTCATGGCGTCCTCCCGAAATGACTGTTAATCCTCAATAAATATATCACAGTTTGTCATTCCCGCTCGTCGGGAATCTTTCTTCCGACCACAGAAAGAAGGATACCGGACAAGCCGGTATGACAACCTGCGCCTATGTCTACGTTACAGTATTGATATATCGAATAATGATAACAGGAGCATGTCCGGTTTGTAACCTGAGGTTATTGACAGCCATCCTTAGGTGTGATATTTTGAAAAAAGAATTCTCAAAGAGGAGGTTCGATATGCCCTGCAAGTCAAAAGGTCCGTGCGGCACCGCGAAGAAGACGGCCGCCAAGACTCCGAAGAAGCCGAAGAAATAGCTGCTTCGGGTCTCCCGGTTTAGGGGATGGCTTCGGCCATCCTTTTTTTTGTGCGAAATGCCTTCCTGTGATTCATCGTTTCGGTAATGGCGGTGTTTAGTCTTAATGTTATATGAAGAACTAGGGCAGACAGACTGAAAAACGCCATAGAATCGGCAGCATTCCATTGTGATTCACGTAAACGCGAATCCGGCCGTTGTGTATTTCCTAAAAAGGTGGTCTGGCCTGTCCGGCGTTTCAAGCGGCGCCTCGACTATGGCTGTTTTTCAGCCCATCTGCCCCCGTTTGGATACATTTTTTTGCAGCTGCAGGTTTGCTCCCTGCGTCTATGTTAATATGTAGCCATGTTCGAGAATGAACTGAATGAACTCCGAGATCGG
>JAKAIZ010000187.1 GCA_021814065.1 Nitrospirota bacterium | reverse complement strand
GCGATCCAATCCCCCTTTCTCAGGCAGGACGGCCAGGGCCGGATAACAATCAGACTCGGGAAATCGCCGGACTTCCGGTCGATCGACTTCGTCATTTTCTTCCCTGACGAAAACAGATGGGACAATAACAGAGGTAAAAATTACCGGATCGAGCTCCCCGGGCCACCTTCGCCCGACGAGGCGCTTCTTGGAGGACGCGTTGCTGCGGAGATAGCCGGGGAAATCATCGAGCGGGAGACCTCCCGGAATTCCTGGACACTTATGCACCGGTTCAACCTCTGCTACGACCTGCTCGACAAGGCGAAAAATACGGAAGAAGGCCTTGCCCTTGTCTTCGTCTGGCTCAGGTACTCTTTTATCAGGCAACTCGACTGGCAGCGGAATTACAATACGCAACCTAGGGAACTCGGCCATGCCATGGACCGCCTCACCCTTAAACTTGCCGGAATCTACGGGGAGGTTCCCGAAAGAAGGGAACTGGTGCGCCTCATCATGACCACTCTCGGCAGGGGAAGCGACGCTCAAAGGGTGCGCGACGAAGTCCTGAATATAATGCACCGTCATCACATAAAGGAGGTTTCGGGCCACTTCATGGAAGAGTGGCATCAGAAGCTTCACAACAACACAACCCCGGACGACATCGTCATCTGCGAGGCGTACCTCGAATTCATGAGGAGCAACGGCACCCTCGAAAGGTTCTATAAAACACTCAATGACGCCGGGGTGACGAAAGAAAGGCTCGAAGGCTATGAAAGGCCGATAAGGTCTCACCCTGATTTCATTCCGCATCTTAAAGACGCCCTGATCAGCGATTTCGAGCATTTCCTGGGGATATTGAAGGCGGTCCATGCCGGCACCGATCTTGGCACTGCCATTTATGCGGCACGGCACCTGCTCGACGGAGAGATGAACGGCCTGATGGATTTTATATGGCATCACCGCGAAGACGGCAAGACCGCCGCCGGAGTGCTGGCGGGAAAAATTACCGAGGCCCGTCGCAGGCTTTCAAACCAACTCTCGGGGCATGCAGACAGGGTGCGCGACCTTCTCTTCCTGGACATCGCCCTGGAAGATTTTCTGCGTATGGTAGTCGAACGGAGCCTCGGGCTTGCCCTGGATCCGAACGAACTTGCGGACCTTTCGGGGATGGTGCTTGAAAACCTTGTAATTACAACTCCCGATGAAGAGCTGCTCTCCTGCCTGCGCATCTGGGACCGCCTCGTAAAGATGCCTCGCTTCGGAAGGGAATGGTCCCTCCGCGCGAAAGCGGTGACCGACCGGGTTGGCCGCGCGTTGGGAGCGTTCGTCGACAGGTATTACAGTCTTCTGCAGCCAAAAGCCGAGTTCCTCGGCAACTCGTTCCATGCGGCGCCATGGACGGTCACCCTCTTTGGCGAAGAGGTGATGCGGGGAAGACCCGCGTTCGCCCTCTCCGCGCTCCTCCGTCATCTGGAGCCTGCGCTGAGAAAGAGCGCACATCTGGGTGACTGGCAGGTGATAAGCCCGGGCCAGGCGACAGGAGATTTGGAGATCGCAGCGACGTTAAAGTCCGTCCAGGGAAAGAGTTTCTCCAGACCCTCACTGATCGTCACGGACCAGGTGTCGGGCGACGAGGAGATCCCCAGAGGTGTCGTTGCGATCCTCACCACTTCGGTCATCGATATCCTTGCTCACCTGTCGGTCCGTGCCAGAAACTCGGGCGTCCTGTTTGCGACCTGTTACGATCCGGGGGTTATCGATAACCTGAAATCGCTACAGGGGAAAACGCTCAGATTGGGCATAAACGCAGGCGGCGACGTCGTCTTCGAGAAAAGTTCTGAAACCACTGAAATGGTCCCTGTGAGCGCGGCGGCTTCCGCACCAGCGCTGCTCCGGCCGGCCTTCTCCGCGTACGCCGTGACGATAAACGAATTCACAGAAGAAAACGTTGGAGGGAAATCCAATCACCTGAGGCGGCTGAGGGGAGCTCTCCCGGGCTGGATCGGGCTTCCTGCTTCAGCGGCACTGCCCTTCGGCATCTTCGAGAAGGTCCTCTCCGGGGAGGTAAATACCGGGACCGCTAAAAAATATAATGAGCTGTTATCAAAAATTGAGAAAGGCCCAGAAAATGCGGGCCGCCTGCTCTCTGAGCTCCGCGAGACGGTCCTCGGTCTCGAGGCGCCCGAGGCGCTTGTTTCTTCCCTGCGCGCCGTGATGCAAAGCCCGGACCTGCCGTGGCCCTCAAACTGGGAAGAGGCATGGCTCTGCATCAAGAAGGTCTGGGCCTCGAAATGGAACGAGAGGGCATGGCTCAGCCGTAAAGCGAATGGCATTCCCCATAAAGATCTTTTTATGGCGGTTCTCGTCCAGACTGTCATTGAGGCGGACTATAGTTATGTAATCCATACGGTCAACCCTTTTACCCGCGCTAAAGACGAGATTTACGCGGAAGCCGTCCTCGGCCTCGGCGAGGCCCTCGTCGGTAATTATCCGGGAAGGGCGTTCAGTTTTACGTGCGGGAAAGGGGCACCTGGACCAAAGGTCCTTTCCTTCCCAAGCAAGAGGTCGGGATTATATGGAAAAGGCCTGATCTTCCGCTCCGACTCTAACGGTGAAGACCTATCCGGATATGCAGGGGCGGGTCTTTATGACAGCTTCATTCTTCCACAGCCCAAAATTGTGAGCCTCGACTATACATCCGACCAGCTTTTCTGGAACGACGGATTCCGTAAGGAGTTCTCGCTCAAGGTGGCCGAGGTCGGCTTACAGGTCGAGAAGGCGCTCGGTGCACCTCAGGATATCGAGGGCGCATACTCGAAAGGTAATTTTTTCGTAGTCCAGTCACGGCCCCAGGTGGGCGTCTGAATGCCCGACAGGCCCCGCATTCGGATAGGCAATCAGACCGCCTTTTCCGCAGAAAGAGTGGCCCTTCCCTTCGAGTTCGCGGTCGACCACGGCTTCGATGCCTTCGAATGGTTCCCTGACAAGAAAGAATCAGGAGAGGGCTGGACGGTCCGGGATATTCCGGCGGAGGGCCGCTCATCGATAAAGGCAACTGCGGAGGCCAGAGATATTCGTCTTTCGGTACATGCGCCATGGCCGTCTGACCCTTTAAGCGCGGATGCCGTCCAGTCTTTTCATGAGTCGATCGATTTCGCAAAGCAGATCGGCGCATCGCTCTTTACTGTACATCTCCGTACGGACCTTGGGATCGGGGCGTATGCCGAGGCGCTCCGGCCTTTCATGCTGCTTCTCAGGGAGGCGGGGATAGGTCTTGCTATAGAAAATACTGTCTTAACTTCGCCTCAGGACATGACCGCTATTTTCCGGCATCTGAGCGGATTCGGCGAAGATACGGCATCTCGCGTCGGGATATGTCTTGACCTGGGCCATGCGAACCTCTGCCGCGAAACCCGCAACGACTACCTCAGGTTCGTCGATATGCTCCCTCCCGGCGTCCCGATAGTCCATGTCCACCTGCATGAAAATTACGGAGACCAGGACAGCCATCTCACGGTTTTCACCGGACCGGCTGGAAAAGACGCATCCGGCATCACAGGGCTTGTCGGGCGACTGAAGGAAAGGAATTTCTCGGGCTCCATCATCCTGGAACAGTGGCCGAGCCCCGAAGGCTTGCTCGTCGAAGCCCGCAACCGTCTGATCGAAATAATCGGTACAAGGCCGGAACACCCGCAGGCGGAGAGCAGCGCGCCGGAAGGGGAAGTTAACGTCATCAAGTTCGCGGAGGCAAACAGACGTTTCCTCAGCTGGAGAAAGCGCCTCGAATGGGTACTGAGCTTGCTGACGGATACTAAAGAGAGGCCCGGCCCCGAACTACTGACGTATATCGCCGTCTATCTGCACTTCTTAGGAACAGGAGAGGTGCGTTGCGGCGAAGACGGCGGCCACTACCGTCCCTCGCATCATGCGAATATCTCAGGACATCTCTATGAGAGGCTCGTCACACTTGCCACTGCCGACAACCGGTTCGTAGTAAGGAAGATATATCCCTGGCTCCCCGCTTTCGACAGTGAGTTCAGGCGTTCGGAGCCGCTTACGCTCATCAGGGATATAGCCCACAGGAACGATATTCCCCATGAGCTGAAGCAGGAGATCAAGACAACGCTCCAGAACAAGCTGCACCGCTCGGCAGGGCCTGAGGATCTCGCCGTCTCCTCGGCGCTCCTGGAAAGGATCACGGCGCCGGGTGCTTCCTATCCGCAGGCATTTGTCGCGGAATTCAGGCGATTTCACGAGGAGCTGAAGGATTTTTTCAATGCCGGCTCGCTTAAGGAACTGCTTCTCCGGATAATCGAAAAAGATGAATTCGGGGACGTTCCGCTCCTTCATGAATGTATCGCCATCCTCGACCGTCCCGGGAAAGACCGCGACGCGATGAAGGCGCTCGAAATTCTCACCGGCATCCGTGCCAGCCTAGTGCCGCAAACTCTCACTGACAGCGGCGCGACAGGCCTCCGGCTGCAGATCGCAGATATCAGGCTCGAAGACCATTCATTCGTTCTTCTCAGTCTTATCACAAATGCTGTAGAAGGCCGCCTCGACCGGCAGAAGATGCCATGGAAAACAGCGCTTCGTGCATCCGTGCTTGCGTTGGCAAACATTCGCCTCGGCGGATTCGACCCCGAAGAATGTGCGGCAATAGAAGCGGAGATGGAGTCCGTGTCGTCTGTGTTCGATCAGCGCAGCCGGGATAGTCTCCTAAGACTGAAGGCTTCGGCCGACAGGTGTCTGAGACTTGCCGAATCATATCGGGACAAGATCCTTGCACTTTTTCCGGAAAAAGCGAAGATGCTTGGACGGGCACTGGGTGTCGCAGAACATGCGATCAGGGTCTATGCAGACGCTGATATCAGAAGCCATCCGGTTTTTCAACTTTCCAAGCTGGCCTCACTCCTCCTGAAGGAGATCAGGGAAGCGGCGTCGCTTCCCTTGTGGGACGTCATCGTGCCGGGGACTGCCGCTGGAAGACTTCTGAGCGGCCCGTCCCTATTGTCTCTGCCGGTCACGCACGACGGACCGGCCGTTGTGCTCTCGGACAGGGCAGAAGGAGACGAGGAGATACCCCCTTATGTCACCGGCATTGTAGTCACCGTCGAAACTCCACTGCTTTCCCATCTCGCCGTGCGCGCCCGCCAGAACGGCACCGTTTTTATATTCTGCGGGGATTCGAAGCGGATCGAAGAAATAAAGACCTTTTCGGGGAAACCGATCTCGATCGCTACGGCCGGCGGGAATTTCCGGGTCTCTTCCGCCGGATTCAGCAGCAGCGGGGAGCCCGACAGACCGTGCTTAAAGACAGCCGGACTGATCGCGCCGCCGATAGAGTATCCGGAGAAGGCGTTGATCGCTCTGGACCTCACAACCCCTTCGGCAGGAGGCGGGAAGGCGTATGGCGCCCGCAGGCTCGGGGAGATCGCGGAGACGGAGGGCGCGGGATTCAGTGTGCCCGGGGGCCTCGTGGTCCCCTTCGGCGTTATGGAAGCATCGCTTCGTTCCAATTCCGCCCTGGCTGAAGAATATGCATCGCTGACCGCAGAAATCGATCGCCCGGCGCTGTCTGCGCAGAACGTCTGCCTCAGGAGGCTGAGGGAGATCATCATGCAGCTTATGCTGCCCGGCGAAGTACTCTCCGGGGTGGCCCGGCATTTTGCGAAAGACAGCAGGCTTATGGTACGTTCCAGTTCCAACTGCGAGGATGCTGAAGGCATGGCCGGGGCGGGTATCTACGATTCTGTTGCGAACGTGCCGTTGTCCGAAACCGCCGTCGCGGTACCCAGAGTCTGGGCGTCACTCTGGAACAAGCGTGCGCTGGATGCCAGAAGAAATGCGGGCATCGCGCATGAAGCGTGCCACATGGCGGTACTCATCCAGCCAGTGATCCCGGCAGACATTTCCTTTGTCATGCACACCGTCAATCCTGTCAGCGGGAACGAAGATGAAATACTAATAGAGTTCGCAGTAGGACTGGGAGAAACACTTGTATCAGGCCGCGAACCTGGATCTCCATTCCGCATGATATATCATAAGAAGACCGGAGAGATTGAGATTCTCTCTTTTGCAAGCTATAGCTTCCGGTTGCGGCCGGCCGGCCGCGGAGGAACTGTCAGGGAGAGAGTCGATTACTCGGCAATACCTTTTTCCCGTGACGATGATTTCAGGCGGAAATTAGCCATGCGCATAGGAGAATCCGGCGGTATGGTGGAGCGTGCCTTGGGCAAGCCACAGGACATAGAAGGGGCCGTCAAAGG
>JAKAIZ010000186.1 GCA_021814065.1 Nitrospirota bacterium | reverse complement strand
TGAACTCACTCCCCTCCGTGATCTGCGCCCAAGTCAAATCAATACCATTTGGAATAGATTTTTATGTGAGGCAACGTATATCATTTCGTATCGATTCTTATGTGAGGCAACGGGGACATACGGAAGGTCGTTTGACAGACGGGCGCTTTCATGATAGAGATGAATGAAACGGTTTTGATTCAAGAGATGATTTTTCGTTGGGTGGACAAGAAGAAAGATGCAGCAGACGCGATAATCGCCGGGGAAGGGCGAGCTTTTCCGGTTAACAGAGGAGATTGTAAATGACTGCTCCTGCCTCGGACGCATTTGTCTTTTTCGGTGCAACGGGCGATCTTGCCTATAAGCAGATATTCCCGGCGCTTCAGGCCCTCATAATTGGGGGACGCCTCGATGTTCCGGTCATCGGCGTGGCAAAATCCGGCTGGAATCTCGACAGACTCAAGGAGCGCGCAAGAGAAAGTCTCGAAAAACACGGCGGGGTCGACGAGCAGGCATTCACAAAACTTTGCTCCCTCCTCCGGTATATAGACAGCGATTATCATGATGAGTCGACCTATCAGGAATTGCGCCGGGTGCTCGGGGAGGCCCGGCAGCCCCTTTACTATCTGGCGATCCCTCCGAGCATGTTCGCAACTGTCATAGACGGACTCTGCAGGACCGGTTGCGCCGAGGAGGCACGCGTCATAGTCGAGAAGCCCTTCGGCCGCGACCTTTCCTCCGCCCGGGAGCTGAACCGCATTCTCACTAAGGTCTTCCCCGAGAAGGCGATCTACCGCATCGACCACTTCCTCGGGAAGGAGCCCGTCCAGAACATTTATTACACTCGTTTTGCAAACTCGATCTTCGAGCCGATCTGGAACCGCAACTATATCGCGAGCGTGCAGATCACCATGGCCGAAAACTTCGGGGTCCAGGGCAGAGGGAAATTCTACGAGGAGGCGGGTGCGATCCGGGACGTGCTGCAGAACCACCTGCTGGCGATCGTGGCGTTTCTTGCAATGGATGCACCGAGCGGCGATGACCCCGGGGCGCAGCGGGACGAAAATACCCGCCTTCTCAGGGCCATACGGCCCCTCGATCCGGCTGAAGTAGTAAGGGGCCAGTTTAGGGGCTACCGTCAGGAGCCGGGCGTGGCCCCGCATTCCACGGTCGAGACCTTCGTGGCAGTCAGGCTTCTGATCGACTCATGGCGGTGGGAAGGTGTTCCCTTCTATATAAGGTCCGGCAAATGTCTGCCTGTTTCTTCAACGACCGTTACGGTCGAGTTCAAGCGGCCGCCCCGGGAGGCATTTGGAGAGGTTGTGCCGCTGATGTCGAACCACTTCAGGTTCAGGCTCAGTCCTGACGTGTTGATCGAGCTCGGCATCAGAGTGAAGATGCCGGGTGAAATCGGGGTCGGTGAAGATGTCGCTCTCACGCTCGTCCAGCACGAGGGCGATGCCACGGAGCCTTACGAGCGGCTGCTCGGCGATGCCCTCGTCGGAAACCCTGCGCTCTTTGCGCTCGAATCCACTGTAGAACAGCAGTGGCGGATAGTGGAGCCGATACTTGGGGGCACAACGCCGCTCTACTTCTATGAGCAGAACACCTGGGGGCCTGCAGAGGCGGACCAGATCATCGCCGGGGACGGTTTCTGGTACAACCCGGCGCCGTAACGCGGCCTCTGCCAACACGGGCTACAATGACTTCCCTGCGCTTTTGCCGCGTTATTCTCCGAGAGTGGATGAAATCAACTGCTGTTTCAGTTCCCAGAGTTTTTCAGTTAAAGAGACGTGATAGATATGTGGGTTGACGAGCCGCTTTACCCCTGAATCGAGCCGCTCCACATCGTGGTTTCTCACTTCCCTCATGTCATCGATCGAACGCAATTCATACACCAGCCTGCCTTCTCTCATAACTTCTACGAGGAGGGGTTCTATCCGGGAGATGTCTTGACGGATGAGGATGCGCGATTTCGAGCGCTCTATCGGGTGACGAAGGACAATTGGGTCCATCCTCTCAGGCTCCTCTGCCTCCCTGCAGATCAGATCGGCGGTCGCCTTGTTGCGTTTGTCGTAGATGCGCCGGATGCTTTTGAATCCGGGGTTGATCGTCTTTTCAGGCGTCTCGGAGACCTTGATGGCAGGGACCCATTCGTCTCCATGCCTGATCGCCACCAGCTTGTAAACCCCTCCTAACGCGGAATGTCCCTGGGAGGTGATGAGTCTCGTACCGACACCGTAGATCAGCCTGTCTATGATGTGGTCGGCGTCCATCCCGAAGCGGGGGGCCTCGTCCTGTATCTGCGTAATGATCTGCCAGATGACAAGTTCATCCAGCTCATTCGAAATCACTATCTTAGCATCAGAGAATCCGGCCTCATTCAGCATCCTGGCCGATTGAACGGCAAGATAGGCGAGGTCTCCCGAGTCGAGACGAATACCTGCCGGCTTGTGACCCTTTTTCTTCAGCTCTTCGAAGACCCTGATTGCATTTGGAACACCGCTTTCGAGGGTGTTGATTGTATCGACCAACAGGAGACAGTCGTCGGGATAAACTTCGGCGTAGGCCCTGAAGGCCCCGAGTTCGCCTTCGCCGAGCGCCATGAAAGCCTGGACCATGCTGTGTGCATGAGTCCCTTTCGGCGGAAATCCAAGCACATGGGATATGCCTACGTTTGACGTAAAGTCAGCGCCGCCTATAAGAGCCGCTCTGGCGCCGGCATTTGCGCCACTGTCATGGGCGCGGCGCATGCCGAACTCGATTAGCGGCCGTCCACGCCCGCTTTCGTGGATGCGCGCCGCTCTGGTCGCGATAAGGGTCTGGTAATTGAGGTGGTTTAGAAGGGACGTCTCCAGGATCTGGGCCATTGCAAGGTGACCCTGGACAACGGTCAGCGGCACATTTGGATGGACGACTCTTCCCTCGGGGACCGCTTGCATGGTGATGTTTTCGAAGTTGCCGTTTTTTCTCAGCCAAACCAGAAAGTCATCCCCGAAGACCTTCCCCCCCGATGCGCTCCGCTGGCATCTCAAGTATTCGATATCCTCATCTCTGCACCGCGACTCCTGCATCCAGTCGAGGAGCCATTCGAGGCCCGCGTTGACACAATAGCCCGCCATGTGCAGGCCGAAATCAGGATAGTTACGGAAGAAGTGGTCGAACTGGGCATGCCTTTCGTGGAGACCCATTCTGAAATAAAACTGTGCCATGGTGAGTTGGTACTGGTCCGTGAATAAAATGCCTTCCGCTGTGGGACGTTCCGTGGATTTCATACGAAAGCCTTTATAAGCTCCTTATCGTGCTGGAATAAACAACGCCGCATTGAGCCCCAAAGCGATCAGATTACGCAAGACTCAGCATGGGGCAATTATGGGCGCCGGGCGACAACTTTCAGCTCTTCTTCCAGCAAACAGGGGTCAAACGGTTTTTTCATGAATTTATATGCGCCTGCCTCGAGAAAAGCCTGTTCCATGTCGTACCACGCGCTCATCGCAATAACTGGAAGGCCGGGGTTCCTTTCTTTGGCACGTCTTACCAGTTCGACCCCGTTCATTTCCGGCATGAGGTAATCGACGATGGCAACGTCGAAAGAACCTTCTTCAATGTACCGGAGCCCAGCGAGTCCGTCGCCGGCGCACTTCGCCTCGTACCCGTTTACTGAGCAAAACTCGGTAAGGAATGCCCGGAGGTCGACCTCATCATCGACGACCAGGATTTTTAGCTTCTTGCCGGATTGCGGCGTATTTGTCTGTTCCGATGAGGCGCTCTCCCTCCTGCTGGGATTGGCGGCACGCAGAATGTTTCGGTGAAGTGAGTCCATGGCTATGATCCCTCCGTTCGCGAATACCCTCTAAATGTAGAACTCCGCCCGGTTTCGCCGAGGCCTTCGAAAAATAAACTTTCGCGGGGCCTGTCAGTGTAAAACGGCTCCTGCGAAATCCCCTTTCCGAAATTACTGCAATTATATTATATATCTGTTTTGTCCATTGTAAAGGAGAAAAAATTTATCGGTGCTACGCCGGAAAAAATGTAAATCTGGTATGCGGCGGGATCACCGTAAGGGCGACGCGGCCGGGCTAAAAAAAGAATTCAGGCGAGTTATTGAATTATTTTTTCCCAGAATTTAGTATATACAACATATCCTCTCAGGCTTATGAAGACTCCGGTATATGTTGACGATGTCGCGGTAAAGTCTGATATGGGGAGCAAATCAATGAAGTTGTACATGCCTTAATCCACGGGAGAGAGAGAAACAATTTGAGTAAGAACCACGTCGTCTGGCACAAAGTCCATGTCACCCGTCAGGACAGGGCACGGCTCAACAACCACCAAAGCGGCCTTGTCTGGTTCACCGGCCTGTCCGCCTCCGGAAAGTCGACAATTGCCCATGCCGTGGAGAAGATGCTCTTTGACCGGGGGGTGAGGACATATGTGCTTGACGGCGATAACGTGCGGCACGGGATCAACAGCAACCTTGGGTTTACCCGGGAAGACAGGAAGGAGAACCTCCGCAGGATCGTTGAAGTCTCGAAGCTTTTTATGGATGCAGGCATCCTTGTACTGGCCGCCTTTATCTCTCCTTACAGGGAAGACAGGCGGGCAATCAAGGGAAGTTTTGAAGGAGACCACTTTCTCGAAGTCTTCGTCAAGTGTCCGGTCGAAGAATGCGAAAAGCGCGATCCCAAGGGACAATACAAAAAGGCCCGCGCCGGGATCATCAAGAACTACACAGGGATATCCGCGCCTTACGAGGAGCCCGCAAATCCGGACATCCTGCTTGACACCGTGAATATGAACCTTGACCAGTGCGTCGATATCATCATCGTCAGCCTTGTCAGTAGGGGCATTATCCATGGTGACAAATAAGTTACGCGGGCGGCAAACTCTCTTTTTTCTTGAGTCCGGAGATAATGGCCGGAAGTATTTTCATGCAGGGCGGGGAAACGTGAAACCTTATTCGAGAATCGAGTAGCGCCTGATCGTCTCGGCCCTTTTCCCTCTTATGCCGACGTCCTCGATGCGCCTGATTTTTCCCTCCCTTCGCGTCTTGAGGACCCTCTTTGCCGTCTCCGGTCCGATGCCGGGGACCCTCAGCAGCGCCTCCCTGTCGGCAGAGTTGATCCTGACCGGATAGAACCCGGGATGGCAGTCCGCCCAGACCTGCTTGGGGTCCCTGTCGAGGTGGAGGTTGCCGTCCTTGTCAAAGGGTACCTCCTGTTCGGAGAAACCGTATCTGCGGAAAAGAAAGTCGACCTGGTAAAGCCGGTGTTCCCGCAAGAACGGCCCTTTTCCGTCCGGAAGAATCCGCCTTTCCCCTGGTATGTCCGGGTTCCCGAGCCCCTTCTGATAGGCCGAAAAGTAGACCCTCTTGAAGTTGAGCATGCGGTAAAGGCCGGACGTATAACGGACTATTTCTGAGTCGGTCTCGTCGGAGGCGCCCACGATGAATTGGGTCGTGCATTTGATCCGGGAAAACCTCATGCCTTCTCCGGTGAGCCTTCCCATCAGTCTGATCGGCCTGATGATGTCGCGGTCAAAATCCTTTTTTCCTGAGAGCAGGTCAAAGTGCTTTTTGCCGGGTGTCTCTATGTTCAGCGAGACTGCGGTCGAGAGGGAAAGGGCCTCCTCTATCGCCGCGTCGGAAGCGCCCGGGATAATTTTCAGGTGAATGTATCCGCGGTACTCATGTTTTTCCCTGAGTATGCGGGCGACTGCGTTGATCTTATCCATCGTATAGTCGGGTGTGCCTATGACCGCGGAACTCAGGAAGAGGCCGAAGACCTTTCGCCGCCGGTAATATTCCATGAAAACGCCGGCCACCTCTTCCGGCTGCAGACTGCAGCGCTGGACGTTCGACCCCGAGCGCAGGGGACAGTACCGGCAGTCGTTTGTGCAGGCGTTAGAAAGGAGCGTCTTGAGGAGTACTGAATAGCCTCCCTGCGGCAGCACGACCGGATAGAGCCACTTGCCGTCCAATCCCCTTGTGCGACGGTCGCCCTTGCTGGTGCCACAGGCGCACGCCAGATCATACTGCGAATCTTCGGAAAGGACCTTCAGCTTTTCGATCGTCTCCATGGAACAAATTATAGCACGGCAGGGGCGGCCACAGAGGGCCGCCCCTACTCTTTGCTTTTTTGCCTTGGCCTGAGCGGATCGGGTACAATAAGCCTTTCTTGTCGCAAAAAAATCGCAGGAGGACATGTATGCTTCTTGATGTGATCATCGACAAGGATTCGCTGCCGATAGAGATCCCCGATCCCTATCACCC
>JAKAIZ010000185.1 GCA_021814065.1 Nitrospirota bacterium | reverse complement strand
CCTACAGACCGTAATTCTTCTCTTCGCAGTGGCGTCTCTTAAGTGTTCATTTTTTCGGTCAGACTCTGAATCTGAGGTGGTACAATATACGGAAGGCCATGACTAATAAGGAAAATTATGAGGTGATCATCGTGGGGGGCGGGCCTGCGGGTCTCACGGCTGGTCTCTATTGCAAGAGGGCCGCTCTGAATGCGGTCCTGTTTGAAAAAGGTTTGGTCGGCGGACAGATCGCGATATCCAAGGAGGTCGAGAACTACCCGGGACTTGAGGGTATAACCGGATTTGACTTGGCGGAGAAGATGGTCCGTCATGCAAAATCCTTCGGCCTGCCGGTCATCCAGGAGGAGGTATCGGAGGTGCAGGCCGGGACCGACCTGCACTCGGTCCGGCTTGCAAACGGCGAGCTGTTGCACACGGTGGCGCTGATTCTTGCAGCCGGGGGCGCAGCGCGGAAGCTCGGAGTCCCGGGCGAGGCTGAATACGTCGGAAGCGGGGTTTCCTACTGCGCTACATGCGACGGGTTTTTCTTCAGGGACAAATCGGTTGTGGTTGTAGGCGGCGGTGATACCGCCGTCGAGGAGGCGCTTTACCTGTCTAAACTCGTCAAAAAAATATATCTCGTCTACAGGGGAAGCTCGCTGCGGGCGAGCAAGTTACTGCAGGAACGCCTTATGAGCGAGCCCCGGATCGAAGTGATCTGGAACACGATCATCACCGAAATTAAGGGAAACGGCAGCACGGTCGAGGCCGTAGTGTTCGAAAACGTCCGGACCGGGGAAAAGGGGGAGAGTCCGACTGACGGGGTCTTCATCTTCATCGGGTATTCTCCCAATAACCAGCTGGTACCGCCGGAGATCAGAAAGAACGAGCAGGGTTTTGTAATCACCGACGAAAAGTGCGAGACTAGCGTACCAGGTATATTCGCCGTCGGGGACCTGCGCCAGAAGTTTGCCAACCAGATCGTGATTGCCGCAGCCGACGGATGCGTTGCCGCACTGGCTGCTGCACTCTATGTAGAAATGCGGAAAGGCGGAGGGAAACGGCCTTGACTGACTGAGCGGCAACGGACGGTACTTCACTGCCTGCGCCGCGTTTCTTTATTTAAGTCTAGGCGTATTCCGCCAGGTCCCTGACTAGCTTTTCTGAGTCCTCCCAGCCGAGGCAAGGGTCGGTGATCGATTTCCCGTAGACTTTTTCGGAAATCTTCTGGGAGCCTTCGACAAGGTAGCTTTCGATCATGAGCCCCTTTACCTTGGTTCTGAGTGTCTTCGACTGCCGGCGGCTCTTCATCACCTCTTTCGCGATCCTCGGCTGCTCGTAGTATTTCTTGTTCGAGTTGGCGTGGTTCGTGTCGACGATGATTGCCGGGTAGAGGAGATTGCGCTTCTTATATGCCTCGGCCAGCCGGACAAGTTCCTCATAGTGATAATTAGGGATGTTCGAGCCGTACTGGTTGACCGCGCCGCGCAGGATGCAGTGAGTCAGGGGATTTCCGGACGTTTTTACCTCCCAGCCATTATAGACGAAGACATGAGGCAGTTGCGCTGCCTGGACGGAGTTCATCATCACTTCGAGGTCGCCGCTTGTCGGGTTCTTCATGCCTGAAGGCACATCCAGACCGCTTATCGTCAGCCTGTGCAGCTGGTTTTCTACAGACCGAGCGCCTATTGCGACATAGCTGAGAATGTCCTCCAGATAAGGGTAGTTCCCGGGATAGAGCATCTCGTCCGCTGCCGAAAGATGGGATTCCCGAAGTGCCCGGATATGCATCTTCCTGATCGCCTTCAACCCATTGACCATGTTCGGGGCCTCCGTAGGCTTAGGTTGATGCGCCATGCCCTTGTAGCCCTCGCCGGTGGTGCGCGGCTTGTTGGTATATATCCTCGGTATCAGGATGATCTTATCTTTTACCTCATCTTGGAGTTTCGCAAGTCTCGATACATATTCGCAGACAGGCTCCTCGTCATCTGCGGAGCAGGGGCCGATTATAAGTAGGAATTTGTCGCTTTCCCTCTTAAGCACCGCAGCGATATCGTCATCCCTCTGCTTCTTTATTTTCTTCAGATCATCGGACAGGGGCATTTTTTCGAAGATCTCCCTGACGCTCGGCATTTCCCTCACATACTGAAAACTCATATTACATCCTTCCTTCCCGGAGATATGTTCTTATGGCATTCATTTTAATACATTTTCGGAAATTTCTGTTGTGTCGCGTGACAAAGGGGCTCGGTTATCTGATGCCTGGGCAGCTTACTGCTATCGTGAGTAAGATGATGGGCGGGTTTCTGCCTGCTCCGCCGCCTGCGACGACTGACGGTGCAACATTGTATTCGCAGAACTGCGCATCATGCCACGGGGCTCTTGCGTCATCGACAAAGGCGGGACGTACGGCAGCACAGATGTGTCCCCTCCTTTTACTCCCTGGGAGTCCCCACCCGCGGCAGGTAAGAAAGAGGATCAGATCTTACGGAGGTCGATGACCCTCTTAGCTTTTCCTTCGCTCCTCTCGATGCTCTTCTTTTCTACCAGCCTTACGTTGACCCCGATGCCGAGTTCAGAGGCGAGTCTCCTTTTGATCAGGTCCATCAGCTCGTTCTGCTTTTTCATCTCGTCGAAGAATATCGACTCCGAGACCTCGACCTTGACGGTGACATCGTCCATAGCACCCTTTCTGTCGACGATGATCTGATAATGGGGCTCTGTCCCTTCGATGTCGAAGAGCACGTGTTCGATCTGACTCGGGAAGACATTCACACCTTTTATAATCAGCATGTCGTCCGTCCTTCCCATGACCCTGTGCATCCGCATGAACTTCCTTCCGCAGGGGCAGGGTGACGGTATCAGGCGCGTCAGGTCGCGGGTCCTGAAGCGTATAACCGGGAACGCCTCCTTCGTAAGCGTTGTGATCACGAGTTCGCCTGTTTCGCCCGGCGGCACCGGTTCGAGGGTCTCCGGATTGATGATCTCAACGAGAAAGTGGTCCTCATTGATATGCAGCCCGTTTCGTTCGAGGCACTCGCCCGCGACGCCGGGGCCCATCACCTCGCTGAGGCCATAATTGTCGGTCGCCACGATCTTCAGCTTGTCCTGGATCTCTTTCCGCATCGCCTCGGACCACGGCTCCGCCCCGAAGAGGCCGTACTTGAGCGAGAGCGAGTTTACGCTGATCCCCATCTCCATGATCGTATCGGCTATCAGGAGGGCATAACTGGGGGTGCATATGAGAGCGGTCGTCTTGAAGTCCTGCATGATCTTGATCTGGCGTGCGGTGTTTCCGCTGGATATCGGGATGACCGACGCACCGACCCTTTCCGCGCCGTAATGGATGCCGAATCCGCCGGTAAAAAGGCCGTAGCCGAAGGCGATCTGGATTACGTCGTCTTTTGTGATCCCTCCTGCGGTGAGCACGCGGGCCACGAGGTTCGACCAGGTCTTTATGTCGTTTTTCGTATACCCGACGACGGTCGACATTCCGGTCGTACCGGAGGACGCATGGATCCTCACCACCTCCCGGAGCGGGACCGCGAACAGGCCGTAAGGGTAATTTTCTCTCAGGTCGTTCTTCGTGGTGAAGGGGAGTTTCCGTATGTCGCTGATCGACCGGATGTCATCGGTGTCGATGCCGAGCGCATCGAACTTCCTGCGGTAGAAGGGGACGTTCATGTGCACCCTGTTCAGGGTCGCCTCGAGCCGCTCCAGCTGGAGCTGCTCAAGCTCCTCCCTCTCCATCGTCTCTTTTTCAGGTTCCCAGTACATAGTTTCCTCCGATGTAAAATACAGGGTTGTAGGGGCACGGCATGCCGTGCCCTTACATACGAATGTGTACCGGCAGACCTGTGTGTCTGCCCGAAATCAGGGCGGCCACGCGGGGCCGCCCCTACTACAGAAATTTATAACGTCGTTTCCGTATCGAGGTCCCTGCCCAGATATGCCCTCTGCACGTCTTTGTTCGAAAGCAGGTCCTCGGCAGTTCCCTGAAGGATGATCCTTCCCGTCTCCAGGACGTAGCCCCTGTCGGCGATCCCGAGCGCAGCCTTTGCGTTTTGCTCGACGAGAAGCACGGTATTGCCCTCCTCGCGGAGCCTTACGATTATCGAAAAGATATCCTTCACGATCAGCGGTGCCAGGCCCATCGAAGGCTCGTCCATCATGATAAGTCTGGGCTCTGCCATGAGCGCCCGGCCTATCGCGAGCATCTGCTGTTCGCCGCCGGACAATGTCCCTGCTATCTGTTTCTCCCGCTCCTTCAGGATTGGAAAAAGGCCGTACACTTTATCGATGCCCATTTTTACATGGTCCCTCTTGTTTCTCCTGTAATGCACATAGGCGCCGAGCACGAGGTTCTCCTTCACTGTCATCGAGGAAAAGACCTGTCTGCCCTCCGGAACGAGCGAGCAGCCGAGGAAGACCACTTTCTCGGCCGGCGTGCGGCTGATATCCTGTTTATCAAAGGCGATCTCGCCCGCGGACGGTTTTAGAAGGCCGGAAATCGTGCTGAGCAGCGTCGTCTTTCCGGCGCCGTTGGCGCCGATGATCGTCACGATTTCTCCCTCGGCAACATGCATCGTCACCCTCCTCAATACTCTCAGTTTACCGTATCCGGACTCGAGGTTCTTGATCTTAAGCATCTCCATCACCACCAAGGTAGATGCGAATTACATCCTCGTTTTTCTGGATCGCGAGGGGTACGTCATCGGCGATCTTCTCTCCGTAATTCAGTACGATGATCTCATCTGAGATATTCATGACGAGAGACATATCATGCTCGACGATCAGGATCGTCACGCCCCTGTCGCGAATCCTTGATATCAGGGATGCCATTTCCGCGGTCTCGCGCATGTTCAGCCCCGCAGCCGGTTCGTCGAGAAGGAGCAGTGCCGGCTCGCAGGCAAGACCCCGCGCCAGTTCGACAAGCCGCTGCTGTCCGTAAGAAAGACTTGTCGCTTCGTGCCCCGCGAGTCCTGCTATCCCGAGAAAATCCATCAGTTCAAGGGCCTTCTCCCTTGCACCCCGGTCTTCCCGTCGTGTCCGTGGGAGGTCGAGCATAGCAGACAGGAACCCCGACTTGCCGTGGATATGTCTGCCGATCATGACATTTTCAAGGGACGTCATCTCCGGGAACAATCTGATATGCTGGAAGGTGCGGGCCATGCCCTTTGCCGCGATCTCGAAGGGCCTTAGTCCCTGGACCGGCCGGTCATGGAAAAGGATCGTCCCGTTGTCAGGGGTCAGGAATCCCGATATCAGGTTGAAGAGCGTAGTTTTCCCGGCGCCGTTCGGACCTATGAGGGCCTTGATGGTACCCTCTCTGACGCCGAAGCTCACCCCGCTGACCGCCTGAAGACCGCCGAACCGCTTGCCTATGTCCTTCACCTCAAGGAGTTGCATCACGTCTCCTTTTCATTCGGCCTTCGCAGGACCAGGTCCCTGAGGCCCCGGAAGACGTCGACATGGAGCAGGCCCTGGGGTACGAAAAGCATGATGATTATCAGGATGCCCCCGAAGACCGCGTCGTCGTATGTGCCGAGGTAGCCGCGGAGGGAGAGAAAGTTCAGCAGGGTCCCCATGACGAGCGCGCCCCATAGGTTGGCCATGCCTCCGACCGCGACGATCGCAACGTACCGGACCGACTTCATGATCGACGCCTCCGACGGCCCTATGCCGCCGTTGTAATGGGTGAGAAATACGCCGGCCACCGATGCGAACACGGCACTCAGCACGAAGGTGTTGAGCTTGTATCGCGCCGTGTCGATACCCATGGCATTTGCCGCGTCCTCGGCCCCATGGATCGACCGCAGGGCCCTGCCGATACGGGAATGGATGATATTCAGCGAAAAAAGCACCGCAAGGATGACGAGTCCCCAGGCGATATAATAATTCTGGACCCGGTCGGACATCTCGCCGCTTACCTCAAGGAAAGGAAGGAGCCTGAAGGGCGGGACATCCGAAAGACCGTCCGCGGCGCCGAGTGCCGTCGTACCGATGGCGATCCGGTAAATGATCGTCCCGAAACCGAGCGTGGCCATCGCAAGATAATGGCCCTTAAGCCTCAGCACCGGTCCCCCAACAATGTATGCGATGACTACGGTTGCAAATATCGCCACTATGCAGGCGGCCCAGGGCTGGACGGTCAGGAGCTGGCCGCCATAGAGGTCCGTCCTTTGCGAGAGCAGGCGGGCCTTTGAAAGGAAGACGATAATGCCGCTGTCTTTCAGCGGCGAGAGGTCATGCGTCGTGAGAAAGGCGGAGATA
>JAKAIZ010000184.1 GCA_021814065.1 Nitrospirota bacterium | reverse complement strand
TATGATTCCGGTAAGAAAATCTCTCCTGGCCTCCTTTTTTTAAGGGAGGAATTCCGCTTTCGGGCGGGGCCTGTCTGTCCGGCAGGCATATATGAGGGGGATCTTATGATGAAGGTAATACTATTATCAGGCAATTAACAAATCTCAGATAAGGAGAGTGTGAACGGTGCATAAGTTGGTTTTGCTGAGACACGGGGAAAGCATATGGAACAAGGAAAACCTCTTTACCGGCTGGACCGATGTGGACCTGTCCGAAAAAGGCATGGAAGAAGCAAAGGAAGCAGGCAGAGTGCTGAAGGATCAGGGTTATACCTTCGACATCGCCTTCACATCGGTCCTGAAGCGGGCGATCCGGACTCTCTGGATCACCCTTGATGAGATGGACCTCATGTGGATCCCGGTGGTCCGTGACTGGAGACTGAACGAGCGTCACTACGGCGCTTTGCAGGGACTCAATAAGGCCGAGACTGCCGCAAAATACGGCGAACAGCAGGTGAAGATATGGAGACGGAGCTATGATGTGAGGCCTCCGGCCCTGGACGAAGAGGACCCTCGAAGCCCGGCAAAAGACCGGCGATACATGGCCCTGCGCAAGGAAGAGATACCGCTTGCCGAGTGCCTTAAAGACACGGTGGAGCGTTTCCTCCCCTGCTGGCACGATCTGATCTCGTCGGCGGTGCGGGCGGGCAAAAGGGTGGTGGTAACCGCGCACGGCAACAGTCTTCGTGCCCTTGTAAAGTATTTGGACGGGATTTCGGATGAGGCGATCACGGAGCTGAACATCCCGACCGGGATGCCCCTTGTCTATGAACTGGACGATGCACTCAGGCCGCTGCGTAACTATTATCTCGGAGAAGCCGAAAAGGTGAAAAAGGCGATGGAGGCTGTGGCAAGTCAGGGTAAGGCGAAAAAATAATAGGAGAACATGGGCAAGGAATATCCGGACTTCAGCGTGGCGAGGCTTGGCGATTGCCGCATCCCTTCGCCTGTGACGGACGTCTCTTTTGTCATGGACGACGAGCACGTACTGTATCACTCCCACGTTGAGAGAATCAGGGAGTTCCTTGATGCCGGCAAGGAACCGCCGCAGATGGAGCTTGCCGGGCCGAGGGCCGAGATTTTCTTCGAACCCTCTGGACTCAGATGCGGTATTGTAACGTGCGGCGGGATTTGTCCTGGGATCAATGACGTGATCCGCTCCATCGTCCTGAGCCTCCGTTATCACTACGGGGTTGGGAAGGTCTTCGGCTTCCGCTTCGGTTATGAGGGTCTCGTTCCTAAGTACGGCCACGAGCCTTTTGAGCTTACTCCCGAGTCGGTGAAGGGCATTCATCAAATAGGCGGATCTATCCTCGCGTCTTCGCGCGGGGCACAGGATATAGCAGAGATGGTCGATACCCTGGAGAGGATGAGGATAGGGATCCTCTTTACAATTGGAGGAGACGGCACCCTTCGCGGCAGCCATGCTATAGCGGAGGAGGTGAAGGGGCGCGGGCTCAAGATCTCCGTCATCGGCATCCCCAAAACCATAGACAACGATATCTCCTACGTTCAGGAGACCTTCGGGTTCGAGACCGCGGTGACAGAGACTAGGACGTCACTCTACTCCGCTCATGTCGAGGCCACGGGTGCGCGAAACGGGGTCGGTCTGGTGAAACTGATGGGCCGCCATTCCGGATTCATTGCAGCGTATGCGACGCTCGCCAACAGCGAGGTTAACTTCTGTCTGGTCCCTGAGGTACCTTTCACGCTTGCAGGTTTCCTGCGCGGGCTGGAAGAGAGACTTAAAAAGAAAGGGCATGCCCTTGTGGTTGTTGCCGAAGGAGCGGGGCAGGAACTCATGGAGGAGACCCACGTCTGCGACGCATCGGGTAACGTCCGTCTGGGAGATGTAGGCGTTTTCCTCAGGGACAGAATCGGAGAGCACTTTAAAAAAACGGGGACCGAGATGAACCTGAAATATATCGATCCCAGTTATACAATCAGGAGCATGCCGGCCACGGCCCGGGACTCAGCCTTCTGCCTTCTGCTTGGACAGTATGCGGTACACGCTGGAATGAGCGGAAGGACCGACATGATCGTGAGTGTCTGGAGGGGGGAGTTCACCCATGTTCCGATTCTTGCGGCTGTTTCGCGCCGCAAGCAGGTCAATCCCGGGGGCTGGCTATGGTGTGCGGTGCTTTCGTCCACCGGGCAGCCGGCGATGATGTGACGACAGTGAAGATGCAAGAGTTTTCTCGGGAAAGAAGAGAAAGTCTGAAACTATAGGGCGCGGAGACACAGGGAGAGAAAATGATTATTTAAGAAGTGAGTGAGTATCTGTCTGCTCTGTGTACTCCGTGACCTCTGTGGTGAAGAGGTATTTTTCAGAGGGATAGGAGAAGCTAATGAACCTTCCGCCGAACAAGACCAGGATCGAGAAAACCAGCAGCGGGTCCTCTACACCTCGAAGATGATCGGCATGATCATCGGCTTTCTCTCCATCGTGTTCCTGAGATACTTCTTCAGGACCGACCGGATTTTCGCCTGGATGAGGGACTTGTCCGCGACGACCTCGGTGCCGAGTTCCTTCATGCTGTTGATGACGAGCTCTTTCACGTCGTTGATCACGTCCTGCGATGCGTCCTCGAAGACGAATCCCCGCGATATGATGTCCGGACCGGAGACAATGGCGCCGGTGATTTTCTCGATGCCGAGGAGGACCAGCACAATGCCGTCGTGGGCAAGTCTTCTCCTGTCGCGCAAAACCATGTCTTCGACGTCCCCGACGCCCTTGCCGTCGACATAAATCCGACCGGATGTGACTGTGCCTCCCTTGGCAGCCCCTCCGCCTGTGATCTCCAGCACCTCTCCGTCGTCGAGTATGAATATGTTCTCTTTCGGGACCCCCGTCTTTTCGGCGAGCCGTGAGTGGTAGATCTTATGGCGGAATTCGCCGTGGACCGGCATGAAATACTTCGGCTTCACGAGGTTCAGCATCAGCTTCAGCTCCTCTTTCGAGGCATGGCCCGATACGTGGATCTCCGAGACCTTTTCGTAGATCACGTTCGCACCGCGCCTGAAGAGGTGGTTGATGATCCTGCCGATAGACCGCTCGTTGCCCGGGATCATCTTCGCCGAGAGGATCACGACGTCTCCGGCTTTCACCTTGATCGTTTTGTGTTCGTCCGTGGCGATCCTGGAGAGCACGCTCATCGGTTCGCCCTGGCTGCCTGTGGTGATGATCACGACCTCGTTTTCTGCGAGGCGCTTCAGCTCGTCGAGCCTCACCCACATGTCCGCAGGTATCCTGAGATAGCCGAGATCGAGCGCGATCTGGGCGTTGGCTACAAGGCTCTTCCCCGAGAGGATCACCTTCCTTCCGAACATCGCCGCCACGTCGATGACCTGCTGGATGCGGTGGATGTTCGAGGCGAAGGTGGCGATGATGATCCTGCCTGTGGCGGTCGAGAAGATGTCCTCGAAGGCCCTCCTCACCTCTTTCTCGGAAAAAGTGAAGCCGCCTTTTTCGGCGTTGGTGCTGTCGGACATGAGAAGGACGGTCCCCGCCTCACCATATTCCGAGAACATGTGGAAGTCCATCAGCTGTCCGTCGACGGGCGTGGGGTCGAGTTTGAAGTCGCCGGTATGTACGATCTTCCCGACGGGCGTTGTGATCCCGAACCCGACGCCGTCAACGATGCTGTGGGTCACCCTGATAAATTGTATCTCGAATACGCCGAGTGTAACGACCTCCCTCGGCAGCACCGAGTTCAATTCGACGTGTTCAAGGTTATGCTCTTTCAGCTTTTCTCTTACAAGTCCAAGCGTCAGGGGCGTACCGTAGACCGGAACGTTCAGCTCCTTCAGGAGAAAGGGGAGGGCGCCGGTGTGGTCCTCGTGGCCGTGTGAGAGGACGATCCCCTTTACCTTCTCCCTGTTTTCGAGTATGTAGGTGAAGTCGGGGATGACATAATCGATCCCGAGCATGTCTTCCTCGGGAAACATCAGCCCCGCGTCGATCACGACCATGTCGTCCCCGTATTCGAGCACGGTCATGTTCATCCCGATCTCCTCGACCCCTCCGAGGGGTATGACGGAAAGCACGTTATCCAAGTTTCTCTTTCCCGCCCTTTCCATGCAGGGATTTGCCCTGACTACCGTCTTTTTTTGCAGAATTTATATGTGAAAACTTCATGCGGTTCCCTTCAGCTTAAGGTTTCCGGAAAAGTCCGGGCCGAATTTCTCGCGCCCGACCATCGCCGGTTACGAAAGTATATACTGCAGCCCCCCGCTGCGACAAGGGCCTGTACTTGTAGTCGGGCCACGCTGCCCCTTTGCTGAAGTCTATCTGATAAGCATTTCAAGAAGCGCCTTCTGGGCGTGCAGTCTGTTTTCGGCCTGGTCGAATACGACGCTGTGAGGGCCGTCCATGACCTCGTCCGTGATCTCTTCACCGCGATGTGCCGGCAGACAGTGCAGCACGATCACGTCTTTTTTCGAACAGGCAAGAAGCCTGCTGTTGATCTGGTAGTCTCCGAGTCTTTTCTTCTTTTCATCGGCCTGCCCTTCCTGCCCCATGCTCACCCAGACGTCGGTATAGACGGCATCAGCCATCCCCGCAGCCTCCTTCGGGTCCCGCAGGACAACGATCTCGCTCTTTGCGGATGCCCTTGCCTTCTCGAGTATGTCGGCGTCGGGCTCGAAGCCCTCGGGGCAGGCGATCACGAAATCGAACTCCATAATCGATGCGGCCTCGATGAGGGAGTTGCAGACGTTATTGCCGTCGCCGACGAACGCCACCTTAAGTCCCTTCAGTTTCCCCTTTTTTTCCGTAATTGTCACGAGGTCCGCAAGGGCCTGGCAGGGGTGGTGGAGGTCGCTGAGTCCGTTGATCACCGGGATCGAGGCGGCCGCGGCGAATTGGACGAGCGTTGAATGGGAGAATGTGCGTATCATGATCCCGTCCAGATAGCGCGAAATCGTCCGTGCCGTATCCGGCATCGTTTCACCTCTGCCGAGCTGCAGCTCCGAGGGGTTCATGGTGATCGAATTGCCGCCCATCTGATATACCCCGACCTCGAACGAGAGCCTGGTGCGGGTAGAGGGCTTCTCAAAGAGGAGCCCTATGCTTTTTCCGATGAGCGGACACTGGCCGGACCCCCGGCCTGCCTTGAGTTCTCCTGCGCGTTGCAGAAGACGGCCTATCTCGTCCGGGGTAAGGTCCGATACTGCCAGAAAATCTCTTTTCATCCTCTCTCCTCTGTTAGACATGATCGAAGATCTGTTCAAGCACGTCGATGAGATGGTCGATCTCCTTTTCGGTCACAATCAGGGGAGGTATGAACCTCAGTACGTTCCCCGCAGTGCAGTTTATCAGCAACCCTTTATCCATACAGGATTTTACGATAGGGCCGCCGTCGCGGGTCAGTTCCATGCCGATCATCAGCCCCATTCCCCGTATGTCCGCGACGATGCTCGGAAACTCCTTTTTCAGGTCTTCGAGTCTCTTTTGAAAATATATCCCCATCCTCCGGCACTGGTCCAGGACGAAACCGTCTTCGAGGATGACCTCCATCGTCGCCACTGCTGCCGCACAGACCAGGGGATTTCCGCCAAAGGTGGATGCATGAGTGCCCGGCTCGAAGCCGGCCGCGACATTGCCGGTCGCGAGCATTGCGCCGATCGGCACGCCCCCGCCCAGCCCCTTCGCAAGAGTTATGATGTCCGGGGTGATGCCGGAATGCTCATAGGCGAAGAACTTGCCGGTCCGGCCGATACCGGTCTGTACCTCGTCGAGGATGAGGAGAATGCCGTGCCGGTCGCAGAGTTCGCGCAGGTCACGCAGGTAATCCGGATCGGGGACCTTCACCCCGCCTTCACCCTGAATCGGTTCGATCATGACCGCACAGGTCTCCTTCGTGATAGCTTTCTCGACTGCGTCTATGTCGTTGAACTCGACGTGAGTGAATCCCGGGACGAGCGGCTCGAAGCCGGCCTGTAATTTAGCCTGTCCCGTTGCCGTCACGGTCGCGAGCGTTCTGCCGTGGAATGAGTTCAGCGCGGTGATGATCCCGAAGCGGTTGACGCCGACCTGCTCGCGAAAATAACGGCGGGCGAGCTTTATCGCCGCCTCGTTCGCCTCGGCCCCTGAATTGCAAAAGAATACCTTGTCGGCGAAGGAGTTTTCGACGAGCAGTTTCGCCAGCTTGATCTGTGGCTCGATATGGTAATAATTCGAAACATGGATAAGCCGCTGTGCCTGTTTCTGCAGCGCCACCACTACCTTCGGGTGGCAGTGGCCGAGACA
>JAKAIZ010000183.1 GCA_021814065.1 Nitrospirota bacterium | reverse complement strand
TGAGCGCCTGGCTCATCAATCTCGCCTGGAGGCCGGGCAGCGAATCCCCCATGTCTCCTTCCAGTTCTGCCTTCGGCACAAGCGCAGCGACAGAGTCGATCACAATGATGTCCAGGGCCCCGCTCCTGACCAGCGCCTCAGCCACCTCGAGCGCCTGCTCGCCCGTATCGGGCTGCGCCACGAGAAGGTCTTCGACTTTCACGCCGATCTTCTTCGCGTAATTTACGTCGAGCGCATGCTCCGCGTCGATAAATGCCGCAGCGCCTCCGGAACTCTGCGCCTGGGCGATTGCGTTGAGTGCGAGGGTTGTCTTGCCCGACGATTCGGGGCCGAAGATCTCGACCACCCTGCCCCTCGGAAGTCCCCCGATACCGGTCGCAATGTCGAGTGTGAGCGAGCCTGTCGGGATCGCCTGCACTCCCTCCACCACGGCATCTTCCCCCAACCGCATAATAGACCCCTTCCCGAAATTCTTCTCGATCTGCGAGATGGCCATTTCAAGGGCCTTCAGCTTGTCCTTATTCATCTCCTTGGTCGCCATTATTCCCCTCCAACTGTATTTCAGCAAGGCTTGAATATTCTGCCCCGCCCGGTTTAAGTTCGCTCTTCATAAATGTCACTCCCTTTACCTCGAATTCGCCAATATCGACCGCCCGGAGCTCATCAAGTCTTTTCAAAACCTCCGCCAGCCTCTTGCCGGACCTTACCCTTCCGATCGTCAGATGGGGAGAAAAAGGTCTGTCTTCCGGGGGATATCCGAACTGCTTCATCACGCTCTCTACTTCCCTGTAGATATCCTCGAGGGGCCCGTACTCCTGAATGCCGACCCATATTACCCGAGGGTGCCTTCCTCCGGGAAAACATCCGACACCGCCTATTGTAATATAAAAAGGGCGGTAAGGTGATAGTTTTTTGCGGAGCGCCCCGGTCATCTCCTCAATCTTTTCCTCCCCGATGGCGCCGAGAAATTTCAGGGTAAGGTGAAGGTTCTGCTCCGGGACCCACTTTACATCGGCACCTGTCTCACCCAGACTCCTCATCATCTCCCCGACTGACTGCTTCAGCGGCGCCGGAAGGGTCACCGCGATGAAGCACCTCAGAGCCATAACCTAAGGACCTGATTGAGAAACCTGAGCGCCTCCAGGGATGCCTTCCTTTTGATCGTCTCCCTGTCGCCTTTCAGGCTCATCCCCTTGGATTCGGTCATATCCTTCAGGGAAACCGCCATATACACAAGACCTACCTCTTTATCTTCGAGCGCCGCGGGTCCCGCAACCCCGGTGATCGAAAGAGACACATCCGTGTCCGCCAGTTTTCTGACACCCTCGGCCATTGCGACCGCTGCCTCTTCGCTCACCGTCCCGTGCTTTTTGAGCAGAGATGCACCGATGCATAGGACGGACTTTTTGGACTCTTCGGAATAACTTACTACCCCAAGCTCGAAAAAAAGCGAGGAGCCGGGGAGGTTTGTGATCTCGTGAGAAATGAGCCCGCCGGTGCACGACTCGGCAACGCTCAGCATAAGCTCCCGTTGGACCAGCTTGTCGGATATCTCTTTGACGATTGTCAGAAACTCATTTTCCATATCTGCAGTGCCAGGTTCGTAACCATACCAGCAAGGATGTCGTCGGCCATGACGCCAAGCCCGCCGGACAACTTCTTCTCCACCGTCCGTATGGGGAATGGCTTTAGTATATCGAAAAACCTGAACAAAAGGAAGGCGGCGACCAGATAACCGTATGTGTGGGGGACAAAGACTACGGAGACGAGATAGCCGATGAATTCGTCGATGATGATATGCCCGCTGTCGGTCTGGCCGATCGCCTTTTCAGCAGCGGCGGCCGCAATGATGCCCAGGACAGTCCCGCCGACAATCGTTCCAAGTAGGGCCGGGAGCGACATGTGGACCAGCGCGACAAAAACAAGTCCTGCAAGGCTCCCCCACGTCCCCGGCGCCACCGGCAGGTAGCCTATAAACCAGAGTGTGGCAATCTGCCTGAGGAGAGAACGGATATAAGGAGAAGAACTCATATATTATATGTATTATATGCGCGACGACGGCGATGAAAAATGGATTGTCCGCGACACCCTACCGCCCCGGGATAAGGCCCATCAACCTCTCTCCCGATACCACATAACTTTATGTTTGCATTCATGTGAATCATGATAATATCGTGTCGACGTTGTAAGACTTTTTCAGCGCTGCTGCCGCGCATCACCTGCGCGGGTGAAATAGTATACCAGAACCGGCTTTCGCGCAATGCCTGACGGCCCTACCTGCAAAGCACAGGAACAAGCCATTTTATAAATATAACTTCACGTTGACAATCCAGCGGCTCCAATTTATTTTATAAAGTGAGGGGCCGTATTTCTCCCGGTCCCGGCGGGCAGCGAGGAAAGGGTCGGCAACCTTTCCGATTTTTTGAACCATGAGGCAGCGATGGAAACGTCGTTGATAAGCATATGACCCAGTCCCGATTTTTTCAGATATCTCTGTTCTTTCCTTTTGTGCTCTGGTGCCTCTGTCTGCTCGTCTTTTCGTTCACATACAAAGAAGGCGCCTCCTTCATCCTCGACAATTTGTATAACGCGTATCGTGTGTTCGTCCCTTATCTCATCTTCGCCGCGGTGCTGTGGAAACTAGCCTGCCACAAGCCATACCGCTGGTTCGTTCTTATGGCCGCATTCATACCGGTCATCTGGGGGATCTTTTTCGTTCTCTTCTATGTGCTGTCGTCTTTGGTGACAGCCGGGACAGTGGAAAAATGGTATGTCCTCTCTATCATGGTTTTTTGGGCCACCGTGGTCGCTTATCTTATCGAGCTTATCCCATTTCTTGTGCTCACAATATTCAAAAACGATTTCAAATCCGACGACGTGAAAGAAGCAGACCCGACCGACGCCCTCCTGTCCGAATCCCATCCACGCGCCTAGGCCACGTCCCCGCTTACATAGACTCGACATTCCTCAAAAAGACAAGTAAAGTATTTGCATGGGAACATTCGGAGCGATATGGGGTCTGACGGGCGTATTTCTGCTGCTCGGCAGCGCTGTGTACCGCCTCTTTGTCATCGCACAGGCGGCATTTTCTTACGACCTCGGATGGCAGCACTGGATTACACTTCTGCTTTGCGTCTTTTTCATGGCATACGCGGAAGGCTACCGCGCCTTCCAGCAGAAGTTTTCTCCGCGGGTGGCGGCCAGGGCTAAATACCTGAGGAACCATCCGAATGTGCTCCACGCACTGCTTGCGCCGCTCTTCTGTATGGGGTTTTTCCATGCAACGAGAAGAAGGAAGATCACCTCAATCTCGGTGACGGCGGGCATCATTGTGTTGATCGTTCTGGTGCGCCTCCTGTCCCAGCCGTGGCGGGGGATCATTGACCTGAGCGTCGTGGTAGGTCTTGCCTGGGGTATCGTCTCTCTCGCCATTTACAGCGTTCAGGCATTCAGCTCCGGTGACTTCGATTACCCGCCGGACGTTCCGGATAGTAAATCTTAATATCAGTGGAGGACGAGGTCAGACATGCCGGAAAACATAGGATGATTCCTGGTTTGAACGCGCGGGCTCTCGTCGTTGGGCTGCTCTGCGCCCTTTCCTTTGCGGGGTGCACGGTAGGTCCGGATTTTCACAAACCGGAGGCCCCGGATGTGAATACCTATACGAAGGCCCCATTACCGGAAAAGACTTCGGCCGCACCGGGTGCCGGCGGCGAAGCCCAGCGGTTCGCCTTCGGGGAAGAGATTCCGGATCAGTGGTGGGCGCTGTTCCATTCAGAGGCGCTCGACAGATTAATCCGCATGGCGCTGGAAAAAAGCCCGACGCTTGCGTCGGCCCGGGCAGCGCTGCGTCAGGCGAAAGAGAACCTCACCGCCCAAACCGGGGTGACACTCTTCCCTTCGGTGGACGCGCAAGGCTCGGTCACCCGCGAGAAGTTCTCGGGGGCCGCATTCGGCCAACCCGGGCAGGGCGAGCTCCTGACCCTCTATAACGCCTCGGTGAACGTCTCATATGCTCTCGACATTTTCGGCGGCGGCCGTCGCGAGCTTGAGGCGCTCCGGGCGCTGGTCGACTACCAGGGCTTTCAGCTCGAAGGTGCATATCTCACGCTCACGTCCAATATCGTCACTGCCGCGGTAAAAGAGGCTTCCCTCCGCTCGCAGATCCGCGCGACCCGCGATATTATATCCGCGCAGGAAAAGCAACTCGATCTTGTCGGGCAACAGTTCCGGCTGGGTGGTGCATCTCTTGCCGACGTTCTTGCGCAGAAGGCCCAGCTTGCACAGACACGGGCAACACTGCCCCCCCTTGAGAAGGAACTTGCACAGACGCGCCACCTGCTGGCCGTTCTGACCGGTGCCCTGCCCGCTGAAGCCGACCTGCCCGAATTCATCCTTGACGACCTCCATCTCCCCCAGGAACTACCGGTAAGCCTGCCCTCTTCGCTGGTACGCCAGCGTCCGGACATCCGCGCTTCCGAGGCACTGCTGCACCAGACAAGCGCCCAGGTCGGGGTGGCGACCGCAAACCTCTACCCGCAGATCACCCTCACCGGCAATTACGGGTCGGAAACTACAAATTTGTCGAATCTGTTCGGACAGGGAACATCGGTCTGGAATTTGGGCGCAGGGTTGCTGCAACCGGTCTTTCACGGCGGGGAACTGATCGCCAAGAGAAGCGCGGCAGTAGCCGCGTACGATCAGGCGTCGGCACAATACAGGGAAACCGTGTTACAGGCATTTCAGAACGTAGCCGATGTGCTGCGCGCGCTCGATTCCGATGCCGTTGCGCTTACTGCGCAGGCTGAGGCCGATGCTGCCGCGGCCGATACGCTCGATCTTACCCAGAAACAGTTCAGACTCGGGGCAGTAAACTATCTTTCGCTGCTCAACGCCGAGCGCCAATACCAGCAGGCGCGCATACTCTTAGTGCAGGCGCGGGCGTTGCGTTTTGCCGACACCGCTGCCCTTTTCCAGGCACTCGGGGGCGGCTGGTGGAACCGGGGGGGAAAATAAAATACGTAGGGGCACGGCATGCCGTGCCCCTACACGTGAGGAAACCTTATGACTAAACGAATGTTGATCATGCTGGTACTCGCAGGTGTCCTGTTCGGGGGGATATTCGGCTATCAGGCCTACAAGGCGCGGATGATCAGAAAATCCATGGCAGCTCACGGCGAGCCGCCACAGACCGTTTCCGTGATGAAGGCGACCTTTCAGGAGTGGCAGCCCATGACAGAGGCTGTCGGCTCGCTAGTGGCCGTGCGCGGTGCGGACATCTCACCCGAGGTGAGCGGCATCGTTTCGGCCATTCATTTCTCGTCCGGCCAGGAAGTCGATACCGGCGCGCCACTTCTCGACCTGAACGCCGATTCGGACATCGCGAAACTGCGTTCGCTCAAGGCTGCGGCGGAACTCGCCAGACAGACATATGAGCGCGACCAGCAGCAGTTCGAAATCCAGGCGATCAGCCGGGCGACACTCGATGCTGACATTGCGAACCTGAAGAGCGCCGGGGCGCAGGTCGCCGAGCAGCAGGCGCTGGTTGACAAAAAATTCATTCACGCACCCTTCGCCGGCCGTCTCGGTATCCGCGCGGTCGACCTCGGCCAGTATCTCAATGCAGGCACCAAGATCGTCACGTTGCAGTCTCTTGATCCGATTCATGTGGATTTTTACCTGCCGCAGAAGTCCGTCGGCCAAGTCGCGACCGGCCATAAGGTCTCGGTCAGGACCGATGCCTTCCCGGGACGGACGTTCTCAGGCGAGATTGCCGCAGTCGACCCGAAGGTCGACCTGAACACCCGCAATGTCCAGGTCCGGGCAACGATCCGGAATCCGCACCATCTGCTGCTGCCGGGCATGTATGTAACGACCGATATTACAGTCGGAAGAAGCCGGCGCTATGTCACGCTCCCGCAGACGGCTATCGCCTATAACCCATACGGCAATGTGGTATTTCTCGTTCAGGAGCACGGCAAGGGGCCGGACGGCAAACCTCTGTTGGTCGCCGAGCAGAAATTCGCGACGACGGGCGAGACCCGGGGCGATCAGGTGGCGGTGCTCAGCGGCGTGAAGGAAGGCGATATCGTCGTGACCACCGGCCAAATAAAGTTGCGTAACGGCACGCCGGTCATAATCAACAATTCTATCGTCCCGACCGACAACCCAGCGCCGAAGCCGAAGGACGAGTAGCGGGAATCCCGATGAAATTCACCGATATCTTCATACGAAGACCGGTGCTGGCCACCGTCGTAAGTCTGCTGATCCTCGTGCTCGGCATGCGTTCGATCGGCC